>WHSR01000057.1 GCA_009379995.1 Streptosporangiales bacterium
CCAGCTCAGCCCAGCGAGCCACTGACCAAAGCGAACCCCAACCCCTAGATACACGCCGTCACAACAGCCAACGGCACGTTCCCGCACGTCAACCCGCGAACTCGCGGACTATCCCACTACATCAGCTGCGGAACCCCGGAAGGAGGGCGGTGAACTTGGCTTCGATCCGGTCGATTGCCGCGACAAGGAAGTGCCCCGACCCCATCGCCAGGTCGGCGACCCGAAAGTCAAAGAACGCCTCGGACGCGGACGCGTCGTCCCCGGCGTCCAGCAGCTCCTTAACGCGGGCCAGATGCGCGTCGAGCGCGGGTTCGAGGGCAGCGTCGAGCAAGTGCGCCACGGCGAACTGTTTTGTGAAGTATGAGCCGGTGCTCTTACGCGCCCCGCTCCTGTCGTGGATGTATACTCGCCCGGCCGGCACGATGACCTCTGAGCCGGGCGCGGCGGGGACGTACGTACCGCCCTTGTCACGTGTCAGGTCGGCCGGGGCGATGGACAGGCTAGATTCGAGGAGTCCCTCGTAGATGGTCCCGAACTCGCGGACCGTCAGGCTGCGGAAGTCCACAGGCCCTTGCGTGCCGTCCTCATCGACGTCCACGAGCAGGGCGCGTAGAGCCGGGCCGAACTCCGCGTCAGTCAGCCGCATGTCCGCGAGTGCCACCCCGGACGGACGGGTGTCCGGGTCGCTGGAGAACAGGCCACCGTCGTAGGCCGGTACGTCCCACCCGCGATTACCCTCATCGACGGCGCTCCACACCACTTGCATGTCATCCCACAGGCTGGTGGCGTATGCGTCGAACTCTTGGTTGGGCTCGTCGGCGAACTCCCGGGCGAGTGTCTTGATCGCATGCCGGTCGTAGCGGGGATTTCGTCCGTACGGCAGCAGGCCCCGATCCTCCGCGTACGCAAGGAACAGCAGCCGGAACAGAATCAGCAGGGTCCGGCGATAGGCATCGGTGAGTTCCTCCTCGCTGGAGGGATGCATCCTGGCCGCGACCGCAAGCGCCAAGCTCGGCACGACATCGTCGTAGATGCGCTCACGCAGTCGCCGGCCCAGGTCGGCCGCGAAGTTCTGCGACGAAGCGAGAATCTGGTCGACAGCGCCACCGGGGGCAAGCGCGTCCGGGGCGAACAGCAACGTGAGGTAGGCGGCCTCATCGTCGGACAACAGGGTCAGGTCCAGCTCTGTGTACGTCTCCGCCTGACCCTTGCGGCCCACACCCACATCCGGCCTCGCGGGATACAGGCGCAGCTGCGTGTCGCGGAGCACGACGAGCCAGGGCAGGCCCTCTCGGCCGGCGAGCGCGAGCCCGTGCGCCACCGGGCTTATCGCGCCGAACCGGGCGCTTGGCCGATCGAACACCTCCGTCGCATCGAGCAGGACCGCGATCGCTCGGTTGTTGCCCTGGTGCGCGAGCAGCAGTGCCCCGGACCCGCGCGAACTGGTGTCGTAACCCAACGCCTGGATCAGCGGCATCCCACGAAACCCGAGCAGCGGCCGGGCGGCGTCCCGCGCGCTCTCCCAATCGGGACGCTCGGGAACACCGGTACGCAGCTCATGGGAAGCGAACAGACCGGAATTGACCAGCCCGGGAGTGAGCTGATCCCTCAGCCCGGCCAGCAGTCGATCGATGGTCCGTGCCGCCGCGTGCCTGTCCGGCTCACCCAGGCCCGCACGAGCGATCCGGGCGACCTGCCCTACCGAGAGCCCGATCGTCGGGGACGGGTCACCGGACGTACCGACCACGGCCGCACACGGCCGACCGTCACGATCGCGGTAAATGACGACGAGCAGAACGGGGCTGGGCCTGTTCGCCTGCCGCTTCTTCCACAGGCCACGCACATCCTCGGATCGCGGCCGCTCGCCGTCAACGGCGATGTGCGCCAGCGCGACCTCAAAGGCGTTATCTCCGTGACCGAACAAGACCCGGTCACACTCAAACGCAGAAGGAGCCCCCGCAGGCTTGATCCACGGAAGCATTGATCCGTCGTAGGCCTCCAAGAAGTCCTCGACACAGTCCTGCAACGGCAAAGCGGTCGCGGTGGCCGGTCGCCGGCCACGCTCTCGTGAGACCCTGTCCATCCGCGCCTTCTTAACTCCCACACACTGGACATTCACGAGTATCGCGCCCCAGCGCATTTCCGTGAACCCGTCCTTGACGACCTCTGACGTATTGCTGCGGACGGATTGACGGCGCCGCATGTCGCGAGAGGACCCGTCGGCGCGACCCAAACGTCCCACCAACATTAGATTGGCGACTTTGACCCCAGGCGCACCACCCAGATCACCGCCCGCGTGTAGGCAGCCAGGTAGGACTCCCCCAGGCACCTGGCTACTTGCGCCGGACTCTCCCACAGCGCTGGGCGCACTGCTACGACTTCGGAGGCGCCTGCTCAGCGAACTTGACCAACATTTCAAGGTCGGCGGCAAGTTGGGTGCGTCCAGGCAACGGCACCGCGCCACCAACAGGTTCATCGTGAACGAATGTCGATGTACGGCTCATACCTGTGTTGATCTGCTCGATGAGTTCGGGAGTGACCTTAACGTCCTTCAGCGACTGGGTCTTCACGGAGCGCTGGAAGCGTTGCACAACGCCTTGGAACAGTCTTTCCTCCACGGCCCGCTCCCAAGTGGTTCGTAGATCCGAGTAGAAAGCCGTTACCCGGTGCCATGCCTCGTCTTGGTTTGCCGGCCGCGGCTCGGCGTCCCACTGAGCCACCCGTTCCTTGAGCTTGCCGATTCGGGCCTTGAGCTTCATGGCCTTGAACGGCGGATCTTCGTCGATGCGCCCGACGATGTCTCCCTCTCGCCACATCCCGTGTACCGCCAGCGATACTCTGTGAGCTTTGGCTTGGGCTTCGAGGTCAAACAAGAACGGCAGGTCATGGGTGAACACGATCACTTGTCGGTGCTCCGCCTCGGCGACCAGCCGGTCGGCGATGTAGCCGCGCCGCTCGTCGTCCAATGACGAGACCGGGTCATCAAGAATAATGCTGCCGTTGTCCTTCGCTATGGCAAGCTCCGCAAAAAAGAAGGCCAGAGCGAGCGAGCGCTGTTCACCTTCCGAAGCGATCTCGGACACGGGAGCCGGATCGTGGGTCAGCAGCCGCACTGCAACACTGGTCTCGGCCCTGGCGGTCCGGGTGATGAGCCGGACGGGCAGCGTACAGGACAGCTTGGCGAGTTCCTCGGCGAGGGCGGCGTCGAGCGCTTTGCCGACCTGGTTCTCTGCCAGTTCGCGCTGCGCCGTGGTGATGCGGTTCGTTGCAAGGGCGGTGTGAGTACGGTCCAGCGCCGCGATCAAGCAAAGTCGCTCACGCCAGGTGTTGAAGACGGACAGATCGGCGCCAAGGCTGTCACGAGCCTCGAACTCTGCGAGCTCCGCCCTCAGGCGAGCGAGTTCTTCTGGATTCTCGCTCACGCTGAGGGCTTCGGCGTGGCTGGATCTACCGGAGGCCCATGCCATGAGCGCCGTAACGGCAGGCGTGACGTCGATGTGCGCTGCGGTCGCCTCATCCGGGCTCGCTGTCATCGCGGTCATGTGGCGCATAATGTCGTCGATCGCCTCGTCCACTTGCGCCGCAAGCGCGGGTTCGCGTTCCCGCAGCGCTAGCAGCAGCGGGGTCCGTACGGCATCCGCGCGGCGAGGTGCGCTGGCCTCGAGCGCTTCGGCCAGCGTCTCATCGGCCGCGTTCGCGGCGGCCTGAACGGCACCGGAGACATGTGCATCGAAGTGCGCCATGCGTGTTGCGGCATCGTCGGTCACCGCCTGAAGACACAGCGGACAGGGCTGACCAGCCCCGGGTGGGAACTGCCCGCCCTGACCCTCGATGAAGGTCCGAGCCGCCCCCCAGAGCAGCCGCCAGGGATCGGTGCCGACCCCAAGTATGGGTCCGTGAAGTCCTTGCGCGGCCAGCCGCACTGCTTCTCGCGCAGCCGTGACTTCACTAGCAGCAGTGCGCAGTCGCGCGGCGGCTTCTTCGTCCACACGAGCCCGCAAGTCCGTCAGCATGTCAGCGAGCGCTTCGGCCTCGGCTACCTCGCGTCGTACAGCTGCCGCGTCATCGCGTGCAGTGGAAGTCGTTGCCGTCGCGACGTGAGCACGCAGTTCAGTGAGCCGCTCCATCTCGGCATCTGTCAGCGTGGCCAACTCAGCAAGATCGGGATCGGCGCTGTTGCCGGTCAGCTGTGCAAGGGCCCGACCGACCTGCGTCGTGGACGGATACCGCTCAAGAAAAGGTCGTGCGTTCTCTAGCGTGTTCCGCTCCTCTGCGAGGGCGTGTCGCATCCGATCCTGTAACACCGCAAGCCGCGTGAGGAGCCGCAGCTCTGTCGGGATGTACCGTACGGCGTTCTCAGCGTCAACGTAGAGTTCGGCGCAGACCGAATCGAAGACACTGATGCCGGGGAGCCGTACCGCGGGGGAAGCGTTGAGCGTCGTGCGCTGCTCCGTGATCTCCCCATCCAGGTCGACCTTGATTCTCGCGGTCGGCGGTACGCCGCCGCTTGACGCGTCATAGATGCTGCTGCGGACGCGACAGTCCCGATCCACAGTGCGGCACAGCTTCTTGACGGCGCGCACGTAGCTGCTCTTGCCGGTGCCGTTCTGCCCGTATATGACCGTCATGCCGGTCGGCGCAAAGCTCAGCTCCTCGCGCTCATGGACCAGCCCAACTTCCTGCAGGCCGCCGAGGGTAAGCAGGCGAGCTACGCCCTCGCCCGCCCCCGCAGCAAGGTCCTCCCTCTTGATCGGCTCTGGAGCCGGGGCTGGACGATCAACCAGGATCCCGTGCTGGGCCTTAACCATCGCCAGGGCTTCGTCGAACTCCGCCGCGTCGAGATCCACCTGCGAGGCGCCGCGCCAGATCGCGCTGCCACTTCGGTTGAGCAGCGAGCCATGTGAAAACGTCGTCAACAAGCACAATTGCCTCGCTTTCATCAGAAGACAATCACCAGTCCGCCGGCCACACCGTGTACGCCCCGTGTACGGCCCTGATGGACGGGCGGGGATACCTGTCTCGACCTGATATCGGGCAGAAGACGTACAACCGAACAATGTGGCACACAAAGTGGCCGAATTGTAACGTCCCGTCGACAAGCGAGGCGCGGGTGAGCGGAACCTTGCGAGTGCGATTACCAGAGGTTATGCCCGGGCCGCAGACTAACCGCCACTGGCCAGGCTGTCCGACCTTGCCACTCCTTGTCCGGCCTCGGCGGTCACCAACCCACCTGTCCGAGGCCACCTGTCCGGCCAGTAGGCCGCAGCCTTGGCCGGACCTGGGCTGAGGCTCGCGCGGCTACCTACCCAACCCATGCCCAACCCACGGCAAGAGACATGACCCACCACCCGCGAGGACAGCATGACCCGATTCACCGTCGATGACCTGCAACCCACTGTGGATCTGATGGCCGCCGTCCGTGGCCTCGGTATCGGCCGCACCAACGCGTACAAGCTCGCCCGCATCCGCAAGTTCTCTTGCCGCGTCATCCGCATCGGCGACTTGTACCGCATCCCAACCCCGAGCTGTTCCAGCTTCTCGGCGTGCCGACCGATGACCGCGACGCGGGCGCTCAAGACCGCGTTGGTTTAGTCCAGCAGCTCCAGGAACTCGGCAGGAGCCACGCCGGCCTGACGGAGGATCGAGCCGAGAGTCCCGCGCTTGACCACGCCATGAAGCGGGACCACGGCCACCCTCCCGCCCGGATGACGGTAGACGGCGTGACTGCCCTTCGTGCGCACGTACGCAAAGCCCAGCGACTCCAGGACGCGCGTGACCTTCCGGACGGGCAGATCGGCCAGCGGCGGGCTCACGCGGCCCCGGGCACCTGGAACGCCTTCACCAGGGGTGTGTCGGTGAGCTGCGGGTCGTCGGTCTCTTCCAGGTACAGCTCAACCGCCTCGGCGAGGTTGCTCACCGCCTCATCGACGGTGCGGCCCTGGCTGGCGACATCGACCTCCAAGCACTGAGCGACGTACCAGTCCTCCTCCCGGTGGACGGCCGCCGTGAAGGTCCGAGGTGCCATGTACATGGCCCCAGCGTAGCCGAGCCGCTCCGGCTTCTCGGGGTGCCGAACGATGACCGCGGGGTGCCGCGAAAGACCGCGTAGTGACAAACGAGACCGCGTTGCGGGGTTCAATCCTGGTGACAAATCGCTGACAAATGACCAAGGGCCCGATCGCCGTGTCCAGCAATCGGGCCCTCACCTGCTACGTCTGGTCGGGGTGGCCGGATTTGAACCGGCGGCCTCTTCGTCCCGAACGAAGCGCGCTGCCAAGCTGCGCCACACCCCGCCGTGCTCGAGGAAGTCTACCGAACCCGCGGTAGGAGTGTGAGCAAGGTTGCCTCGGGCGGGCAGGCGAATCGGATGGGTGCGTACGGCGACGTACCCAGACCCGCGGACACGTGCAGCCAGGCACCGTTGTGCCGGTGCAATCCCCTGGCCCGAGCGCGGTCGATCCCGCAGTTGGTGATGACGGCGCCGTACCCGGGCACGCACACCTGGCCGCCGTGCGTGTGCCCGGCAAGCAGCAGCTCGTAGCCGTCGGCGGCGAAGGCGTCGAGGTTGGCCGGCTCCGGTGAGTGCATCATCCCGATGTGCACGTCGGCGCCGGAGTCGACCGGCCCGGCCACCGTGTCGTATCTGTCGAGTCCGATGTGTGAGTCGTCGACGCCCGTGACCTCGACGTCGATGTCACCCACCCGCAGACGATGGCGGCGGTGTGTGGCGTCGAGCCAGCCGGCAGCGGTCATCCTGCTGCGCAAGTCCCCCCAGGGCAGCCGCAGCATCCCCCGCGGCGGCTCCCCCAGCCTGCCGGACTGCCAGAGATAGCGGAAGGGGTTCTTGAGCTGCGGCGCGTAGTAGTCGTTCGACCCGAAGACGAATACTCCGGGTCGGTCCAGCAGCGGTCCGAGCGCGGACAGGAACGCCGGCACCGCATCCTCGTGCGCGATCGAGTCGCCCGTGTTGACGACAAGATCGGGGGAGGTCGCGTCCAGCGCGCGGAGCCACGCCATCTTGCGCCGCTGGGATGGCGTCAGGTGAGCATCGGAGATGTGCAGAATCCGCACCGGCCGCCGCCCCTGGGGAAGCACGGGCACCTCGTAGCGGCGCAGCCGGAACCACCGCAGCTCAACCCCGGCCGCGTAACCGAGCGTCGCCGTCGCGGCGGCTGCCATCCCCAACGGTACTGCGTAGCGCAGGTCCACCGGTTTATGGTGCCAGACCGCCTGTACGCGTTGGTCCCGCGGGCCGCGAGGCGACCGGCGATAATTGGGGGGTGGGAGATCTCAAGGACAGGCTGCAACGTGACCTCAGTGCCGCGATCAAGTCCCGCGACGGGCTCCGCACCCGTACGCTTCGCCTCGCCCTCGCCGCCATCAGGAACGAGGAGGTCGCCGGCAAGCAGGCCCGGGACCTGTCCGACGACGACGTGATCAAGGTCCTCGGCCGGGAGGCCAAGAAGCGACGCGAAGCGGCCGAGGCGTTCGAGTCGGGGGGTCGGCCGGAACAGGCCGAGCAGGAGCGAGCCGAGGGAACGGTGCTCGGCGAGTACCTTCCCGCCCAGCTCGGCGACGACGAGCTGCGGGAGCTGGTGACCGCGGCCATCGCCGAGACGGGCGTGGGCGACCCGAAGGGCATGGGCCAGGTGATGCGGGTGCTCACGCCCCGTACCGCCGGTCGGGCCGACGGTGGCCGCGTCGCGGCCGAGGTACGGCGCCAGCTCGGCGGCTGAGCTCGCCGACAGATCAGCCACTTTCCCCCGGGCCGAGCGCCGGGCCGTGGTCGAATGGCGCGGTGGCCCCGGGGTGCGGCGTGACGTGCGGCGGCAGCGGCGGGGAATCCATTCGCGTCCGCAGTCCCATGGCCCGCGCGACGTGGCGACGCAGCTCCGGGAGCCGCCGGTAGAAGGCGTCGCCGGGGCACGCGGTGGCGTTCAGGTCCCGGTGGCCGACGATCGCGCGGCGCGGGTCGAGGTCGTACACCGTGCAGAGCCACGCACACAGCTCCACGAGCGCGTCGAAGAGCCGGACCGGCACCCGGGCGGAGGTGTAGAGCCCCTCGTTCTCGATGCCGATGGTGTGGGTGTTATGGGAGGCGGTCTGCGCCCCCACGATGTGTCGGCCCCTGCTGATCGCCTTGAGGGAGCCGTTGCGGCCCTCCAGGATGTGGCCACCGCGGCTCACCGTGAGCTGCTGTCCGATGTCGTCCCAGCCGTTGCGGTCCATGTGGTAGTCCTGGATCGCCCGAGACAGACGATAGGCGTGCTTCAGCGAGTAGTCGCTGGAGTTCGGCGTCGCCGAGTGGTGGATCACGATGCGGTCCGGCGCTCGGTCGAGGACCACGGCCCGGCGTTTCGGCCGCCGGGCCCGCCAGGTCGAACGGTCGTGGACGAGCGGTCGCGCCGCCGCGACCGCTGTGCCGGGCGCCCAGCCGGCAACCCCGAGCAGCATCCCACCGGTGACTGCGGTCGCGCCCGCCAGCAGCCGTCGTCGGGCCATCGGCGGACCCAAAGGCGACACGTCCCCCCTCACGATGAGCTCCTTTCCTCACGTGTCTAGCTGGAAAGGAACCACCGGTACACGAAAAAGATCTTCGTCAGAACCTGTCAAGACAGTGACGGCTGTGTTGGGTGTTTCTGTTGATACAGATGTTACTAATGTGGTCTATGGGCCCTGGGCGTGTTGTGGGGATCTGGGGCGTGAGAGGCGAAGCGGGACAAAGGCCCGCGCCCTAGATGTCGTCGTCTGGCCCGGTTTCGGCGTTCGGTTCGCCGGTCTGCTCGCGGATCCGGCGGTCCACCTCGGCAAAGGCACGGCCAATCGTCTGCAGCTCGCCCGGCGAGATCACGTCGACGAAGTAGTCGCGCACGCCCGCGACGTGGGTACGTGCGGCCTCGGCCAGCCGCCGGTACCCCTCCTCGGTGAGGACCGCGAAGATCCCCCGTTTGTCCTCCGGGCAGCTCTCCCGGCGAACCAGGCCGGCCCGCTCCAGGCGCGCGACGGCGTGCGAGATGCGGCTCTTTGAGAACAGGACGGAGTCGGCCAGCACCGTCATGCGCAGCCGACCGTCCTCGGACTCGGACAGGATCACCAGGATCTCGTAGTCGGCGACCGATAACCCGTGCCGGTCATGCAGATCGCGGTCGAGCCGTTCGCCGAGCCGGGCGTTGCCTCGCAGGTAGGCGCGCCAGGCCAGCTGCTGATCGTCGTCGAGCCACCGGGTCATGTGACCAGTCTAGGAATAGTTGAAGGATAAACTAAGTTACGTGCGGTCGGGAGCGGGTTGCAACGTCCGACAGAGTGAAAGGAGCGACGTTCATGTCGTCCACTGCCACCGAACTGCCCGGCCTCGTCCCTGGCACCTGGACCATCGACCCGACGCACACCGAGGTCGGTTTCTCCGTTCGCCACCTCATGGTGAGCAAGGTGCGGGGCCGTTTCTCCAAGGTCGACGGCGAGATCAACATCGCTGAGAACCTTCAGGAGTCGTCCGCCCGGGCCACCATCGAGATGGCATCGGTGGACACCCGCGCCGAGGACCGCGACAACCACCTGCGTTCCCCGGACTTCTTCGACGTGGAGAACCACCCGACGATGACGTACGCGTCCACCGGCATCCGCCGCAACGGCGAGGACTACGAGGTCGACGGCGAGCTCACGATCCGCGGCGTCACCCGCCCGGTCACCCTCACCGTCGAGTGGGGTGGAGTGCACCCCGACCCGTGGGGCGGGCAGCGCCTCGGCCTGTCGGCCACCGGCCGGATCAACCGCCAGGACTTCGGGATGGACTTCAACATCCCGATCGAGGGCGGCGGTGTCGTCGTCGGCGACCGGATCGACCTGACGGTCGATGCCGAGGCCGTCCTGCAGCGATAGCCTTCGTCCGCCGATCACCTGCCGGAACCGGTGGGGCACAGGTCCACCAGCACGCAGCCGCCGCAGCGGGGCTGCTGTGCCCGGCACACCTGCCGCCCGTGTGTGATCAGGGCCATGTGGAGGTCGTAGCGGATGTCGGCCGGCACCCGCGGGCCGACGACCCGATGCACCTGCTCCGCGGTTGCACCCTCGGGTGCCCAGCCGAGCCTCCGCACCAGGCGGTGTACGTGGGTGTCCACCGGGAACGCGGCGCGCCCCAAGGAGAAGACGAGAACGCAGGCCGCGGTCTTCGGCCCGACTCCCGGCAGCGAGGTGAGGTAGTCCTCGACCTCCGCGTCTTCGAGTTCGTCGAGACGTGCGAGGTCGAGGACGCCCTCACGGTTCTCGATCGCGGCAAGGATCCGCTGGATGCGGGGGGCCTTCTGGGCGGCCAGGCCGCCGGGGCGGATCGCGTCGGCCACCTCCTCCGTGGGCGCGTGGAGCACCTCTTCCCAGCTCGGGAAGCGCTGCTTCAGCCGAGCGAAGGCACGGTCGGTGTTGGCGTCGGAGGTGTGCTGCGACAGCACGGTCACGATCAGCTCGTCGAGCGGCGACAGCCGGGGCTTGGCCCGAAACGGCCCTTGCTCGTGGCGCAGCCGCCGCGCGACGGCGCGGATGCGGCGCGGATCCGGCTGCACCAGCCTCACGCTCCCGGTCAGCGAAGTGGGATGAACCCCGACTCGTACGCGACGATGACCGCCTGGGTGCGGTCGCGTGCCCCGAGTTTCGTCAACACGTTACCGACGTGGGTCTTGACGGTCTCCAGGCTGACGACGAGCTGCCCGGCGATCTCGGAGTTCGACAGGCCCCTGGCCATCAGCCGCAGCACCTCGGACTCGCGATCGGTGAGGCCGGCGCGCGCCAGCGCGTCCCGCTCCCGACCGCCCCCGTACCGCTCGGCGAGGTCGCGGATGGCGGTGGGAAACAACAACGACTCGCCGTGGGCGACGACGCGGATCGCCTGCACGATCTGCTCGGGTCGGGCCCGTTTGAGCAGGAACCCGGCGGCGCCCGCGCGCAGCGCACCGTAGACGTACTCGTCGTTCTCGAACGTTGTGACGACGAGGATCCGGGGCGGATCCGGGACCCTCTCCAGTACGAGCTGGGTCGCCCGGATCCCGTCGACGGCAGGCATCCGCACGTCCATCAGTACGACGTCCGGCCCCGTCCGCCGCACGGCCGGCACCACCTCGGCGCCGTCCTCCGCCTCGCCCACGACCGCAAGGTCGGGTTCGGCGTCGATGATCGCGCGTAGCCCGGTACGGACCAGGTTCTCGTCGTCGACGAGCAGGATCCGGACGGCCGCCGGATCGCCGCGGTGGCGTTCGGTCATGGCGCCGGCCGCAGCGGCAGCTGGACCGCAACCCGCCAGCATCCGCGGTCGGGCCCGGCGCTCATCTGCCCGCGCAGGACGGCGACGCGTTCCTCGACGCCGCGCAGGCCACGCCCGCCCCGGGAGCTCCCCGCCTCCGCCGTGCGCCCCGCGGTGCCGAGCGGGTTGGTCATCTCCAGCTCCAGCCGATCGTCTCGTGCCGTGATCCGCAGCGTCACCGGGACTCTACCGGCGTGCCGCACGGCGTTGGTCAGGCCTTCCTGCACGATCCGGTAGGCCTCCCGGGAGAGCGCCCGCGGGATCTGCTCGACGGCGCCCACCACCTCGAGGTCCACCTCGGCGCCGGCCGACCGGGCGGTACCCAGCAACCGGTCCAGGTCGCGCAGCGTCGGCTGCGGCGCCGGCCGAGCTGCCTCGTCCTCCCGGAGCAGGCCGAGCACGTGGTCGAGGTCCTCCAGCGCGGTCCGGGCGGATTCGCCGATCGCGTCCAGAGCGCGGCGTACGAAATCCGGGTCGTCCGGCAGGACCCGGTTCGCCGCACCCGCCTGCAGCGTGACGACGCTCAGCGCGTGACCCACCGAGTCGTGCAGCTCCCGGGCCAACCGGTTGCGCTCCGCCAGCTCACCGGCGCGGCGCTCAAGCTCCGCGAGCCGCTCCGCCGACGACGGCCCGAGCAGGACCGGCGCCAGCCTGGACAGCAGCGTACCCAGGCCGGCGACCAGGTAGACGAGCGCGACAAGGACCGCCGTGCCCGCCAACGGCGTCCACGCGCTGCGCCATCCGGGTTGCGTCGGCCACTGCCAGAGGCCGAGCCCCGGAGAGGTGATCCCGAGCTCCGGAGAGGCGCCACCCGCCCCGACGAACGGGATCATGAACGAAATGACGAGGTCGGTCAGCACGATCATGGTCAGGATCGCGACCGTGAAGCCGGCCACGAGGTGCACCAGGAACCAGGCGGCGGTGCGCCAGCGGTTCGACCAGGTGCGGGCCTCGTCGATGGGATGCCCGGCGATCGGGCCGCCCAGCAGCGCCTTCGCCGCGGTACCCGCCAGCATGCGGACGACCGGGATGAACGCGGTCAGCGCCGGCAGCACAACGACGAAGACCACCGTGAGGAGGCCGGACCAGACGCTCAACCCGTCGACCCGGAGCACCGTCACCATTACCGCGTCGGCCAGCAGATAGGGGAACAGCACGACGCCGCCCAGGATCAGGTAGACCCATCGCCGCACGGTGGCGGGGCTGGCCAGTGGGCCGACGATGCAGCCGAAGGCAGCGGACACACCTCGATCCTGACAGAACTCCCTGGTGGGAGCCTCCCCCGTGGGCGCGAGACGCGGTTCCCTCCCGCGGGGGAGGACAACCGCCCGCGCGCGGGAGGCATCGCCGCCACACCCACGGGACCGTGGATGTCAGGCGACGCAGAGGAGCAAATCGTGCAGGCGAGGATCGTGTGGCGGCGTTGGGCGACCCCGCCCTACGCGGCGTGCGTGGCGGCTCTCGGATACGCGGCGCTGAAGGCGTACTGGGGCGCGGGAGGCACCGGGCTTCTCGACACGGTAAGCCTGACTTCCAATGACGAGATCACCGCCAACCCCTGGTTCGTCGCCTTCGGCCTGTGGGGCACCGCCGCGCTGGCGGTCGCCGGTGTGGCGATCACGCTGGCGATGGTTCGGCCGTGGGGGCGGGCTTTCCCCCGGTGGATGCTGCTCGTGCCGGCCTGGTTCGGCTGCACGCTGCTGGTCCCGCGCGGCGTCCTGGGGTTTGTCAGCGACGTCCTCTTGCTGACCGGGGTGAAGCCGACCTACGGGGCGGGGGCGACAGCTGCCGACGTGCACCGGTGGGCGTACTGGGACCTGCTGTTCTACTCCCCGCTGTTCCTGGTCTGGGGGGTCACGCTCGCCGTGACGGCCTGGTCGTACGGGCGCCGTACCCGCCGGCCGCGCGAGTGAGCAACCGCCTACAGGCTGGGTGCCATGTCGACGAAGCGACTGTAGTGACCCTGGAACGCGACGGTGACGGTGGCGGTCGGTCCGTTGCGGTGCTTGGCGACGATCAGGTCGGCCTCGCCGGCCCGGGGGGACTCCCTCTCGAAGGCGTCCTCCCGGTACAGCAGGATCACCACGTCCGAATCCTGCTCGATCGAGCCTGATTCGCGAAGGTCGGCGAGCTGGGGCTTCTTGTCGGTGCGCTGCTCAGGGCCGCGGTTGAGCTGGGAGATCGCGATGACCGGCACGTCCAACTCCTTGGCGAGCAGCTTGAGGGAACGGGAGAGCTCCGATACCTCCTGCTGCCGGCTCTCCACCCGCCGCGGAGAGCTCATCAACTGCAAATAGTCGACGACGACCAGGCGCAGGTCGTGTCGCTGCTTGAGGCGGCGGCACTTCGCCCGGATCTCCATCATCGACATGTTCGGAGAGTCGTCGATGAACAGCGGCGCCTCGGCCACCTCGCTCATCCGCCGGGCGAGACGTGTCCAGTCGTCGTCGGTCATGTGCCCGGAACGCATGTGGTGCAGGGGCACCTTGGCCTCGGCCGACAGCAGCCGCATGGTGAGCTCGTTGCGGCTCATCTCCAGACTGAAGAACACGGTGGACAACCCGTGGTTGACTGTCGCGGTCCGGGCGAAGTCCAAACCCAGAGTCGACTTCCCCAGAGACGGCCTGGCCGCGATGATGACCATCTGTCCGGGGTGCAGCCCGTTGGTGAGGGCGTCGAGATCGGCGAACCCGGTCGGCACGCCGACCAACGCGCCGTCGTGGCTGCTGATCGCCTCGATCTCGTCCAGGGCACCCGGCATGATGTCGCTGAGCGGCAGGTAGTCATCGCCGGTGCGCTGCTCGGTGATGCCGTAGACCTCGGCCTGCGCCCGGTCGACGAGGTCGTCCACCTCGCTCCCGTCGCTGGCGTAGCCGAGCTGCACGATCCGGGTGCCGGCCTCCACCAGCCGGCGCAGGACGGCCCGCTCCCGCACGATCTTGGCGTAGTAGCCGGCGTTGGCGGCGGTTGGCACCGACGAGATCAGCGTGTGCAGGTACGGCGCACCGCCCAAGCGCGCCAGTTCGCCGGTGCGGGTCAGCTCGGCGGCAACGGTGACCGCGTCCGCGGGCTCGCCGCGCCCGTACAGATCGATGACCGCCTCATAGACGACCTGGTGCGCGGGTCGGTAGAAATCCTGGGGCCGGATGACCTCGATGACGTCAGCGATCGCGTCCTTGGACAGCAGCATCCCCCCGAGCGCGCACTGCTCGGCGGCGATGTCGTGTGGTGGCGTGCGCTCGAACTCCGGCTCGGGGACCGGAATCTCGGCGACGCTCACGGTGTACCGACCCCCTCCCAGATGACCGAGACGCTTCACATCTATCGCTTGGGTCGGACAGTTTCTCGCCCCCACGCCGATGCGGCAAAGTCGGCGGTGCACAGCGGGTGTGGGGATCCCTGTGGAGAGTGGCCGGGGCGCTGTGTAGGACCTGGGGACAAGCCTGGGGATTCTCGCTCGGCCCCGCCCCCGTCACGGCCGCTACATGCGGCGACGTCGTCCACCCCCTGTGGAGAAAGAAAAGTTCCGCGGGTCTAGGGTTGACGCGAGATGGCCCAGCTCCCGCTCCTGCCGCTCCGGCACCCGCACGACCGGGAGATCCTCCGGCTCGCCATACCGGCGTTCGGCGCGCTCGTCGCCGAACCGCTGTTTCTGCTCGCCGACTCGGCCATCGTGGGACACCTCGGCACGCCACAGCTCGCCGGCCTGGGCGTGGCGGGCACCGTCCTGCAGACCGCCATCTACCTGTGTGTCTTCCTCGCGTACGGAACCACCGCCAGGGTCGCCCGCCAGCTCGGCGCGGGCAACCGGCGGGCCGCGCTCGAGGGGGGCGTCGACGGCGTCTGGCTGGCCGTAGCGATCGGCCTGGGAATCCTTGCCGTCGGCATCCCGGCGGCGCCGCTGGTGGTGGGGATGTTCTCGCCGTCCGAGGCGGTCGCCTCGCATGCGGTCGTCTACCTGCGCATCAGCCTCGCCGGCATGCCCCCCATGCTCATGGTGCTCGCGGCGACAGGGGTGCTGCGCGGATTGCAGGACACCCGTACTCCGCTGGTCGTGGCGGCCGTTGGGTCGGCGGCGAACGTGGTCCTCAACATCGGCCTGGTGTACGGGGCCGGGCTGGGACTCGCCGGCTCGGCGCTGGGCACCGTGCTCGCCCAGACCGGCATGGCGGCCGCCTACCTCGTGGTGGTGATCCGCGGGGCACGCCGGCACGGGGCACGTCTGCGCCCGCACGGCCCCGGGATCCTCGCTTCGGGCGCCGCGGGGATCCCGTTGTTCGTTCGCACACTCACGTTGCGTGTCGTGCTCATCGTCGCCACGGCGGTGGCGACCCGACTCGGCGACGCTCCGCTCGCCGCGCACCAGGTGGCGTTCACCATCTGGACCTTCCTGGCCCTCGCGCTCGACGCGGTGGCGATCGCCGCACAGGCGATCGTCGGCCGCTACCTGGGCGCCTCGGACGTGGTCGGCGCGCGTGCGGCCACCCGCCGGATGATGGAGTGGGGTGTCGCCGCGGGCGCCGCGCTCGGCGTGCTGGTCGCGGTGGCCCGCCCGGCGTACGTACCGCTGTTCACCCCCGATCCGGAGGTACGGGCGCTGCTGGCCGCCGCACTGCTGGTCATGGCGGTGCTGCAGCCGCTGGCGGGGGTGGTGTTCGTGCTGGACGGGGTGCTCATCGGCGCTGGGGACGGACCGTACCTGGCCGCCGCTGGGGTGGCCGCGATGCTGGCGTTCCTGCCGGCTGCATGGGTAGTGCTGGCCACGGGCATCGGGCTCACCGGGCTGTGGTGGGCGATCGGCCTGTGGGTGGTTGCCCGACTGGTCACCCTCGGACTGCGGGCGCGCGGCTCCGCCTGGCTGGTCACCGGCCCGGTACGAGCCGAACGTCGCTGAGGGTCGCCGTCGTACCGGGCCGGCCGAGAGTACGTGTCAGGGGTCGCCGAGTGCTCAGCTCCCGGTGATCTCGACGTCGATCGTCGCGGAGACCTCCGGGTGCAGCCGTACGGTGACCTGGTGCGCGCCGACCGTCTTGATCGGATTCCGCAGCTCGATGCGCCGCTTGTCCAGCTCTGGGCCGCCGGCAGCTGTCACCGCGTCGGCGATGTCGGTGGCGGTTACCGATCCGAACAGCCGGCCGCTCCGGCCAACCCTCGCCGGCAGGGTGACCCGCAGCGACCGCAGCCTGGCGGCGAGCTCCTCCGCCTGACCGTGGTCCCGAACCTCCCGCACCGACCGGGCGCGCCTGATCGACTCGATCTGCTTCTGTGCCCCACGGGTCCACTTCATCGCGAACCCCCGCGGGATGAGGTAGTTGCGGCCGTAGCCGTCCCGAACCTCGACGACGTCACCCGGCGCGCCGAGGCCGGTGACCTCCTGCGTGAGAATCAGCTTCATCATTCCTGGGGTCTCCCTGCGTCTCCCTCAGCGTGTGGCACTGGTGTAGGGCAACAGCGCCATCTCCCGGGCGTTCTTGATCGCGCTCGCGACGTCACGCTGGTGCTGGGTGCAGTTGCCGGTCACCCGCCGGGCCCGGATCTTGCCCCGATCGGAGATGAACTTCCGCAGCAGGGCGGTGTCCTTGTAGTCGACGTAGGAGATCTTCTCCTGACAGAACAGGCAGACCTTTTTCTTGGGCTTGCGCGCTGTCGGTTTGGCCATCGTGGTGCTCCTCGGCAGAAGCCCCGCGCGATGCGGGGATGGTCACTTTCGGTGTCTTCAGGGTAACGGCGGTCAGAACGGTGGCTCGTCGGTAGCGGCCTCGGCAGGCGCTCCGCCACCGAAGCTGGCGGAACCGCTCGCCCACGGATCGTCGCCGGGCGCCGGACCGTTGCCGCCGCCGAATCCGCCACCACCACCGGAGCGGGAGGTCTTGTTGACCTTCGCGGTTGCCATCCGCAGCGACGGCCCCACGTCGTCGGCCTCGACCTCGTAGACGGTGCGCTTCTCACCGTCTCGGGTCTCGTACGACCGCTGACGCAGCCGTCCCTGCACGATGACCCGCATACCGCGCTGCAGGCTCTCGGCAACGTTCTCGGCCGCCTGACGCCAGATGTTGCAGGTCAGGAACAGGCTCTCGCCGTCCTTCCACTCGCCTGTCTGGTTGTCCCGGTAACGGGGGGTGGAGGCCACGCGGAACCGGGCGACCGCTTGGCCGCTCGGGGTGAAGCGCAGCTCCGGGTCGTCGACCAGGTTGCCGACGATGGTGATCTGGGTGTCGCCTGCTGCCATCGGGCTCGCTCCGGCTTGGTTGCAGGGTCAGTGGCGCTCGGGACGCATGAGCTTGGTCCTCAGCACGGCCTCGTTGAGACCGAGCTGACGGTCCAGCTCCTTGACCGTCCCAGGTTCGGCGTTGAGGTCGACGACCGCGTAGATGCCCTCCGACTTCTTCTCGATGTCGTAGGCGAGGCGGCGCCGTCCCCATACGTCGATCTTCTCCACGCTGCCGCCGTCTTTGCGCACGACCTCGAGGAACTGCTCGAGCTGGGGGGTTACCACGCGCTCCTCGAGGGTGGGGTCGAGAATGATCATCAACTCGTAGCGGCGCATGTTCGCTGCTACCTCCTTCGGACTCATGCGGTCACGGTCGTTTGCGTGACAGGAGGGCTTGGATCGGACCAAGGTGAATGGATCGAAGATGTCAGTTGAGGTTACCAAGGATCGGCACCGTCCCGTGCGGCTCTCTGCACACCCCGGTCGCCGTATGCGGGTTAGGCTCTGGCCGTGAGCATGGTGCGCATCGGAGCCCACATCGACCGAACGGACCCGCTGGCCGACGCGAAGGCGCGGGACGCGGACATCGCCCAGTTCTTTCTCGGCGACCCGCAGGGCTGGAAGAAGCCACAGATGCCGGACAACGTCGACGCGCTGCGCGATGCCGCGAGCCGGGGCGAGATCGATGTGTACGTGCACGCGCCGTACATCATCAACGTCGCCACCAGCAACAACCGCATCCGCATCCCGAGCCGCAAGAATCTGAGCCAAAACCTGGAGGCCGCGGCGGCGGTCGGCGCGAAGGCGCTCATCGTGCACGGCGGGCACGTGCTGAAGGACGACGATCCCGCTCTCGGGTTCGAGAACTGGCGCAAGACATTCGAGCGGGTCGAGCGGCCAGTGCCGATCTATATCGAGAACACCGCGGGCGGCGACAACGCCATGACCCGCCGGCTCGACCGGCTGGCCCGGCTCTGGGACGCGCTCGAGGGCCACGATGTCGGGTTCTGCCTGGACACCTGCCACGCCCACGCGGGCGGCGAGGAGCTGCTCGATCTCGTTGACCGGGTGAAGGCCATCACCGGCCGCATCGATCTGGTGCACTGCAACGACTCGAAGGATCCCTTCGACTCCGGACGCGACAGGCACGAGAACCTCGGCGCCGGGCAGATCGACCCGGAACTCCTCGCCGCCATGGTACGAGCCGCGGGCGCACCGGTCGTGTGTGAGACCCCCGGCGGCGCGGACGGCCAGGCCGCGGACATCGCCTGGCTCCGCGCCAGGCTGGACGGCTGATTCCCGGGGCACGAGCCCCCGCTCCAGTCTGAGCAACCGGCGGGCGCGGGCGCCCTTAGGCGACCCAGACGCCGCGGGTAAAGGCGATCGCCATCGTCGCCATGAGCGGCACGGACACCGCCAGGTACGCGGCGTGTACCCACGGATACCGCAGCCCGACCCTGGCGACGAGCAGCCACAGCGGCCACCACAGCAGGGTCGCCCGCGGAATCGACAGGTAGAACGTCGAGCTGAGCAGCGAGGCGACCTGCAGCCCGACATAGGTCAGCTCTCCCCAGCGCCGGGCGGCCAGCAGCCAGACGGTGAGGGCGACGCCCACCGCCGCGGCGACGAGCTCACCCCGAAACGCCCAAGTGAACTCGTTGGTCACGTGGAAGGCCGCGTTCCAGGTCGTCAGGAACGACTCCCAGGGCGGCGTCAGCTCGCGTTGCCAGCCCGCCTTCTGCGCACTCAGCCAGGCGAACAGATCGCCGGTGCGAGCATAGAGGTAGAGGGAGTACAGCGTCGGCGGCACGAAGGGCACGGCCAGCCAGCCGGCCCGGGCCCACCGTCCGGACCGCCATTCCCGCGCGGCGAGGAACTGCACGACAAGGGCGACGGCGAGGAACACCCCGGTGATGCGCACGGTCGCCGCGCCCGCGGCGGCCAGACAGGCGAGGGACCACTGCCCCCTGCGGGCGAGCAGCCACGCCGGCACCGCGAAGGCGAGGAACAGGGCCTCGGTGTACCCAGCGAACAGGAAGACCGCCCACGGCGAGACCAGCAGGACGAGGACCGCCCGCGGCCCCGTACCTCGAGGTCCGCAGAGATCCCCGAGCCGGGCCAGCGCCACCATGGCGGCCGCGCCGGCGAGAAAGGAGATCAGCAGGGCGGCGAGGGCCCAGCTCGGCACGACCAGGTGGATGGCGCGGAGCGCGAGCGGCATGCCGGGGAAGAACGCGGGCAACCCCGGGTCCGGGGGCTCGGCCGGGTTTCCGTCGTAGCCGTACCGGGCGATCTCGATGAGCAGCGCGACATCCCACTGGGTCCACCGGGCGAGGAACCCGGGTACCGGCCGCCCGGCCGCCAGGAACGCCCCGACGGCCGCGACGAGCACGCCCAACGCCAGCCGGGTGAACACCCACGTCGCCAGCGCCTCCCGGTCGGTCGGCCGCAGGCGGTGGCCGGTTCGCCGCCAGCCGAGCGCCCTCCGGCCCAGCGGAGCTACACGCACACGGCCCTCGTCCGGCGTCGTAGGGCAACCACATCGGGGGCATGGTCGAGCACACCGCCCCCGGGGTCGTCGGCATCGTCGGCGCGTACCGCGTCGCGGTCCGGACGCAGCACGTCCCGCACCACGAGCACGGCGATCGCCGTCACGGCGGCGGCCCGCAGGGCGAGCGCCGGCAGGTACGTGCCCGGCCCGATGCCCTCCTCGGGTACCGACACGTGCAGCAGGTAGAACCAGATCGCCACGAAGTAGCCGACCTCCGCGGCCTGCCAGGCCAGGAACGTCGGCCACCGCGGCCGGGCCAAGACGACGAGCGGCAGCAGCCACAGGACGTACTGTGGCGACCAAACCTTGTTGGTGACCAGGAACGCCGCCAGGGTGAGGAACAGTAGCTGCGCGAGCCGCGGACGGCGCGGTGCGGCCAGCGCGAGCACGGCGATCGCGGCGCAGCAGACCAGGAAGGCACCGGTGCCCATCAGGTTGATGCGCGAGACGTCGGAGGTGCCGAGGGCCGGTATCCCGGTGAGCTGGAAGAGGTACCACAGCGAACCCCAGTCCGCACCGCGCTCCCGGTTGAACGAGTAGAACTCCGCCCAGCTCCCCGGCGCGACGGCCATGACCGGCAGGTTCACCGCCAGCCAGCCGCCGACGGCTGCCGCCGTGGTTACCGCGAATGCACGCAACCGCCCGGCCCGCAGGCACAGCAGGAACAACGGTCCGAAGAAGACCAGCGGGTAGAACTTGGTAGCCACGGCGAGACCCAGCAGCAGGCCCGCCCAGCCGTGCCGGCGCCGGGACCAGGCGAGCAGGCCGAGTACGGACAGCGCCACCGCGAGCAGATCCCAGTTGATGTACGCGGCGAGCGCCAGGCCGGGCGCCACCGCCATCATCAGCGCGTCCCGGGGCCGGCGGACGGCCAGGTAGCCGACAGCGATCACCGTCACCACCGCGGACAGGGTCAACAGGGCGGCGTTGAGGTCGTAGAACGCGCGTCCGCGCAGCAGTGGATCGGAGATCCCGGAGAGGGCGGAGGCGGTGCCCGCCATGACCGCACCGATGAGGACCGGATACTCCAGCGATTCGTCGAGGTACGGAAGCTTGCCCTCGGCCAGTCCCCGGACGAAGTACAGCGGATAGATGTCGGTGTAGCAGGCGTGGCGGTACTGGAAGTTCGGCTCGTTCCATCCGCCGGCCCGGCATGGTTGCTTCTCGACGAAGCCGAGCGCGCTGACCGCGAGGGTGACGATCACCAGGAACAGCACGGGAACCGCGGGCCTGCCGTTCCCCGTCCGTTCGTCCGCCGGCCGTTCGTCCGGCGCGGCCGCCACTGCGTCAGCGTCGGGCGTCACGTCCCCCACACGGTGTCCTCTTGCTCGCTTCTCCGCCCGCTCGACGGGTGCTCACCGGCCGGCGCAGTCGCCGATGCCTCGCGTGCGTCGCTCACGGCGTCCTCTTGCTCGCTTCTTCTGGCCGCCTCGCAGAGTACTCGCCGCGCGGGGTCCCCCGCCGACTGTCGCCTAGGGTCACTCGTCGCTACGCCGCGGGACCGTGTTCGATTCCTCCGTGGGCTCGTCATCCGTGCCGAACGGGAAGCCCGGGTCCTCCTCGGGTTCCTCTGGTTCCTCGCTGTAGCCTGGCCACGGCTCTTCCGACCATTCCGGCCCCGGAATCGTCGGCTTTGGGGTCGCCGTCACGCTCGGGGTCGGCGTCGCCGTCGGCGTGGGCGTCGCGTACAGCTGGGTAATTCCCACATCGGCTCGTTGGGGGAACTGCTCCACCGGCTTGTTCGCCATGGCGCGTTCCATGAAGGCGTTCCAGATCGACGCCGGGACGGTGCCACCGTAGATCTCGCTGTAGCCGGGCAGGCCGATCAACGACTTGCCGTCTTGGTGGAACATCGCGACGGCTGTGGATATCTGCGGGGTGAAGCCGACGAACCACGCGGCCTTGTTCTTGTCGGTGGTGCCGGTCTTGCCCGCGGCCGGACGGTCGGACAGCCTCGCCGCCGTCGCCGTTCCGCCCCGCACCACCTGCTGCATGGCGTAGGTGGTGTCCGCCGCGACGTCCGCGCTGAAGGCGCGGTGGGTCTGCGGCGTCACCTGCTTTTGCAGGTTCCCGTCGGAGTCCTCGACCCTGCGGACCACGTGCGGCTCCGCGTACATCCCGCCGGACGCGAAGGTCGCGAAGCCGGCGGCCTGCTCAACCGGCCGGACCGAGGCGATACCGAGGGCCATGCCCGCCCGGCCCGCGTGCGGCTCCAGCGTCTCCGCCGGGATGCCGGCCTCCTCCGCGGTCTCCATGACCTTGGACAGCCCGACCTTCATGGCCAGGTTCACGTAGGCGGTGTTCACGGACTTCTGCGTCGCACGGGTCAGGGTGATCGGGCCGTAGTTCACGTTGCCGTCGTTGCTGACCCGGTAGCCGCCCTTGAAGGTTTGCGGTGACGACCCGTCGACCATGCTGTCCAGACCGATGCCGTCCTCGAGGGCCGCCGCCAGCACGTACGGCTTGAACGCCGAACCGGCCTGGGGTGCTGCCATGAACGCGTTGTCGTACTGGTGTTTGAGGTAGTTCCGGCCGCCGTATTCGGCGAGCACCTCACCGGTACGCGGCTCCACGGCGACAAGACCGGTCTGTACCTTGGCCGGCCAATCCTCCGGGCGGGCCTCCTCGACGGCCTGCCGGGCATACATCTGCAGCCGCGGGTCGAACGTCGTGTGCACCCGAAGCCCGCGGCGATAGATCATGTCCTCGGAGAAGCCGAGCTGCTGCAACTCGGTGATCGTCCGACGCATCAGGTAGCCCCGCTGCCCGGCGAAGGCGTTGTCGGCCCGCTCCTTGCGGAACTCCGCGGGCCTCATCCGGGCGACCTGCTCCGGGCTGACCTGGCCCATCTTCACCATGCCGTCGATCACGTACCGCCAGCGCTGCACCAGTTCCCCGCGGTTCTCCGGCAGGGAGTAGTACTCCGGCAGCTGGATAAGCGAGGCGAGCATCGCCCCCTGGGAAGGGGTCAGCTTGCCGACGGGCTTGTGGAAGTACGCGTCCGCGGCCGCCTGGATGCCGTACGCGCCCCGGCCGAAGTAAATCGTGTTCAGGTACTGCTCGAGGATCCAGTCCTTGGATCGCTGCCGGTCGAGCTTGATAGCTATGAACATCTCCTTGAGCTTGCGGGAAATGGTCTGTTCCGGGCTCAAGAAGGCGACCTTGGAGTACTGCTGGGTGATGGTCGAGCCGCCGCCGGCGTACCCGCCCGTTGCCACCCCCCAAATCGCTCGGGCGAGGCCGCGCGGCGAGACGCCGGGCTCGGTGTAGAAGTCGCGGTTCTCCGCGGCCAGCACGGCCATCTGGACGTGCTTCGGCACCTTGTTGAGGGGTACCGCCACCCGGTTCTCCTCGGCCAGCTTCCCGATGGGCTTTCCGTTGCCGTAGTAGACCATCGTCGCCTCGGACACGGCGACGTCGTGGGCCGCCGGGATGGGGGTCACCGCGTAACCCACGCCGACCAATGCGCCGCCGGCGAGCAGGCCGAGACCGAACACCCATAGAACCCTCCGGAACGTGGGCACATACCACGGGCGGCGCCGCTTCTCGCCGGACGCCGCCCTCCTGCCGCTGCGGGTGTCGTCTGGCGCCCGTACTCTGCGATGGCTGCTGGTACTCACACGTCCCTCGTCCACCTGGCTTGGGTCGTCAGGCTGCGTGTCAGACCCCTCGACGGGTTCGACGCCCCCCGGCGGGCAATCGGTTTACTTCTCCGCCGTGTTTCTTGCTTCCGCTACGTCTCCGCCACCCGCCGCCGCCGGCGACGGTCCCGCGGTTGCCCAGTACCGAGGACATACGACTGCGTCAAGTGGTTCCACGCACAACCCTGACAGACCTCGACGACGTAGACCCGGAATTCTCCGTATTCGCGTGCCATCTCGGGCAACTCACACGTCGCCTTCACCCGGCCTTCGTACTGGCCGAGCTCGTCCCCGTAGACGTACGTGACGTGCGTCAACTTTCCCTTGCGGCAGATCGGGCAGGTCTTGGCGGTCGGCTCGCCGTGGTACTTGGCCGCGCGGAGCAGGTACGGGTGCGCGTCGCAGACGTCGGAGACGGCGGTGTGCCCGGAGAACACCGACACCACGGTGGAGCGCCGGGCGAGCCCGTAGTCGACTACCGAGCGCTGCGACCACATGCCTGCCAGACTACGCCGGATCGCGGACCGCTGAGGGTGTCGGATTTCTCACCCCGGCCTGATCGGGGTCTCACCTACTCGACCCCTGATGCTATCGTCTCGATGTATCGAGTCGATACATCGACGCGATGCGTGAGGGACACGTGAGAGGAGCCGGGCATGAGCGCCAGATCGGGCGAGCTCGAGCTCGCGGTGCTCGGCTTGCTGCACGAATCCCCCATGCACGGCTATGAGTTGCGTAAACGACTCAACGCCCTGCTCGGGACGTTCCGAGCGTTCTCCTACGGCACCCTTTACCCATGCCTGAAAGAGCTGCTTCGGGCCGGACTGATCATCGAGGAGTCGGGACCGGTACCTCCGGGTCGGCGATCGAGGATCGTGTACAAGCTCACCGCGGAGGGCAAGGAGCGGCTGCAGGAACTGCTCGCCCATGCGGGTCCCTCCGCGTGGGACGACGAGGGTTTCGGGGTGCACTTCGCGCTGTTCGGGCAGACCCGCCCCGACGTTCGCATGCGCATCTTGGAGGGAAGACGTAGTCGCCTCGAGGAACGGCTGGAGAGCTTCCGCGCGGGGCTCTCCCGCACCCGTGAGCGGTTGGACGCCTACACCCTCGAACTCCAGCGGCATGGTCTGGAGTCGGTCGAGCACGAGGTCCGGTGGCTGAACGAGCTCATCGGACGCGAGCGCGCCAAGTCCCAGTCGCAGGACCGGTCAGAGCAGGACAAGGGGTACTGAGCTCCGCGTCCGCGCCGCGACCCCGGACAGAAAGGGAGAATCACGATGTCGAGTTCGGTTCGGGTAGCAATCGTTGGTGTCGGCAACTGCGCCGCGTCCTTCGTCCAAGGCGTCGAGTACTACCAGGACGCCGCGGCGGGCAGCTCAGTGCCCGGCCTCATGCATGTCCAGTTCGGGGACTACCACATACGAGATATCGAGTTCGTCGCGGCCTTCGACGTCGATGCCAAGAAGGTGGGCTTCGACCTGGCGGACGCGATCCTGGCGAGCGAGAACAACACGATCAATATCTGCGACGTGCCCCCGACCGGGGTACAGGTGCGGCGCGGCCCCACCCTGGACGGGCTCGGCAGGTACTACCGGGAGACCGTCGACGAGTCGACGGAGCCGCCGGTCGACGTTGTCCAGGTGCTCGAGGAGACCGGCGCGGACGTCCTGGTCTCCTATCTGCCGGTCGGTTCAGAAGAGGCGGACCTTTATTACGCCCAGTGCGCCATCGACGCCGGCGTCGCGTTCGTCAACGCCCTGCCGGTGTTCATCGCGTCCGACCCGGTGTGGGCGAGGAAGTTCACCGACGCCCGCGTACCCATCGTCGGCGACGACATCAAGTCCCAGGTCGGCGCCACGATCACGCACCGCGTGCTGGCCAGGCTGTTCGAGGACCGCGGGGTCATCCTCGACCGCACGATGCAGCTCAACGTCGGCGGCAACATGGACTTCATGAACATGCTCGAGCGTGAGCGGCTGGAGTCCAAGAAGATCTCCAAGACGCAGTCGGTCACCTCACAGGTCGGCCACGACCTGGGCAAGAAGAACGTCCACATCGGCCCCTCCGACTACGTGCCCTGGCTGGACGACCGCAAGTGGGCGTACGTGCGGTTGGAGGGCCGGGCATTCGGCGACGTCCCGCTCAACCTGGAGTACAAGCTCGAGGTCTGGGACTCGCCGAACTCCGCCGGCATCATCATCGACGCGGCCCGGGCGGCGAAGATCGCCAAGGATCGCGGGATCGGCGGGCCGGTGCTGTCGGCCTCCTCGTACTTCATGAAGTCCCCGCCGGAGCAGTACCACGACCACATCGCCCGTGATCTCGTGGAGAAGTTCATCCACGGCGAAGTGGAACGGTAGGCGACCCTCCTCTCCACTACGAACGGCCCGGCCCCCCGCAGCTCCGCTGTTTGGGAGCCGGGCCGTTCGTCTGCGAGGCGTATGGAGTAGATATATGTATCTACACTGGAGTAGCCTCATCGGTATGGGTACCCCGACGACGACGATCAGGGTCAGCCGGCACACCCGGGACCGGGTGGCGACGCTCGCCGAGCAGACCGGACAGCCGATGACGTCCGTGCTGGAGGCGGCCCTCAAGGAGTACGAGCGCAAGATCTTCTGGGACCGGTTCACCGCAGAGGTCGCCGCGGTTCGCGCCGACCCCGAGGCCTGGGCGGAGGTGGAAGCCGAGCGGAGGATCGAGGAAGGCGCCCTGCGGGATGGGCTCGACGACGAGGACGATCGGTGAGCGTACGGACCAAGGCGGCCGGGCCGCTCCGGGGCGAGGTGTGGCTGACGGACTTCAGTCAACCGATCGGTCACGAGCAGGGCTTCCGGCGCCCCGCCGTCGTGGTGAGCGCGGACGGGTTCAACGCCAGCGGTCTCGATCTTGCCGTTGTCGTGCCGGTCACGACCCGAAAGCGAAATTGGTCCATGCACGTGGAGCTGGAGCCGGGTGAGTCCGGGCTGCGGGACGTGAGCTGGGCCAAGGTCGAGGACATCAAGAGCGTGTCGACCCTGCGGCTGGTCCATCAACTCGGCGTCGTGGATCCTCTCGTACTCGATCGGATCGGCGCCATCGCCCGAGTGCTCCTCGACCTGTGAGGCGTCGGTTATGCCGGGGCCAGACGGCCGGGTGTGGGGTCGGTCGCGTTAGCGATCAGAGGCGGGAATGAGGGCGCGGTCCTCCGGGAAGTGGCAGGCCACCTGGTGGCCGGTGGCCTTCTCGGCGAGCGGCGGCCGCTCGGTACGGCAGATGTCCTGCGCCTTCCAGCAGCGGGTGCGGAACGGGCACCCGGACGGCGGGTTCAGCGGGCTCGGCACGTCGCCGGTCAACAGGATCCGTTCTCGGGCCTGGTCGACGTCCGGATCGGAGATCGGAATCGCTGACAGCAGCGCGTGGGTGTAGGGGTGCAGCGGGTGCTGGTAGATCTGTCGTGCCTCGCCGAGTTCCACGATGTGGCCGAGGTACATGACCGCTACCCGGTCCGAGATGTGCCGCACCACCGACAGGTCGTGCGCGATGAACACGTACGTGAGGTCGAACTCCTCCTGCAGGTCCTGCAGCAGGTTGATGATCTGAGCCCGGATGGAGACGTCCAAGGCGGAGACCGGCTCGTCGCACACCATGAGCTTGGGCCGCAACGCCAAGGCCCGCGCGATCCCGATTCGCTGGGCCTGCCCACCGGAGAACTCGTGCGGGTAGCGGTTGTAGTGCTCAGGGTTGAGACCCACCAGCTCCAGCAGCTCCTGGACGGCCCGCTTGATGCCGCCTTCGGTCTCGACCCGCTGCAGCCGGAACGGCGCGCCCACGATGGACCCGACGGTGTGCCGGGGGTTCAGCGACGAGAACGGATCCTGGAAGATCATCTGCATGTCCCGGCGGATCGGCCGGACCTGCCTCTGCGGCAGATAGGAGATGTCCTGCCCGTTCAGGACGATCTGTCCGTCGGTCGGCCGCAGCAGCCGGGTGAGCAACCGGCCGGTGGTCGACTTCCCGCACCCCGATTCCCCGACGAGCCCGAACGTCTCACCGCGCCGCACCGTGAAGTTCAGCCCGTCGACCGCCTTGACCAGCCCGACCTGCTTCTGGAAGATGATCCCCCGCTTGATCGGGAAGTGCTTGCGCAGGCCGGTCACCTCGAGGAGGACACCGCCGGTGCCCGCCGCGTCGCCCGTCGTGTCGGCGGTTGAGCTGCTCGTCGTGTTGGTTGTCGCGCTGCCCATGCGAGGTTTACCCACCCTTTCGGACGGACGACTGCACCCGAGGCAGAATGTCGCGTGCGAACGTCTCGGTCCGCTCCTGCTCGGAAAGGTGGCAGGCCACCAGGTGGCCGCCGTTCACCGGAGCGTACTCCGGGACCTCGGTCGAGCACGGCTCCGGCAGCATGCGGTACGGGCACCTCGGGTGGAACGGGCACCCGGACGGAACGTCGATGAGCGACGGTGGATTGCCGCTGATCGGGCGTAGCCTGTGCTCCGGCTCGCGGTCCAGGCGGGTGACCGAGGAGAGCAGTCCCCAGGTGTAGGGATGCCGCGGCTCGTAGAACACCTGGCGCAGCGTGCCGTGCTCCACCGGCCGGCCCGCGTACATGACCAGCGCCTCGTCGGCGACGCCCGCGACGACGCCCAGGTCGTGGGTGATGAGGATGACCGCCGTGCCGAACTCCTCCTGCAGGTCGGCGATCAGGTTGAGGATCTGCGCCTGCACGGTCACGTCGAGCGCGGTGGTCGGCTCGTCCGCGATGAGCAGCTCCGGGTCGCACGCCAGGGCCATGGCGATCATCACACGCTGCCGCATGCCACCGGAGAACTGGTGCGGGTAGTCGTCGATGCGACCCTCGGGCTGCGGGATCCCGACCCGGCCCAGCAGGTCGACCGCGCGCTTGCGGGCGACCCGTTTGGTCGCGCCGGTGTGCAGCCGGTACGCCTCGATGATCTGGTTGCCCACCGTGTAGTACGGGTGCAGCGAGGACAGTGGATCCTGAAAGATCATCGCCATCCGGTTGCCGCGCAGCTCCCGGACGAAGTCGGGGTCGGCCCGGACCAGTTCGTCGCCGCCGAGCGTCACCGAGCCCTCGACGGTGAACCTTCCGCGCAGCAGACCCATGATCGCCAGGGACGTGACCGACTTGCCGGAGCCGGACTCGCCGACGATGCCGAGGGTTTGGCCGCGGTCGACCTCGAAGCTCACCCCGTCGACGGCTCGGACCACGCCGTCCTCGGTGGAGAAACGCACGCGGAGGTCCTCGACCTCGAGCAGCGACGTCATGTGTACCTCACCCTCGGGTCGAGCACCGCGTACAGGATGTCGACGATGAGGTTCGCGAACACGATGAAGAACGCGGCGAACAGGGTCACCCCCATGATGACCGGCTGGTCGATCGTCCCGATCGCCTGGTAGGCGAGCTGGCCGACGCCGGGCATGCCGAACACCGTCTCGGTGATGAGCGCGCCGCCGAGCAGCTGGCCGAGGTCGATGCCGAAGATCGTGATCACCGGAGTAAGCGCCGCGCGCATCCCGTGCTTGACCACCACCGTCCGCTCCGGCAGCCCCTTGGCCCGCGCGGTGCGTACGTAGTTCTCCGCCATCGTGTCCAGCATGCCGGCCCGGGTGAGCCGGGCGTACATGGCGGAGAACAGGAAGGCAAGGGTGATCCAAGGCAAGATCATCGCGCTTATCCAGCCCGCCGGATCAGTAAACGGGTTCACGAACTCCGGGTACGGGATCAACTCCAGCCGGATGTAGAAGACGTACAGCAGGACAAGAGCCGTGAAGTACACCGGCAGCGACACCCCGGACAATGCGACCACCATCGCGCCGCGGTCCCAGAGCGAGCCCTTGCGCAGCGCGGAGATCACGCCGGCGCCAAGGCCGACGAGCAGCCACAGGGCCGCCGCGCCGATCGCTATCGAGGCGCTGACCGGAAGCCGATCCATCAGCAGGCTCCAGACCGGCAGGTTGTTCTGGTAGGAGAAGCCGAGACAGGGGAAGGGACACTGGACCGCCGCCTCGCCGGTGCCGAACGTGCGGCCGGCGAAGATGCCCACCACGTAGTCGAAGAACTGCTGGTAGATGGGCCTGTCCAGGCCGAGCTGATGCTGGATCTCCGCGATGCGCTCCGGGGTACACGCGCGGCCGCAGGCGAGGGTCGCCGGGTCGGCCGGCAGCACATAGAAGATCACGAAGGTGATCCCGCAGATCACCAGCAGGATCCCGGCGACCGCGATGAGCCGGCGGACGATGTACCGGATCATGAGCCGTCACCCCGCGGCTCGATCGCATCCCGCAGCCCATCGCCCAGCAGGTTGAACGACAGCACCGTGATGAACAGGCACAGGCCAGGTAGGACGAAGTAGCTGGGGATCACCTGGTACCAATCCACCGCGTCGGACAGCATCTGACCCCACGAGGGCGTCGGCGGCTTCACCCCGACGCCGAGGAACGACAGCGCCGCCTCGACGGCAATGTAGGTGGGGATCGTCAGCGTCGCGACGACGAGGATCGGCCCGGCCAGGTTGGGCAGCAGTTCACGGAACACGATGTACCGGGTCGACGCGCCCAGCGCCCGAGCCGCCTCGACGAACTCCCGCTGGGCGAGCGAGATCGTCTGGCCGCGGACGATGCGTCCCACGTACGACCAGCCGAAGAACCCGATGACCACGATGAGCAGCAGCGGCCGATTCGCGTTCGGCAGCATCGCCACCAAAGCGATCATGAAGATGAGCGACGGGAAGGACAGCAGCACGTCCATGGTCCGGCCGATGACCGCGTCCGCCCAGCCGCCCACGTAGCCGGCGACGATCCCGAAGACCGTCCCGAGGACGACCGCCACGCCGGTGGCTCCGACCGAGATGAGCAGCGACACCCTGGCCCCGTACACGAGGCGGCTGAAGATGTCGCGGCCGCTCTTCGGCTCGACACCGAGCCAGTGCTCGGCTCCGATGCCGCCGAGCGGACCCTTCGGCACTCCGCCGAGCGCAGGGTCGATGGCCCCCGGGTTGAACTGGGTCGGCGAATAGCCGTTCAGCCAGGTGAGCACCGGCGCGAAGATCGCGATCAGTACCAGAGCGCTCACAACGCCGAGGCCGGCCATGGCCGCACGGTCACGCCGCAACCGGCGCCACGCCATCTGCGGGAGCGATCTCCCCTCGACGCGCCCGCCGGCTGCGGCGGTTGTGGGTCCCGGAGCCTGCCGCTCCGGGACCCCTACCGGTACTGCCATCGGTTACTGCTCGACTCCGACCGTTGCGAGATCAACGTGACCGCCGAACATCTGAGCACCGAACGCGCCGGTCACCTTGGAGCCGATCAACTGCGAACGCAGGTCGTACGACAGCGGGACGATGGGCGCGTCCTGCATGATCTGCCGGTCCAGCTGGCCCCATGCCCGGTCGGCTGCCTGCGGGTCGCTGATCATGAGTTCGAGGATCTCGGCGACGCGCTTGTTGGCTTCCGGGTCGTCGTACTGCGAGGTGTTGTTGTTGCCCTGCGGCTTGATGAAGGCCCCGTCGAAGGTCGGCGGGATCATGGTCTCCGCGCTGGGCCATTCCGCGCACCATCCGTAGAAGACCAAGTCGTCCTGGCGCTTGATGTTGCCGATCTCAGTGTAGTAGACGGAGGCGCTGACAGCATTGATCTTGACCTTGATGCCCGCCTTGGCCAGCGCCTGCTGGATCGCCTCGGCCTGGTCCGGGCCGTACGCGCCCGACTCCGTTGTCGAGGTCAGGGTCAGCTCCAGCCCGTCCGGGTAGCCGGCATCGGCGAGCATCTGCTTGGCCTTCTCCGGGTCGCCCTTGAAGTTGTTGTTCGGGTAGAGGTTGAACTTCTGGTACCCGGGCAGCGAGGGGGGCATGATCGTCGACGTTGGGTCGGCGAGCACCGGACCGCCGCGGGAGGTGATGTAGGACTCCTGGCTGACGGCGTAGTTGATCGCCTGCCGGACCTTCAGGTTGTCGAGCGGCTTGTGCGACATGTTCAGCCCGATCCACCGGGTGCACGGGCTGCCACCTTGGATGAACCGCTCCTTGACCTTGGGGTCGTTGACGATCCGCGCGATGCTCGACGGCTCGACGTCCTCGATGTTGATGGCGGTCTGGTCCTCGCCCTGGTCGGCGATCAACCGCTGGTCGATCGTCGTCGGGTCGATCCCCATCTTGACGACGATCCTGTCCGGCCGCGCCTTGCGGACCGGGTCGGTCTTGGGGTCCCAGTGCTCGTTGCGCACGAGCACGAGCTCCTTGCCCCGGTCATACTTCTCGATCTTGTACGGACCGGAGGAGAACGGCCGGTTGTCGTACTTGACGCCGTTGTCCTTGTCCTCGGGCACCGGGCCGAACACCGGGAACGTCACGGTGTAGTTGAAGTACGGCACCGGCCGCTTCAGGTTGAAGACGATCGTCCGATCGTCCGGGGTCTCGATCGAGTCGAGGCCGCCCTTGTCTTCGTACGGACCCTTGTAGTCGTCGCCGCCCTCGATCAGCTGACGCGGCCACGGCGGCCCCTCCGGCAGGTCGGCCGAGAACGCGCGCTCCACGCCGTACTTGACGTCCTGCGCGGTGATCGGGGAGCCGTCCTCGTACTTCAGGCCCTCCCTGAGCTTGAACGTCCACACCGTCTTGTCCTCGTTGGCCTGACCGGTGTCGACGGCCAGGTCGGGCATGAGGTCCTGGCCTGCCTCGCCCGGCGCCGCCTTGTACTGGGTGAGGGCGCGGGTCAGAAGCCGCTGCCCGAAGTCGCCGGAGTTCGTGACGTAGTTGCGCGCGGGGTCGAGATGCTCGAAATCGTCGGTCTGCAACAGGGTGAGCGTGCCGCCCTTGGCACCCGCCTGCTGTTCGTCGCCACCTCCGCCTCCGCCACAAGCGGCGGCGGCCCCCAACGCCACCGCCGCCACGACGGCGGCGAGGCGCACAGTGGACTGTATCGCCATCGATATCATCCCGCTTCCGGCCACCATGGCCCTTCGCCAGCACACAGATTGGTGCGAGGATCTGCCGTTGGGGCCGTCGTCGTCAACTCCAGCCCGTCGTTGATGCGCGTTCTTGACATTACTGTTACGCGTAGCCTTAGCTTTTGTGTCCTTCGTCGGCGATCTGCGTGCCGTGGTCCGGGGGCGTGACTTCCGGCGCCTGTACGCGACGAGGCTCGTCTCCCAGGCATCCGACGGCATCTTCCAGGTCGGCCTCGCGAGCTGGGTTTTCTTCTCCCCGGAAAGGCAGCCGACGGCGGCCCGGACCGCAGCGGCATTCGCGGTCCTGCTGCTGCCGTACTCCCTGGTGGGGCCGTTCGCGGGTGTCCTTCTCGACCGCTGGCGGCGCCGGCAGATCCTGGTCTTCGCGAATATCGTCCGGGCGGCGCTCATCGCCATCATCGCCGCCCTGGTGGCGACCGGGCTCGACGGCCCCTTCTTCTTCGGAACCGCGCTGGCCGCGCTGAGCGTGAACCGCTTCTTCCTGGCCGGGCTCTCGGCCGCCCTGCCGCACGTCGTCGCCCGCCAAGAGCTGATCATGGCGAACTCGGTTTCGACGACGTCCGGCACGATCATCGCCGTGGCCGGCGGCGGCGTAGGTTACCTGCTGCGCCTCGCATACGGCAGCGGCGACGTCAGTACCGCGCTGCTGGTCGGAACGGCCGGCGTCGCGTACCTGTGCTCCGCCGGCGTCGCGGCCACCATGGGCCGGGACCTGCTCGGCCCGGACTACGATCCGGACCGGCCGCAGACCCGGGAGGCCCTGGGCCGGGTACTCCGCGGGTTGACCGACGGGGCACGGCACGTATACGGACGGCGCCGGGCCGGCGCTGCGCTGGCCGCCATAGCCGCGCACCGCTTCTTCTACGGGATCTCCACGATCACCGCGCTGCTGCTGTACCGGAACTACTTCTATCCGGAACGGGTGGAGGCCGGCCTCGGCGGGCTGGCCCTCGTCTTCGCCGCCTCCGGCGTCGGGTTCTTCGTCGCGGCGCTGGTCACCCCGCAGGCGACGGCGCGCATGCGCAAGCAGACCTGGATCGTGCTGCTCTTGGTCTTGGCCTGCGTCGTAGAGATCGTTCTCGGCGTGCCGTTCCGGGAGGCGCCGTTCGTGGCGGCCGCGTTCGTGCTGGGCGTGGTGTCCCAGGGCGTGAAGATCTGCGTTGACACGCTGGTCCAGGAGAACATCGACGATGCCTACCGCGGACGGGTGTTCTCCTTCTACGACGTGCTGTTCAACGTGTCCTTCGTGTCGGCGGCCGCCTTCACCGCCGTCGCCGCGCCCGAGAACGGCAAGTCGTACGCGATCCTGGGGTTCATCGCCCTCGGGTACGGCCTGACCGCGCTCGGTTACGGGCTCGCGTCCCGTAACTCTCGCCGTGATCTTGCAGAAATGGTCGAACGCGGTTCGACCATTTCTGCAAGATCACGGCCGAAGGATTAACTCAGGCCCTGGTCACGAGCCCAGCGCAGGAGCTCATCCCGGACCGCATCGAAGCCCAGCGGGCCGCGCTCGATCCGTAGCTCGAGGAGATACCGGTACGCCTTGCCGACCAGCGGTCCCTGCTCGATGCCCAGAATCTCCATGATCTGGTTCCCGTCGAGCTCGGGCCGGATCTTGGCGAGCTCCTCCTCTTTCTCCAGCCGGGCGATGCGGCGTTCGAGGTGGTCGTAGGCCCGGGCCAGCGCCTCGGCCTTGCGCCGGTTGCGGGTGGTGCAATCGGCCCGGGTGAGCAGGTGCAGCCTCGGCAGCAGATCCCCGGCGTCCCGGACGTAGCGCCGCACCGCCGAGTCCGTCCACTCGCCCCTGCCGTAGCCGTGGAAGCGCAGGTGCAACTCGACCAGCCGGGACACGTCGGCCACCACGTCCTTGGCGAAGCGCAGCGCGGACAGGCGTTGCCTGGTCATCGCCGCACCGACGACCTCGTGGTGATGAAACGTCACCCGTCCGTCCGGCTCGAACGAGCGGGTCTTCGGTTTGCCGATGTCGTGCAGCAGAGCGGCGAGCCGTAGCACCAGGTCGGGCGGGAAGCCGCGCCGACGCTCCAGCATGATCGCTTGGTCGAGAACTGTGAGCGAGTGCTCGTAGACATCCTTGTGCCGGTGGTGCTCGTCGAGTTCCAGCCGGAGCTTGGGTATCTCGGGCAGCATGTGGTCGGCCATACCGGTGTCGACCATCAACGTGACCCCCCGGCGCGGCCAGGGGCCACAGACGAGCTTGACCAGCTCGTCACGGACCCGCTCGGCGGAGACGATCTGGATCCTCGCCGCCATGGCCCGGATGGCGGCCGTCACCTCGGGCGCCACCTCGAACCCGAGCTGGGCAGCGAACCGGGCCGCCCGCATCATGCGCAGCGGGTCGTCGTCGAACAGCTCCTCGGCCGGTGCGGGCGTCCGGAGCACCCGGGACACCAGGTCGCGCAGCCCGTCGTGGGGGTCGACGAACTCGTGCTCCGGCAGCCGGATGGCCATGGCGTTCACCGTGAAGTCCCGGCGGGCCAGATCCCCCGCCAGGGACTTGCCGTACTGCACGTTCGGCTTGCGGGAGGCCGGATCGTACTTCTCGCTGCGGTACGTGGTGATCTCGAGCTGGTAGTCGTCCTTGCGGAGGCCTACCGTGCCGAAGTCGATCCCGACGGTCCATACGGCGTCGGCCCATCCCTCGGCGATGTCGAGCACCTCCTGAGGGCGGGCGTCGGTGGTGAGGTCCAGGTCGTTGCCGAGCCGATCCAGCAGCGCATCGCGTACCGACCCACCGACCAGGGCCAGCTCGTGTCCCTTGCGTTGGAACCGGCGGGCCAGGCTGTCGGCCACGGGTGAGACGCGCAGCAGGGCGAGCAATGCGCGCCGCTGCGCCTGGGTCAACGTCGGGTTTCTCGGCACGGCCAATGAGGGTAGGTCCTTCCCTGCCGTCGTCAAATTCCAATACCCGGTTCTCGGCGGGTCTTTCCGGCTGCCTGCGTAGCGCCTGTCTACGGCCGTGTCGCGGGACTATCCCCTACCGGGGACCGGGTGGAGGCAGGTGCTACGCGATGAAGGGTGCCCTGGACGTCCATCGGATGCTGCTCGAGCACGGCACACACCATGAGATCGTACGGCTGCATCGCCTCGTGACGTGCGCCGACGAACTGCCGCAGGCCCTGGGGCTACCCCGGGAACGGTGCCTCGCGGTTCGTATGTTCTCGGCCGACGATCAGCTCGCCGCCCTGATCGTGCGCGTGGACGAGGCGCCTCCGGGTCGGGCACTGCTGCCCGCGCTGGGTGCGGCGACCATCCGGCCGGCCGCTCCCGACCTGGTCAACGCGGTGACCGACTACGCGGCCGGTCTGGTGGCACCGATTCCGTTGCCCGCCTGCGTCACGGTCTTGATGGACCGCCGGATCGTCGACTCCAGCGACCCCGACGAGGTGGTGTACGTGCCTACCGGCGAAGGTGGCACGGCGCTCGGCATCAGGTCCTTCGACCTGTTCACACTCAGCGGCGCGAAGCCGCTCGATCTGTCATCGGAACCCCATCGCCCCGCCGGTGCCGCCGACCTCCGTCCGCCGGTGCATATCCCCACACCGTAGGCTTCCGCGGGGCATAGCATTCGTCCCGTGTCCCGCCCACGGGCGGCGCGCAAGCGCCGACGCTTCCAGCGGGTCGAGGAGACCTCGGCCGGCGGACTCGTCGTGGACCGATCGGAGGGGCCCCGCGCCGCCCTCATCGGCCGTCTTGATCGCTACGGGCAGCTGCTCTGGTCGCTGCCGAAGGGACACGTGGAGGAGGGCGAGAGCGCCGAGGACGCGGCGCTGCGCGAGGTGGCCGAGGAAACGGGCATCCTGGGAAGGGTGATCGCGCCGCTCGGCGCCATCGACTTCTGGTTCATCGCCGACCGGCGACGGATCCATAAGACCGTCCATCATTTCCTGATGGAAGCCGTTGGCGGGGAGCTCTCCGACGCCGACGTCGAGGTAACCGAGGTCGCCTGGGTACCGCTCGACGAAGTATCCCGCCTGCTGGCGTACGAGGACGAGCGCCGGCTGATCGCCAAGGTTCCCGAGCTACTCGCGGAAGCGACGTGAGCGACGCACACGAGCCACCGGCGAGACCCCCGCACGGCGAGGACCCGGCGAGTGGGCGGAGAAGCGAACAAAGCCGACACGTGAGCGACGCACACGAGCCACCGGCGAGACCCCC
>WHSR01000074.1 GCA_009379995.1 Streptosporangiales bacterium
CCTCCGCCGACAACAACACGATCCGGGCCCGCTCGGCCACCCGAGCCGGGGCCCCCCGATCCCTGGCCCGCCGCTCCAGCTCCACCCGGTCGCTATCCGCCACCGTCAGCACCCGTACGCGATTCGGCATACACCATTATCACGCACAAGAAACAAAAACTAAAGAAAAACATACGTCACGACACTAGCGGCTTACCTCGCGCAGGGCCGCGCGGGTTTCCGTCCAGCGTCGCTGGACTGCGTCGCGGTCGCGCAAGCGGAACGTCACGCCGCTGGTCAGCTCGGCGTACGGCACCTCGTCGGCGGTCACTTCTTCGACGGTTGCCGTGAAGCAGGCCAGGTCTCCGCCTCCTGCCAGCGTGAGGTCCTCTTCTCGCCGCACGGAAAGGCGTATCGACAGGCCCGTTCCCTCCAGCACGGCCGTGAGCGTGGCCCGGCCCCGCGCCGTCAGGTTGCGGGTAGTCGTGCTGCTTGACCACAGGCCGAGGCGCAGGTGCCGGTCGTCGACCACGACGAGCTCGCCCAGGCTGAGCATCGCCTGCCGGGGCCAGCCGTCCTCGTCCGTGGACAGCAGGAGAAGCACTGGGCCCTCGGGGGACGACGAATTCAGCAGTTCGACGACACCCTCGGGCAGCCGCGTGCCCAGGGAACGGGCCATGCCACCTCCTTCGCTCGTCGCCGGCCTGGGGGCGGGAACGCGGTTGTCGGATCGGTCGGAGTCGCTCGACCGGGATGCGACGGCATAGGTGCCCAACCCGCCGGCGAGCGCGGCGACCTCGTCGGGATCGGAGCCGGGGCCGAGCATGTAGTGCATTTCTCGCGCCCGGATGGGCTCGCCGCAATGCACGCATACGACCTCACCCGAGGTCACCGAGCGGCAGCGTTCGTGCACGAGCACCAGGGGCGGCCCATCACCCCTGTCGAGCCAGCGGTCACCCCATGCCATGAGGGCCACCATGATCGAGTACATGGAGGTGCCCTTCTCGGTGAGCCGGTACTCGTGTCGGGGCGGCCGTGACTGGTACGGACGCCGTTCGAAGATGCCGTGATCGACGAGGTGCTTCAGCCGCTTGGTGAGCACGTTCCTCGAGATCGACAGGTTGTGCTGGAAGTCCTCGAATCGGCGCACGCCGAAGAAGGCCTCTCGAAGCACCATGAATGTCCAGGGGTCGCTGAAGACCCCCAGCGCCCGTCCCACGGAACACCGCCGTGGTCCGAGGTCCCTCGCCATGCGCCCACCCTACAGGGTTCTCAGGAAGAACTTAGTAATGTAAGTTCTCCGTGAGAACTTACCTGGCCCGCGGGTCACGTGCGGGTCGCGAACGGAGAGGAGCCGGACATGGTTGTGGGTGACGACCGGCAACGTGGTGTGCGCAGCGCCGACGAGCGACAGGGCATCTACGAGGAGCGCGGTGACGTCGCCTACTTCACCTTCAATCGGCCTGACCAGCGCAACTGTCTGAGCATGCAGTTGTCCGACGAGCTGGTGGAGACGCTGGAGCATGTGCGGCGCTCGACGTCGGTGCGGTACCTGGTGCTCAGCGGCGCCGGGGGGACCTTCTGCGCGGGCGACGACCTGAAGGAGATGTCCGAGGGGCGGTGGGGCGACGCCAACGAGGCGTTTCAGCGGGTCTACTACTACCAGCGCATGGCGTACCAGCTGGAAGAGCTCGACAAGATCACGATCGCCGCTGTCGACGGCTTCGCCGTTGGCGGAGGGCTCGAGGTGACCATGGCCTGCGACTTCGTGATCGCGACGGAGCGGGCGCGGTGGGGTATGCCCGAGGTCGACACCGGAATCACCCCGGGCTGGGGCGGGACGACCCGGCTGAGCCGGGCGATCGGGCGTCGCCGGGCGAAGGAAATCAACATGATCGGCGCGCTGCATCCGGCGCGACGAGCGGTGGAGCTCGACCTGTGGAACCGGGTAGTGCCCAACGACAGCTTGGACTCCGCGGTGGCCGAACTGCTCGACGTACTGCGCTCGAAGAACCAGCAGACCCTGCGCCAGCTCAAGTACATCATCGATCGCGGCATCGAGGCCGACCTCTACACCGCGCAGGGATTCGAAGCGCTCTCGGCGGCCTACTCCTTCGCGCTGAACGGCTGGTGGAGGGTCGACGATCACGACCAGCGGGCGGGCCTGGAGGGCTTCGCGACCAAGTCGGGCGCCTGGCGGGAGCGCCGGCCCAAGGCGATCGACTTCTGGGTCGACGACGCATCCAAGGGTGACGGAGCCGGGGCGTCGTCATAGGAACGCCGCCCACGAGGCCCCTGGGTAACGACAACCGAGGAGTGGGTGGCGATGTATCTGGACGTCATCACGGGGGTCAACGACATCCTGCTGCGTGCCGTTCGAACGGTGGGAACGAAAACGGCGTTGGTGGACCACAGTCGTGAGGTCACCTACGGGGGCCTCTACTCCGAGATCGGCCGGGTCGCTGGCCACCTCGCCGATCACGGGGTCGGGCCGGGTGATCGGGTCGCCCTGCTGATGGCGAACTCGGTCGACTGGGTGGTAGCCACGCTCGGAACCCTGCGCGCGGGAGCGACCAGCGTGCCGATACCTGTTACCGGCACCGCCGAAGATGTCGGATTCATGCTCGACGACAGCGGGGCCGCAACGGCGATCGTCGACGCCGAGCATGCGCCGCTCCTGCACTCGCTGCGGGAGTCGCGGCCGGAGCTGGGCGCGCTTCGAATCGTCGCCGGCGGGTCCGGCGAACTCCCCTCCGGGGTCGTGTCGTTCGACAGGTGGCTTGCCGAGGACCCGGCGGCGTCGCCGTACGACTCCCTCGGCGTGGAGGAGCCCGCCTGGATCCTCTACACCTCCGGCACCACCGGGAAGCCCAAGGGCGTTCTGCTCACGCAGCACAGCATGATGTGGGTCGTCGGCGCGGGATGGATGCCCTTCCTGGAATGGAATGCCGACGACGTGATGCTGAACCCGTTGCCGCTGACCCATTCCTACGGGCTCGACGTCACGCTCGCCGCACTGGCGGTCGGCGGCCAGATGGTCACACTCCCGCGCTTCTCCCCGAAGCAGGTGCTGGAGCTTCTCGAGGAGCATCCCGTCACCGTTCTCGTGGGCGTGCCGACGACCTTCGCCTACCTGTCCCGCGCGCTGCGGGGCAAGGAAACCGAATATCGCCGGCGGACCCTGCGGGTGTGTGTCTCCGGAGGCGCCGGACTGCCGGCGGAGATTGTCGAAGAGACAGAGAAAGCCCTGGGCGCACCGCTTCTGGATGTCTACGGCGCCACCGAAACGTCCACCGCGATGACCATGAATCATTGGAAGGCGTCGCGCGTACCCGGTTCCTGCGGAGTGAGCCTGCCCGGCATGGCCGTTCGGGTGGTGGACCCGGCCGACGACGCCGATCGGGATCCAGGGTCCGAGGGCGAAGTGATCGTCCGTGGCCCCGGCGTCATGCTCGGCTACCACTGCCGGGAGCGCGAGACCCGCGAGGCACTGCGGAACGGCTGGTACCGCACCGGCGATCTCGGGTCGCTGGACTCGACCGGCCACCTCAGGATCACCGGCAGGTTGAAGGACCTCATCATCCGGGGCGGGGAGAACATCTCGCCCGTCGAGATCGAGCACGTAGCGGTTCAGCACGCCGCCGTTGTGGACTGCGCTGCCGTCGGGCAGCCGCACGAGGCACTCGGCGAGGTTCCCGTGCTCGCCATCGTGTGCGCGGAGGAGGGTGATGCCCGGGACCGCCTGATCGATGAGGTCGCGGCCCTGTGTAGGGAGATGCTGCCGTCGTTCAAACAACCCGAAACCATCACCGCGGTCGATGCGATCCCACGAACAGGATCGGGCAAGGTGGTCCGTCACAGACTCAAGGAAACCGTGCAGGGCAAATTCGCCGGCGAGCACGAAAAGGCCACTTGACGAATACGGGCTCGCTTCGGTTCGAGAGAGGGAACGATGTCCCCGCCAGACGATTTCACCCTAGCTGCCTTTGTGGAAAAGCTGGAGCGCCACGGCGAGCTGGAACGGCACCGCGATCCGGTGTCGCTGCGCAACGTCACCGGCCTGCTGGAGAGCAGCGACAAGGCGATCATGTTCGAAAAGCCGCTCGGATGCGACATGCCGCTGCTGGCCAACGCGATGGCGAGCCGGGCGAGATGGGCGCTCGCGCTCGACGTGCCCCCGCAGCAGATCCGCGACGAGATTCTTCGACGGCTGGTCGCGCCGGTGCCGCCGGTCGTCGTCGATTCCGGCCCGGTGCACGAGGTGTGCCACATCGGCGAGGACGCCGACCTCACTCGGCTGCCCGCGTACCTGCAGCACGAGTGGGACGGTGGTCCGTACATCTCCGCGGCGATCGACATCACCCGGGATCCGAGCTCGGGGCAGTACAACGCCGGCGTGCGACGCCTGATGCTTCGCGGACGGCGGGAGACCGGCGTCGACATGGTGGCCCCGTCGGATCTGCGCGCCATGTATCGCCGTGCACGGCAGGACGGACGAACGCTTCAGGTGGCCTTCGTCGTCGGCGCACATCCGTTGGACTACCTGGCCACCCAGCTGAGCATTCCGGGCGTCGACGAATACTCGATCATGGGGGCGCTGCGTGGATGCCCCATGCGGCTGGTCAGGTGCCAGACGGTGGACCTCGAAGTCCCCTGTGACGCCGAACTCGTCCTGGAGGGCCAGCTCGAGGGCGACTGGACCGAAGCCGAGGGACCGTTCGGGGAATACACCGGCTGCTACGGGCGAGTTCACCACAACCCCGTCTTCCGCGTCACCGCCGTGACCCATCGTCGCGACGCCGTCTTCGAAACCGCCACCATCGGCGGAGCGCAGCTGCACCACACCGACACCGCCGGGATCGTCTCGCTGGCCACCGAAGTCACCGTGTGGGACGCGGTTTGCCGGGCCGTGGCTCAGCCGTTCCAGGTCTACTGCCCGCCGGCGGGAACCGGCCTACACCACACCCGGGTGGCCCTCCGCGTCCGCGATCCCGGTGACGGGCGCAACGCGATCGCCGCGGCGCTTTCCAGCAGAGGGAACACCAAGCACGTGATCGCCGTGGACGACGACATCGACGTCTTCTCCGATTCGATGGTGGAGTGGGCGATCGCGACAAGATTCCAGGCGGACCGGGACCTCGTCGTCCTACCGGGAATGCGGACGCTTCCGCTCGACCCGTCGCTTCCACCGCACGAGGGCTCCAGCACCGTGACCGCCAAAATGGGCATCGACGCGACACGTCGGCACGACCGCCCGGGGGACATCTTCGCGATTCCCCTGCCGCCATTCCTTGAGAACGCGGCACACAACGACGGGAATCGCCTCAGCGATACCGGTCAGCTGATCGGGAAACTGCGGCAGAACGGGGAACCACGGCGTTTTGTCGATTGGCTCCGGGACATGGGCGATGTGCACCAGGGTGACCTGGTACGAGCCTTCGACGAGCTGCGGGAGAAGGGACTTCTGTGGATGGATGACGACGGGCGGTACCACGTCGGCCAAGCAGAGAAGTAGACCGCAAGCACGCCAGTCCCCGGAAAGGCGGTGGCACAATGACCCCCGTGCCGAGCGCTTTAGCTCCGAGCATCCGGCGCGGCGTGTCGTCGTCGGCATCACCGGCGCCACCGGCGCGATCTTCGGAATAAGAGTTCTGGAACAGCTCGGGGATCTCGGCGTGGAGACGCACGTGTGCATCAGCCATTGGGGCGAGCGGAATATCGAGCACGAAACGGGAAGGAGGGCATCGGACGTCCGCGCGCTGGCCAGTGCGGCGTACCCGGCCGGCGACCTGGCCGCCATCCCGTCCAGTGGGTCGTTCCGCACGGACGGGATGGTCATCGCGCCGTGCAGCATGCGAACCGTCGCCGCCATCGCGTCCGGACTCTCGGACAATTTGATCACGCGGTGCGCGGATGTGGCGCTGAAGGAGAGCCGGAAGCTCATCCTTATGACCCGCGAAACGCCACTCAACGAAATCCATCTCACCAACATGTTGAAACTGGCGCAGATGGGTGTGACCATCATGCCGCCAGTTCCGGCCTTCTACAACCATCCGCAAACCATCGACGATGTGGTGGATCACATCGTCGGACGAGCTCTCGATCAATTGGGGCTCGATTCACCGGCCGTGCGTCGCTGGAGTGGCGAGTTGCTGCGACACAGACCACTCCAAACACCGGTTGACCAGGCGCGCTGAACAGCCGTCGGCAAGGAGGGGAAATGGGAACAATATCCCAGTACTCGGGGGAATCCATCGTCTCACGCGTCGAGCAGGTGCCGTTCTCCCGGTTCCACCTCAAGGTCGCCGGTATTCTCGGCGCCGGAACCTTCCTCGATGCCTACGACGGGCTCGTGATGGCTAGCGCGCTCGCCGTCGTGTTCACCACGCTCGACATCGGATTTGTCAACAGCGGACTGTTGCTCGGTTCCGCATACATCGGTCAGTTCGTGGGAGCACTCGCGGTTGGCGCGCTGTCGGAGTACTTCGGCCGCCGGAAGATGTTCATTCTGTCGATCGTGATCTTTGGTGCCTTGGCCGGGGCCACCGCTGCCTCCTGGAACTTCGAGAGTCTCCTGTGGCTGAGGGTGGCTCAGGGCATCGGCCTCGGCGCGGAAATCCCGGTCGCCGCGGCCCTGTTCAACGAACTCATACCCAGTGGGTCCCGCGGAAAGATCTACCTGAACTACCAGAATCTGTTCGGCTGGGGGTCATGCTGACCCCCTTGATCGGCGCAGGCGTGCTGGCGATCACCCCGCCGGAGATCGGATGGCGGGTGTTGCTGGCGATCGGGATGCTGCCGCTGCTGCTGGCCGTCATCGCATGGCGCTCCCTTCCGGAGTCACCGCGGTGGCTGGTGAACAAGGGCCGGCTCGACGAGGCGGAAAAGATCGCTTCGGCCATGGAGTCCGCATCCGGCGACCGCAGCCGCCCGGCGACGACGACGGAGTCGGTGACCGCACCCGGCGTCGACGTCAGGCCGACGCGATTCGCCGAGATGTTCTCCAAGGACTACCTGTCACGAACGGTGCTTCTCTGGATCATGTTCGGGACCTCGTACTTCGTGGTCTACGCATTCACGGTGTGGCTGCCGACCTTGTACGTGCAGCTCGGCGGCCTTCCTCCCGGCCGGTCGCTGCTGATCAGCGCCATCAACGGGGCCGCCTACGTCGGCAGCGGCTACGCGATCGCGTTTCTGATCGACCGCACCGGCCGCCGGCCGTACTTCATCTTCAGCTTCGCGCTCGCGGCCACCGGTGCCCTGCTAGGTGTGCTGGCGGTCTTGGTCCTGGGCTGGACCTCGTGGCCGACCCTGTTCGCTGTCACGCTGATCCTGGCGGTGGGGATCTACCCGATCAACATCGGCTGCTTCATGTACGCACCCGAGCTGTTTCCGACCCGCATGCGGGGGTGGGCAACCGGGACCGGCAGCGGGATCCAGCGGCTTGCCATCGCCGTCGCACCAATCACCGTGGGCTGGATACTGCAAAGCAGTCAGGTGAAGTCCACGGGTGTGGCTGCGGTGTTCGGTCTGTTGTGTGCGATGGCGCTGGTCGGACTGGTGGCAGTGGCCCTGCTTGGGGTGGAGACCCGCAACCGCACCCTGGAGGAGACGAGCAAGCCCATAAGCGGGTGACCGCCGCCGCGCGGAAGACCTGCAGCTCCTTCAGTCCGGTGCCGTAGCCCTCGCGGTGGGTCATCACCACGCGCATGCGCTCGGCGGTCACCGGGCGGAACCGGACCAGGTTGTAGTTCGACCGCGGGCGTGACGGGGTCTTGATCTGGTCCTCGACGTCGACCCAGCCCGTGTCGTCGCGGAAGACCTGGACCGTGTAGGCCGCCGGCTCCCGGTACCGGTTGGTCGTCGTCGTCACCCGGTGCTGGTTGGGCACGCCCATGACCTGCCGGTCGTTGAAGAAGTACAGCTTGACGTCGGTGAACGTCGTCGGGCGGCCGAAGTCGAGCTGGTAGGCGTCCTGGGTGTTGCCCGACCCGGCGCTGCCCCAGAACGGCATGTTGACCGTGAACCCGTCCACCGCCGCGGCCGCGTCCGTCGCCGGGTAGGCGTCCGTCTCCTCCGCCGGGTCGGTGTAGGTGGGCCGATGGCTCCGCGTCGAGCGCCAGGTTGGGCCGGTTCGGCGCGGACAGGTTCACGCCCGCCTTCTGGAAGACGTCGACGACACGCTCGCCCGACAGGGCGACCTCCTGCGGGGCTTCGATGTCGGGGTTGCCGGCGTTGAAGAGCACCCTCCCCCCGCCATCGGGGAAGGTCACGGCGCCGCTGCCCGGATCCCAGACGGTGTGGACCAGGCCGTCGACGGTGAAGACCCGCTCGCCGTCGACGTACGCCGAATAGCCCTCGGGCACGCCTGGGTAGTGGGTGCGCCCGTCACCCGGCTTGTCCCACACGATCGTCAGGTCGTGGCCGCGGTAGTTGATGTCACCAGTAGCGAAGTGATCCCAGCCGATGTCGATCGGCCACAGCTCGACCTTGTCGTCGGTCCGTGGCCGCAGCCCGGCGACGTCCTCGATCACCGTCCAGTTGCTGCTGCCCAGCATGCTGTGGTGGATCCCGGACCGGCCGAAGGTCTGGGTGTCCGGATTCCAGTCGAACCAGTACTCGTTCGCGTCGGCCACGCGGTGTTGCCGCCGATGAAGTGGGCCCAGGCGTTCCAGTAGAGCAGCTTCTTGTACCACTCGGCGTCGAGGAACTCGGTGTCGTAGCCGCGGAGCACCGAGGACAGCAGGCGGAACTAGACCGTCGAGTTGATCTGACTGAAGTTGTTGGTGCCGCCGCGCCCGGCCTCTTCGGCAGCTGCCTTGTCGCGTTGGTTGGCGGTGTAGAAGGGGAAGATCGGGTACTCGGCCGGATCGTCGAACAACCGCAGAGCGTCGAGGTACGGCTGCTCGTTGGGCACCAGCGGGTACGACGAGCCGCCCGCGGGATGCGTCCTGCCTGGACATGCCGTCGAGCTGGGCGAGCAGAAGTCGCATGCTCTCCCGTCCGACCTTGGAGAACTCCTGCCGAACCGTGGTCAGCGGTGGCGCGAAGAACTCCGACTCCAGGACGTCGTCGAACCCGACCACACTGACGTCGGCGGGCACCTCGATCCCAGCATCGCGGAAGGCGCACAGAAGGCCGAGGGCCATCTGGTCGTTGGCGACGAAGACGGCAGTGAGGTCTTTCTGCTTGGCGAGCGACCACCCGGCCCGATAACCCGAGCGTGGATTCCAGTCACCGCGCACCATCCCGGGAGGCTCGGCGCCTGCCTCCTGAAGTGCCCTGCGCCAACCGTGCGTGCGGTCCTGGGCCTCCAGCCAGTCCGGGGGTCCGGCAACGTGCCATACGGTCCGGTGGCCTTGCTCGAGCAGGTGACGCGTGGCGAGAAGAGCTCCGCCGAACTGGTCGACGCACACCACTGGCAGATCAGGTGCGTGTCCACCCTCGACCACGACCACTGGCAGGTCGTTGGGTAGGCCGGCGAGTGCATCGACGGCCGAACGCCAAGGCGCGATCACGATGAGCCCGTCCACCGACTGCTCGGCGAGATACCCGAGCGCTTCGCGTACGGTCTCGCGGGTGATGGTCTTGAGGCTGATGATGCTCACGAAGTAGCGGACCTCGCGCGCGGCCTGCTCGATGGCGAACAGGGTGCTCGCCGGCCCGTAGAGCGTCGTGTCGAAGGCCACGACGCCGAGGATCTGCGTCCGACGCGTCACCAAGGCACGGGCCGAGGAGTTGCGCCGGTAGGCGAGCTGATCAATCGCTGCCAACACGCGTTCGCGTGTTGCCGGCCTGACGTTGGGATGGTCGTTGAGCACGCGCGACACGGTCTGGTGCGAAACGCCCGCCAGCCGCGCCGGCGCGAGGTCGATGTCGCCGAACTTCGTGGCGATGTCGTCACGCGGACCGGGCCGAGCTCGACGGCTGGCTACCTTGCCGGATCGCGGTTGAACAGCTTCTTCGCCCAGAGGTATCCGACCAGGGTGATGGCGGCGCACCAGGCGACGGCGAGTACGGCGCTGTCGCCGATCGGCGTGCCGAACAGCAGTCCGCGCAGCGTTTCCATGACGGGTGTGAAGGGCTGGTAGTCGGCGAACCAGCGCAGTGCGGCCGGCATGGAGTCGGTGGGGACGAAGCCGCTGCCGAGGAAGGGCAGCAGCATCAGGGGCATGGGAAGGTTGCTCGCGGCCTCGACGGTCTTGGGTGCCAGGCCGAGCGCTACCGACAGCCAGGTGAGCGCGAAGGTGATCATCGCGAGAACGCCGATCGTCGCGATCCACTCGATGAGGTCAGCCGTTGGCCGGAAGCCGACGAGCAGGGCTACGCCGATGACGATCGCCATGCCGAGCATGGTCTGGATCGTGCTGCCGACGACGTGTCCGGTCAGGATCGACGGGCGGAAGATCGCCATGGTGCGGAACCGGGCGATGATGCCCTCGGTCATGTCCATGGCGACCGAGATCGCCGTCCCCTGGGCCGTTCCGGCCACCCCGAGCAGGATGATTCCGGGAGTGACGTAGTTGACGTACGCGGCGCGGCCGTCCAAGGAGCCCGCGGCGCCGCCGAGGCCGGCCCCGAGGGTTTCGCCGAAGACGTAGACGAACAGCAGCAGGAAGATCACCGGTATGCCGGCGACCAACAGCGTCAAGGACGGGTAACGCAGCGCGTGCCGGAGGTTGCGGCGCAGCATCGTCGCCGAGTCGCTGAGGGCGTATCTCATCGTGGTCATCGCACGGACTCCTTGGTGTGTTCGGTACGGCCGGTGAGGGCGAGGAAGACGTCGTCGAGATCCGGGGTGTGCACCGATAGTTCCTCGACCTCGATCGATACGGCATCCAGCCGGTCGAGCAGGGTCCGCAACGACTTGACGCCGCCGTCGCTGGGCACGTTCAGGGCGAGCTCTTCCTCCTCACGCACCCCCTCGCCGAGAGCACGGGCGGCCGCCTCGAGGCCGTCGAAGTCAGCGAACTGCAGGCGGATGTGCCCGCCGGGCACCAGGCGCTTGAGCTCGTCCGGACTGCCCTCGGCGACCAGCCTCCCGTGGTCCAGTAGGGCGATGCGGTCGGCGAGTCGGTCGGCCTCCTCCAGGTACTGCGTGGTCAGGAAGACCGTGACACCATCGGCGGCGAGGTCGCGGATGATCTGCCACATCGTGCGCCGACTGCGCGGGTCCAGCCCGGCGGTGGGTTCGTCGAGGAACACGAGGCGCGGATCGCCGACCAGGCCCATCGCCAGGTCGAGCCGGCGCCGCATCCCACCCGAGTACGTCGCGACCGGTTTCTTCGCCGCGCCGGCAAGATCGAATTGGTCGAGCAGCCCGGCCGCCCGCCGGCGGCCCTCGGCCCTGCCCAGGTGGTGCAGGTCGGCCATCAAGATCAGGTTCTCTTCGCCGGTGAGCAGATTGTCGACCGCCGAGAACTGGCCGGTGACGCCGATCGCTGCGCGCACCTCGTCAGGGTCCCGGGCCGGATCGTGGCCGGCGACCCGTATCTCGCCGCCGTCGGCGCCGATGAGCGTGGACAGAATCTGCACCGTGGTGGTCTTGCCGGCGCCGTTGGGGCCGAGCAACGCGAAGATCGTTCCCTCGGCGACGTGCAGGTCGATGCCGTCGAGCACAACGAGGTTGCCGAACGACTTGCGCAGCCCGGCCGCCGCGATAGCCGGCCGGGATGGGGTGGTCGCCATGCCTTTTCCTTTCGAGGAGGGTCGTTCGCGGATGCGGGTCAGCAACGGCGGATCGTGATGTCGCCGTATGCGGTGCGAGCGCGCACCTCGACGGTGTCGTCGCTCTGCTCGGGGCGCTCGGAGGCATCCATCCAGTTGTGCACATGGCCGTGCTGTGTGTTCACGTCCAGCCACGCGCTGGTGCCGTCGCGGATGCCGACCTCGAGCTCACCGAGCGCGGTCTTGAGCGCGACCGAGCCCCGTACGACCTCGCCGATCCGGACGTCACCGTTGGCGGTGTTGGCGCTGACGCCGGCCAGCGCGTGGTCGACGGAGATGCCGCCGTTGGCCGTGTTCAACCGCAGGTCGCCGCCGACCTCGCCGACCCTGATGTCGCCGTTGGAGTTCTTGATCACCGCCGCGCCGTCGACCTCGCCGATTCGCACGGCGCCGGACCCTGTGGTGACCTCGGTGTTGCCTGCCGCACGGCCCACGGTGATGTCACCAATACCGGTGTTCAGGCGCAGCGCGCCCGTGTGGTCGAGCAGGAGGTCGCCGGTAGCCGTCTTGAGCCTGCACTCGCCGAGGCGCCCCTGGCAGCGGAACGCCGCCATCGCTGCGTCGCCCTGCACATGCGAGCCCGCCGGCAGCTCGATCGTCAGATCGACGGAACCGCCATCGTTGAAGAAGCTGTACCGTCTCCACGTTTTCGGCGCCTTGACCAGCAGCCTGCCGCCCGCGTACTCGACGTGGGTCTGCTCCGCCGCCTTCACGTCGGACTCGTTTGACCCGTCGCTCGGACGAACCTCGACAACGGTGTCGCTGCGATCACTCGCGGTGATCCGAGCGTCTCCGACGCCGAGGTCGATCGTAACCGAGATCGGTTCGGGAGTGTCGAAGGTTGGCATGGCAGTGCCCTCCTGATGGGCCTGGTTGGCGTTCCCGCTGCCGGGCGCGGCTAGCGCACCCAGCCGGTGTAGCGCTGCCCGCCCCTCGGGGCGCGCCGTTCGGGGCGGCGGCCGCGGTCGTCGCGTTCTAGAGCGGCCGCCGCGGCCCGGACGAGCCACGTGTTGACGGACAGCCCCTCCCGGCCGGCGGTCTCCTCGACCCGGACCTTGAGGTGCTCGGGCAGGCGGAGGTTGATCCGCGACATCGCGCCCTCGTCGTCCGGCGAGCCTGGCGACCGGACACCCGTCGCGGACACCGCAATGCCGTCCGGCTCCGGATCGCTCTCGTCGAACGGCTGGTCGGCCGGCGGCGGCGTCACGACGAAGCTGGGGTCGCCCCCGCGCAGGCGCAGGTCGACCGACCCCGGCGCGAGGTCACGGGTGATCTCGTCAGCTGCCGCCGACAGCACGTCCAGCAGGGTGACCCGGATCGCCGATTCGAGCGGTGCGGTGAGTCGCTCGGCCAACACACGGGCATCCTCACCGCCGGCCTCGGCGGCGACTGCGAGCTGATGCCGAAGGTTGTCGGCATACCGCATGAGGTCCATGATGCCATGTTGGCATCATGGTGATGCCATGTCAAACGCCAAACTGGCTCGGATTGGCACCACCTCTCCAGACCGCCCCCCAGCGTGCTCACCGCCGACCTGCTCGCCCAGGTCTATGGCGTACACGCCGAGATCTTCACCATTACGCCCGATCCACGTCCGCCTCGAGACGGTCGTAGTAATGCTCGGCGAAGATCCGGGCGACCAGCTCGGCCCGACTACGGACCCCGACCTTGCCGAACAGCGACTTGACGTGGTCGCGTACGGTGTGGCTGGAGATGCCCAGGCGCTGGGTGATCTCGGCGGTGCTCATCCCGCGGGCCAAAAACTGCAGCACCTCCTGCTCCCGGCGGGTTAGCCGGTAGCCGAGCGCGAGCAGAGGCATGAGATCGGGCGCCTGCGCCGGGGTCATGATCACGGCAATCGAGTCGCCGGGGGCCTCCGGCCCGTCGAGGCACGTGGCGTGCAGGTGCAGCCAGCCGCGAGTCACCGTGCGAACCTGGGCGCAGGCCGGTTCGGTGTTGATCCCGGCGCGCGCTGCCCGAGCCCTGCCGGCGACCAGATAGACGGGCTCGGGTACCGGCGCCATCCCGGTGGCGCTGCCGCGCGCCAGCTCGGCGAGCCACTCCCGGGCCTCCGCCGTGGTGGACAGGATTTCCCCCGCCTTGTCCAGGATCATCAGCGCGGGGCCGCCCTCCTGCCGGGACGCCGCCGGTGGGCCGAGTGCCAGCCGCGCCCGCAGCGCCGAGGCCATCAGCGGGGCGGCGCCGGCGAGCAGATCGCGTTCGGCCGCGGAGAAGGCCGTACCCTCGCCCCGTATGAGCTGGGCGATCCCCCAGCACGACCCGTCCCGCGCGGTGAAGCTCACCCGTAGCTCGTCGCCTACCCCAAGCTCCCGGTACATCGTTGCGTAGCGGCGGCTACGCGACAGTTCGCCGCCGGTCGCTTCGAGAAGGGTGGCCGCGACCTCGCCGCGGGCAAGCTCGACGAACTTGTTGTAGTCGCCTTCGAGCAGCTCGTTGTCCCAGAACGGCTTGCACAACGCCGGCGGCAGCGCCTCAACCAACCCGTCGGTCGGCAGCACGGTGGTGGGATCGGTCCGCAGCAGCAACAACCGGTCGCTGGGCACCGTTGCGCGGAGATGACTGCTGAACGCGCGGAGGAGCGCCCGGGCGTCCATGTCGGCACGGCAGAGCTGTTCGACGCCGGCCTGGAACCGGCCGGCACTCCGCAACAGCGAGGCGGCCAACGCCATGCCCCCAACCTACGCCGTAGCCGCGAGCGCGCCCCCCTCATATGCGGGATGGACTACCCGGACGTATCCCGGCAAGGCTGGCTGGTGCCCGAACACATCACCGCGCTGGCCCGCGCCGCCTGCGACCCGGCTGGACCGAAGGGAGAGGGCAATGAGCTGGAACTTCATGGAGCCGGCGAGCCGCGAGAACATCGATCGCGTCTGGCGGCGGGAGTCCGAGGGCATGCTCACCATGGCCGCCGACCCCGCCGTGTGGGAAGCGCCGACCGGCGCCGGCCACTGGCAGGTACGCGATGTGATCGGTCACATGGTCGACACCACCGAGGCCTACTTCCGCTCGTTCGACGCGGCCCGCGGCAAGGGTACGGTGCCCGACCCGCTGGGACTTCCAGACATGGCCAAATACGTCGACCAGGGTGCCCTGGAGCTGCGCGGCGTCCCGCAGAGCGAGTTGGTCGAGCGACTCCGCGCCGACCGCGACCGGATGCTCGGCATCGCCGCCGAGCTGACCGACGAGGAGTGGGCGGGCCTGGCCGTACCGCACAAGTACATGGGTCCGCTTCCCGCCGCCTTCTACCCGATCTTCCAGGTGGTCGACTACACCGTGCACTCATGGGACATCCGGGAGGGTTCGGGCCGAAGTCACGGGATGGACGGCGAGGCAGCCGACCTGCTTGTACCACTGTGCTTCATCCTGTGGCAGTACACCTGCAACGTCGCCGGGATCGAGCCGTTCACGCTGGGCATCCGCATTCTTTCTGGAGCCCACGCCGGCGACACCCGGGCCGAAGGCAGCAGCGAAGGGATCACCTTCACACCTGGAAGCATCGACGGGATCGGCAACGTCATCGAGTTCGACCCGGCGAGCTTCGTGCTCACCGCATACGGGAGGACCAACGGCGGTACGTACCGTGGCGACCGGCTCATCCTGGACCGGTTCTGCAACCTGTTCTTCCGGATCTAGGAAGGCTTAGCAGTCGTCCACCTCAGCCGTCCATCAGGGTTTCGCCCTCGAAGACGCCGAGCCGCTCCCGGTAGAACTCGAGGCCGATGCCGTTGGGGTCGCGGACGTAGAGGCTGTTGTGCACGCCGCGGTCCGGGCCGAGGTATTCGACGCCCTCCGCGTCGAGCTTCGCCTTGATCTCCGCGAACCGCTCGGGCGACGTGGACAGGGCGAGGTGCTGAACACCGCCGATGGTCTCGGTGAAATCGGGATGGTCGTGCCCCGGGAAGTCAAAGAACCCGAGCAGGTTCCGGTTGCCGATATCGAAGAAGAAGTGGCTCGACCCGGCGTAGTCGCGGTTCTCCACCAGCTCCACCAGCGGGAACCCGAGGAACTCCTGGTAGAAGCGGATGGTTTGCTCGACGTCCCGACAGATCAGCGCGAGGTGGTGGACCCCGCCCACCGGCGTGGCCGGACGCTCTCCGGCCGGTCGCAGGTACTTGGTCCGCAGCTCCGCGCGCCTGGCCCGGACCCGTTCCAGCTCGGCTCCCTGCGGTTGCGGCATCTCGTCCTCCTTCGGCTCCGGGGCTCGCCGGGTCCTTACCCGGCCACGGGACCGGCGGACCGACGACTCATCGACGATACGTCCGAAACCGTCGTCGGTGCGGCTCCCGCGTGCTCCGGGAGCTCCCCGGCCGGGCAACGTCGAGTCGGTGTGTGTCGATAGACAACGAGGGGGTGTCTGCTGGGCGACTTCCTTGCGACCCGGCCGGGGAGCGGGCACGGGCCCCGTGTTCCGGGTGCTCCCCGCCGGGGACAGCGCTAGGGAAGGTCAGGGACTGATTGCGTCAGCGCAGGCACGCACGTCGGCACGGACCACGCCGGGTCGTGGAGTGGCGGCGGCTCCTCCTCGGCATCTCTGTGTTCGCCGGTTCGGTCGCCGCGGCGATGGTGCTCATCGTGTTGGTGGCGGTGTACTTGTCCGCCTAGCAATGAGACCGGGCGCGGCGATGGGCGGGCGCGCAGTTCGGCAGGTTTGGTTCTCGGGTCCACAGTCGGTTGGAGGGATCGCATGGGTATCGGCGCGAGCCTGTTCTTGATAGTTGTCGGAGGCATTCTGCGCTTCGCGACGGAGATCCGTACGATTTCGGGCTTCTGGTTCGATGTCCCGGGTGTGAAGTTGTCCGAGGTGCGTCTCGACACCGTGGGCACCATCCTGATGGTTGTTGGCGGGATCGGTTTGCTGGTGACCGTCATCGTCCACCGCCAGCGTCCCGGCCGGCGCCTCGGGCCATGAGTTCGCCCGCGCTGGCCGGGCGCTACCGGCTGGCGGAACGCATCGGTGTCGGGGGCATGGCCGACCCGCAGATTCTGACCGGCGCGGCGAGCCCCGCGGGGACAAAGGCAAAAAGCCCGAAGAGGCCGAGCCGAAATACGAGAACTGGGAAAAGCCGGAAGGCTGGGAGGCACACAAGGGTTGGGACGAAAAACCCGAAGGCTGGGAGGCACACAAGAAAGACTGACCACGACCCCGCCATCGGCTCACCCGAGCGGACCCTCCGGGACCTGGCTTGTTCCAGAATCATCTTCTAGAATGAATCACTAGATCCATCTGCCTATCGCCACCCCACGGACGCCAGGGGGTCGTGCCGGCCACCGTACGGCGTGGACTGGCGTACGGCGCGAGAGCGTCCGACCGTCCCAGGCCAAGGGGTACTAGGGGTTTCCCGTGGACCTGCTGTCTCGACGCGCGACGAACGAGACCCGCGGGACACCCCCAAACGGCGAGACCGAACGCGCGCAGGTGCGCTACGCATGGCGGGCGCTGCTGGTCGTCGGCCTGGCGTGCGTCGTCATCGCCCTCAACGTGAGCACGCTCAACGTGGCACTGCCCAAGGTGGTGCGCCACTTCAACGCCGGGCCGGTCGCGGCGAGCTGGGTTCTGCTGGGGTACATGCTCGCGAACACGGTCCTCCTGGTCGTGTTCGGCCGGCTCGCGGACATGTTCGGCCGCCGGAGGATGTACCTCGCCGGGATGAGCGTGTTCACCGCGGCGAGCCTGGCGGCCGGTCTGGCGCCGAACGTGTGGCTGCTCATCGCGCTGCGGGTCGTCCAGGCTGCCGGCGGCGCGATGATCCTGGTCAACGGCGCCGCCATCGTCACCGACGCGTTCCCGAGCCGGCTGCTCAACCGCGGTCTCGGGGTCTACATGGCCTCGTTCTCGGTCGCCCAATTGCTGGGACCCTCCGTCGGAGGGTTCGTCGTGGCGGCGGCGGGGTGGCAGTGGGTGTTCTGGTTCAACGTGCCGGTCGGGGTGCTCTGCGTGATTTGCGGGACGGTCACCCTGCGGAAGGTGCCACGAGGACCGACGCGGGAACACCTCGACGTTCCCGGCAATCTGCTGCTCCTGCTCGGGCTGTGCGGCCTGCTCCTCGCGCTCTCCGAGGCGCAGACGGGCGGGTGGGATCATCCGATGTTCGGCGCCGCCTTGGCGATCTTCGCCGCCTCGCTGCCCGTCTTCATGTTCGTCCAGCGGCGGGTACGGAATCCTCTCCTCGACCTCGAACTGTTCCGCGACCGCGCCTTCTGCCTTTCGATAGCGGCGTCCTTCGTCAACACCATGTCCCGGTTCTCCGTGGTGCTGCTCATCGCGCTGTTCTTTCAGGCGGCCAACGGCGACGGCCCGTTCGAGGCCGGGCTGAGGGTGATGCCGCTGCCGATCAGCACCATGATCGCTTCGGCGTCGGTGGGGCTGCTGGACCGCTTCGCCGGACCGCGAGGGCTGGCCGTCGTCGGGTCGGCCACCGGTACGGCCGGGATGCTGCTGCTCTTCCTCACCCTGTCGGCGGACGCGCCGTACGCCGTCTTCGGCGTGGCCATGACACTGATCGGGCTGGGCGGGGGAATCTTCCTCCCGTCCAACACCACCGCGATCATGTTGAGGAGCCCGGAGAACCGGCTCGGCCTCGTCAACGCGATGCGGCTCATGCTGCAGAACGTCGGCCTCATGGTGGGTACGGCTGTTTCGCTCGTGCTCATCACCGGACCGCTGCCTCCCACCATCGGGCGTCGGTTCTTCGCCGGCACGGTGTCGGAAATCTCCCCCGCCGCGGTGCAGACGCTCGTCGTCGGCTACCGGTACGCCCTGCTGCTACTGGTCGTGACGTCCCTGTTGGGCACCGTCGCCACGATCGCCAGCAGGTCGTCGAGTCGGCGGACGGCGGCACCGGAAGCGGTGCCCACGAGTTGAGAGAGGAGTCATCTCATGACCGACTTCGAAACCCTGCTGACGGAGATGAGCGACGGCGTCGTGACGATCTGGCTGAACCGGCCGGACCGCCGCAACGCCTTCAATCAGGCGATGAGGATCGAGCTATATCAGGCTTTCGACGGCTTCGAGCGGGACGACGCGGTCCGGGCCATCGTGGTCACCGGGTCTGGACGCTACTTCTCGGCCGGTGCCGACCTGGAGCGCGGCGGATCCACCTTCTCCGGGCCGCGCGACGACGAGGCGCGGCGGCAGGAGGAAGAGGCACGGGCGCGACAGTTCCAGCCCTGGCGGATGCGCACGCCGATCATCGCCGCGCTGAACGGCCCGGCGGTTGGGCTGGGAATCACGCTCCCGCTGCAGTGGGACATCCGCTACGCCGCCGAGGACGCCAAGTACGGGCTCGTCTTCAACCGGCGCGGGGTCATTCCCGAGGCCAACTCGTTGTGGCTGCTGCCGAGGCTCGTCGGCCTGTCCCGCTCGTTCGAGTTGCTGCTCAGCGGGCGCCTCTTCACCGGCCGGGAGGCCGCGGAGATCGGTCTGGTTTCCCGCGCCCTGCCCGCCGACGACGTGCTGCCGGCCGCCCAAGAGCTGGCCCGGGACATCGCTGCCAACACCTCGCCGGTATCCGTGGCCGTCACCAAGGCCCTGGCCTACCGGTTCCTCACCGAGCCGGACCGGGACGCCGCGCACGAGATGGAATGGGCTACCTTCCGCTGGATGGGACGGCAGCTCGACGCGGCCGAGGGCGTGACGTCGTTCCTGGAGAAGCGGCCGCCGCAGTGGAAGCTGTCCAAGACCAACGACTTCCCGCCGACGGTCGGCTAGGGCTCACTTGACGAGCTTGGGATCGAGAAAATCGCGCAGGGCGTCGCCGAAGAGGTTGAAGGCGAGGACCGCCAGGCTGATGGCGAGACCGGGGAAGACGACGAGCCAGGGTGCTGTCTGGAAGTACGTGGTGCCCTGGCTGAGCATCAGCCCCCACGACGGATTGGGTGGCGGCGTTCCGATACCGAGGAAGCTGAGCGCCGCCTCGGCGACGATGACGATCCCGAAGCCCAGGCTGGCGACGATGATGAGCGACGGCAGTATGTTGGGCAGCCCATGCCGGAGCATCACCCGTACCTTGCTGGCGCCGAGCGCGACGGCCGCGTCCACGAAATCCTCGCTCCTGACGCGCTGCATCTCCCCTCGCGCGATGCGGGCGAACCGAGGGATCTCCAGGATCGAAAGCGCCAGGATGACGTTGCGGATGCTCGGTCCGAGCAGCGCGGCGACGAACAGGGCAAGGACGAGCGGCGGGATCGACAGGACCGCGTCGATGATCCCCTGCAGGACGCCGTCGGCGGCGCCCCCGATGTAGCCGGCGCCGATCCCGATGAGCGTGCCGATGACCATCGACACCGCGATGGTCGCCGCCCCGACGTACAGGGAGATCCGGGAACCGTGGATGATGCGGCTGAGGATGTCCCGTCCGAGGTCGTCGGTGCCCAGGACATGCTTCCCGCTGGGGCCGACGAGGAAGGCCGTTCGGTCCTGGGCGACGGGATCGAACGGGGCGACCAACGGAGCGGCGACCGCCAGGACCACGAACGCCACGATCACCAGGAGCGAAGCCACGCCCACCGGCTGGGTTTTGGCGAAGCGGCGCATCTCGTCCCAGCGACCCTCGCCGGGAAGCCGTTCGGCGTCGACGACGGACTCGTCTCGAGCCGGGACGACCGTCCCGAGCCCCGCTCCTCCCGTCTCGGGGAACCGATCGGACATATCTTCCCGCCTCTCCGGGGTCGATCGCTCAGTCGGCCCTGCGCATCCGGGGGTTGATCCAGCCGTAGCTGACGTCGACCACAATGTTCACGAAAATGAAGATCGCTCCGTACAGCAGCACGCACACCTGGAGCAGCGGGTAGTCACGGCTGCTCACGGCCTCGAAGACGGTACGTCCCAGCCCGGGCAGGGCGAAGATCTGCTCCAGGATCACCGTCCCGCCCAGCAGTCCGCCGATCTGGATGCCGATGTAGGTGAGCACCGGGATCAGCGAGTTGCGCAGCCCGTGCTGAAACAGGACAACGGTCTCCGAGGCGCCCTTGGCCCGCAGCGTCCGGATGAAGTCCGACCCGAGCACCTCGAGCATCGACGAGCGGGTGAGCCGGGCGATGCTGGCGCTGAGGACCACGCCCAGCGCGGCGGCGGGCAGGAGCATCTGGGCCAGGTTCTGGCCGAGGTTTTCCAACGGTCCCTGGTACGACAGCGGCGGCACCCACCGCAGCACGATCGACGTGAACGTGATCAGCAACAGACCCAACCAGAAGTTGGGGATAGACAGGCCGATCACCGAACCCACCCGCAACACGTTGTCCAGCCAGCTGTTGCGCCGCACCGCGGAGACCGTGCCCACGACGATGCCCAGCGTCACCGCTACCGCCATGGCGAGGACCGTGAGCTCGATGGTGAGGGGCAGCCGCTCGATGATGATCGACGCGACGGGGCGACCGGTGGAGAACGACTCGCCGAAATCCCCCCGGACGGCTCCCGCGTACCAGCTCCCGAGCTGCGCCCACAGCGGCCTGTCCAGGCCCAGCTGGGCGGTCAACTCGTCGATCCGCTCCTGAGACACGGCCGCATCGGCCAGCTGGACCCGAACGGGATCTCCCGGAATCAACCGGATGAGAACGAACAGGAACACCGTGATGATGTTGAGGATGAGAAACCCGTAGACGAGTCGTTTGACGATCAGCTGAAGCATCGGGACCTCGTCACGTGAAGCACGGGCAGGCGGCAACGGCGTGGCCGGGGGCCATCTCGGTCAGTCGGGGCCGTACCTCCGCGGACCTGGGAGTCGCGTGCGGGCACCGAGGATGGAAGCGGCAGCCCGACGGCGGGTTGGCCGGGCTCGGCACCTCGCCGCGGAGCTCGACCCGGTCCCGCACCGACCGGCTGGCGTGCAGCTGAGGCACCGAGGAGAGCAGCGCCTTGGTGTAGGGATGCAGGGGGTTGGCGAACAGCTCCTCGGTGTCGGCGGTCTCCACGATCTCACCCAGGTACATCACGCAGACCCGATCGGCGATGTAGCGGACCAGGTTCAGGTCGTGGGACACGAACAGATAGCTCAGACCCCGCTGCTGCTGGAGGTCGCGGAGCAGGTTGATGATCTGGGCCTGGATGGAGACGTCGAGGGCCGACACGGGTTCGTCGCACACCACGAACTCCGGGTTGGTGGCGAGCGCTCGCGCGATGCCGATGCGCTGGCGCTGGCCGCCGGAGAACTGGTGCGGGAACCGGTCGGCGTCGCTGGGCGACAGGCCCACCTGGCGGAGCAGTTGCTCGACCCACCGCCGACGCTCGTCCCTGCTCCCGATCCCGTGGATGTCGAGGCCTTCACCGATGATCCGGCCCACCTTCATGCGCGGGTCGAGGGAGCTGAAGGGGTCCTGAAAGATGATCTGGAGCCGTTGACGGTGCTCCTTGACGTCGCGCCCGGGCAGCTCCGAGAGGTTCCGCCCGGCGTACCGAACCCGGCCCCCGGTCGGGAGCAGCAACCGGAGGACCAAGCGACCGATGGTGGTTTTGCCGCAGCCGGATTCGCCCACCAGGCCGAGGGTCTCGGCCTGGTTCACCGTGAACGACACACCGTCCACCGCCCTGACCTGGCCGGCCGCACGCGCCAGCGGGCCCCGCCGGACGGGGAAATGCTTGACCAGGTCGGTGACCTCGAGAAGCGGCCCGTCGTCGGGTTGGTCGGCCGGACCGTCGGGAGCCCTCGCGATCGGAACGGTCACGGAGATGCCTCCTCGGGGGACGGCACCGAGCCACCGGACTCGACGCTCAACCAGCACCGGCTGTCGTGTCCGCCGCCGCATTCGAACAGGTCCGGCGCCTCGGTCCGGCAGGTGTCGAACGCGTGCACACACCGGGGGTGGAAGCGGCAGCCGCGAGGCATGGCGTGCGCGCCCGGAACGGTGCCCTCGATGACGTGCAGCGGACGGCTCCGGTCGGTGACCGGGCCGGGCACGCTGCGGAGCAGAGCTGTCGTGTACGGATGCCGCGAGGCGTTCAGCACGTCGTCGACGTGACCGTGCTCGACCACCTGGCCCGCGTACATCACCACTACCCGCTCCGCCATCTCCGCCACCACCGCCAGGTCATGCGTAATGAGCAGCAGCGCCGTACCGGTCTGCTCCTGAAGCTGCTGCAACAGGCCGAGGATCTGGGCCTGGACGGTGACGTCCAGGGCCGTCGTGGGCTCGTCCGCAATCAGCAGAGCCGGGCGGCAGGCCAGCGCGATGGCGATCATCACCCGCTGCCGCTGGCCACCGGAAAGCTCGTGCTGGTAGCTCTTCAGCCTGGCGCGGGGGTCGGGGATGCCCACCATCTCCAGCAGTTCGAGCGCCCGGGCGCGGGCCTGAGCGCGAGTCGTGTCCTCGTGGATGCGCAGGGCCTCGGCGATCTGGTGTCCCACCGGGTAGACCGGGTCGAGACATGTGGTGGGGTCCTGGAAGATCATGCCGATGTCCCGGCCGCGGATCTTGCGGTACTCCTTCTCCGGCAGCCCGGCGAGCTCCTGTCCCTGTAGCCGGATCGAGCCGCCCGAGACGAAGCCGGTGCTGCCCAGCAACCCCATGATCGAAAGCGCCGTCACGCTCTTACCTGACCCCGACTCACCGACCAGCGCTACCCGCTCGCCCGACCCGAGGGTGAACGAGACGTCGTTGATGACCTCGACCACCCCGTGCCTGGTCCGAAAGGCGGTGCTGAGCCGGTCGACCTCGAGCAACGGCTCTCCCGACGGGGTGTACGAAGACCGTCCAGTGACGTCCGTGTCGATTGTCGTGATCACGGCCCTGTCCTGTTACTGCGCCAGCCAGGTCGTTCTCAGCTCCGGGAAGCCGTACGCGGGCTGGGGGTTGTTGTTCTGCACGTTCGGCTGGATGAACACCCGCACCGGCCTGTCCCACACGTTGATCGGGTTCACCACCTCCGTGAGGACGTAACGCTGGATCTCCTTGATCTTCTCGGCCCGCTCGTTCGGGTCGGTGACCTTCGCCTGCTCGGCCAGCATCTTGTCGAGCTTCGGGTCGCTGATGTTGAACCAGTTCCGGGCGCCGTCGCTGTGTAGCTGGACCCGCAGGTGCTCGTCGGGCTCCAGGAACGGGGTCTGCGGCCCGATCCCCATGTCATATTCCTCACCGGGCCAACGGCTGCTGAAGTAGGTGGCGTACTCGACCACCTCGAGCTCAACTCGGATGCCTACCTTGGCGAGGTCCTCGACCAGCCACTCGGCCTGCCGGACGTACTGCGGCCCGTAGCCGGAGGTGACCATCAGCTTGGTGCGGAAGCCGTTCGGGTATCCGGCCTCGGCCAGCAGCCGCTTGGCCCGCTCCGGATCGTACGGCTGCAGCCGCTTCAGCTCCTCCTGGCCGAGGGCATACTTCTGCAGTTGCTGCACGGGCGCCGGGTACTTGCCACCGCGCCAGAGCACCTTGCCCATCTGGGCGCGATGCAGAGCCATGCTGATGGCCTGCCGTACCCGCAGGTCGTCGAACGGCTTCCGGTCCTGGTTCAGGTACAGCAGCACAGCGGTGGTGGAACCCACCTCCAGCATGCGTGCGTCCGGCACCGCCGCCCTGAGCGTGTCGGCCTCCTCCGGCGTCGACGCGGCCGCGTACTGGACCTCACCGGACCGGAACGCGGCGACCCGCGCCTCCTGGCCGGGCACCACCTTGAACACGACCCGGTCCAGGTAGGGCAGGTCCTTCTCGTAGTAGTCGGGGTTCTTGCGGTAGGTGGTCGCGACGTCCCGGTCCCAGCGCTCCAAGATGAACGGGCCGGTGCCGATGGCCTTGGTGTTCAGGTCCACCTCGCCCTCGATGGCCTCCCTTGGCAGGATCCACATGTGGTGGTTGGCCATGTTGTTGAGCAGGGGGACGAACGGCTCGGAGAGCCGCAGCACCACTGTGTGGTCGTCGGGTGCCTCGATGTCGGTGACGTTCTGCAGCAACCCGGCCTGGAAGCCCTCCTTCCGAATCCGCTCGAACGTGGCGACCACATCGTCCGCAACCAACTCCCTGCCGTTCACCGGCGGCACGTCGTGCCAGCGCACGCCGTCACGGAGCCGGAAAGTGTAGGTCAGCCCGTCGTCGGAGACCTCCCATTCCTTCGCGAGGTCGCCCTCGAGCTGGATGTCCCCGTACTCGAGGTCGGGGCTGATCTTCTCCCTGAGCAGGCGGCTGTAGACCAGCCCGATGCGCTCGTGGGTGTTGTAGGACGACTCCTTGTGGGGGTCGAGGGTCTTGGTGTCGGACGGCATGAGGACGGTGAACGTTCCGCCGGGCTTCGGCGGTCCGGCCTCCTCGGGGCTGTTGCCTCCCCCGGCACCGGAGCTACATGCCGAGATCGCCATGAGGAAGGCAGTCAAAACGGTCACTACCGTGCGGTGTCGCATTGACCGAGTCATCCGACTCTCCCTTCGAGGCACAGAGCCGTTTTCGCCCCCGTTCGGCGCACGAACGTCGGTGGTTGCTGCCCCCGAAGAGCGCTATCGGTCGGAGTGATCCAGGTTACATTTAATTAGAAGGGAATTCTAGGATTGCCTACTAAGGCGGTCAAGGTCGTTCGCCGCCCAGTTTCCGGTCCTCGGACGTGAGACCCACGCGCCGGCTCGCGAGGCAGGCGGCGACGCCGAGCGCCGAGATCCCGGCCAAGACGACGAAGGCCCGGTGGTAGCCCGCAACCAGCTGTGCCACGGCGGCGTCCGAAACACCCGCAACGGTGCCGGAGAAGAAGCCGTCACGCAGGTCCTCGGCGAGCGGGCCGGTGACGATGGCCAGGCCCAGGGCCGTACTGGTCATGACGCCGACCCGCTGGAGCAGCAGCCGGAGCGCATTCGCGGTACCCAACCTGTCCGACGGCAGGTCCGCCATGATGGCCGTCGTGTTCGCGGGCAGGAATATCCCGGTGCCCAGGCCGGTGAGCGCAAGGCCGGATGCGGCCAGGCCGTACCCCGCGTCCGGGTCGACGGCGAAAAACAGGACGATCAGCCCGCCGGTGGCCACCCCCGAGCCGAGCGCGGCGAGCGATCGGGGATGAATCCACCGGGCCAGGAGGCCCAGCGATGTCGAGGCGATGACCGTACCGAGGGCGAGCGGCATGACCTTGAGCCCGGCGGCAAAGGCCGAGTCGGCGTGGGCCGCCCGGAAGAACAGTGCCATCAGCAGGACCACCGCGAACCTGGCCATGCTGTTGACGAACGCCGCCAGGTTGGCGAGCGCGTACGGCGGGCGGCGAAACAGCCCCAGGTCGACAAGGGGCGAACCGCTCCGGTGCTCGACTACAAAGAAGATCGGAAGCAACACGACGAAGGTCCCGAACCCGGCGACCACCATCGGTCCAACCCGTCCCACCTCCTGCACCCGCGACAGCGCGAACAACAGGCTTCCCAGGGCCAGGAAGACGATCAGGTTGCCCGGGACGTCGATGCGTCTCCGGCGCCCCTCGGCGTCGGGATCTCCGGGTCGCAGCATCACGGCGCCCCACAGCAGGCAGAGCATCCCCACCGGCACGTTGAACCAGAACACCCACCGCCAGCCGGCGTGGTCGGCAAGCAACCCGCCGACGACCGGCCCGACGAGCTGCGCCGCGGAGAACGACGCCGCGTAGATCCCCATGCCCTGGCTGAGCAGCCGCGGCGGGAAGGCGTCGACGATGATCGCCGCACTGTTGGCCGTGAGCATCGCGCCGCCGGCCGCCTGCACCACGCGCAGGCCTATCAGAACCCAGACGTTCGGCGCGAGCCCCAGCAGCAGGCTAGCCAGGGTGAAGACGCTGAGCCCGGCAAGGTAGGTCGCGCGCCTGTCGAAGAGGTCGCCCAGCCGTCCGAAGGCCAGCAGCAGCACCGCGCCCGCGAGCATGTAGGACAGCAGGATCCAGTTCGCGGCGAGCGGCGACGCGCCGAAGTGGCGGACGACATCGGGCAACGCCACGTTGAGGGTGCTGGCGTTCAGCGCGACGAGGACGCTCGTGGGCCCGACCACCGAAAGCGCCCGCCAGGCGTACCTCGCCTGTGCCGCCTCGTCGGGCCCGGCGGTCGGCCGTGCGGACGGGTCTACCCGGGCCGCGGCGTCCACGGGCCGCCCGATCCCTCGACCACCGGCCGGAAGGTGCTCTCGACCAGGTTGGCGAGCTTGTCGAGGTCCCAGGGCCCGGTCGAGACGATCTGCCGCACCGGCTCGGGGTTGCTGTACAGCGACACCGCGACGTTGACGAGGACGTCCAGCTTGCCGAAGCGCTCGATCGCCGTTCGTACGAGCCGCTCGGCCGCCGCGTGGTCGGCGACGTCATCGCCGTTGGCTACTGCCGTACCGCCGGAGGCGGCGATGCCGTCGACCACCTGCCGGGCGGGTCCGCCGTCCGGCTCGGTGCCGTCGAGGGCCACACCGAGATCGTTCACGACAACCGCGGCACCATGAGCCGCCAGCGCCCTCGCGACCGAAGCGCCGATGCCCCGCCCGGCACCGGTCACGACGGCCACTCGCCCATCGAGCCGCGCCATGGATCCACCCGCCCAAGAGCTGCATCCTAGAATTAGGTTCTACAATATATGATGCCGACGCGGGTGGACTGTCAAGGACCTTCGCCCGCACCCGCCGGTCAGTGCTCTGGAGGGCTTGCTCGATCCGGTAATTGGGGCGAAGACGGCGCGAGGAGTTCCCTGTTTGTCCGTCACCCGCCACCGGGCGCGCCAATGACGTTCCCGATGTAAGGCCGGCCGGCTGAGGTCATTTCAAGGTGTGGCGGGCGGTCGCGATCCGGTGTCGGTCACCGCGAGCTCTCCGTCGTGGCAGGGAGCCCGCAGAGCCGGGACAGGACGGCCAGTCCTTGCGGGGTGCCGGGCCAGTGGCGCTGGAGGACTTCTGGTCCGGCACGGCGAATCACCGAGCGCAGCAGCACGGTGACCACGATGATCTCGTCGACGAGGCCGATCACCGGTAGGAACTCCGGCACCAGGTCGAGGGGGTTGATCACCCACGCGAGCGCAAGCCACACCCGGGCCCGCACCGTCCACGGCAGCGACCGCTCGGCGGCCAGGCCGCGCAGCAGCCGCAGCAGATCCGGCAGCAACCGAAGCCCATCGACCAGCGACACCCCCTTGGGTCGCGCCACCAACAGGGCGACGATCAGCAGGGCCCACGCGGCGACCACCGCGACCGCCACGCCGATCAGAACCTCGACCAGCATCGACTAGTCCTCCCTAGTCCTCGCCGGCCTGCTCGGCGAGCCGCAGCCGCCGGGCGGGCGGCCCGGCGAGGCCGGTGTCGGCGTTGGTGTCGGGGGCGGGGGTGCCGGGGTCGGCGCTGAACGCCTCGGCCTCGAACCTGGCCAGGTCCTGATGGCAACCGGCCACCACCTGGCGGGCCTGCTCACCGAGCGGGCAGTCGAAATAGTCCCGCGCCCGGATCTTGGCGAGCCAGCGTTGGAAGCGCGCCAGGTCGGCCTCGGCTTCCTCGACCTCGGCGTAGGTGAGCCGGCCCTTGGCGCGCTCGGCGGCCAGCTCGTCGGTGAACTCCGGAACCCGGTCCAAGACCTCCTGGTACTCCGCCGCCCGCTCCCGCTGAAACTCGGCGACGATCGCGTTCTCCTCACCCGGGTCGGCCAGCGAGAGGTGCAGCAGCCGGCCGTTACCTCCCTCGTGGCCGATCCGGTCCAGCAGCCGGCGCACCGCTCGCTCCGTCTCCGGCCGCTCCGGCAACAGGCACACCGACTGATGCAGATAGAGCGCACCCAGCGAACGCAGCCGCCGCCACACCTGAACCCGCAGCGAATCCGGCGCCCCGGCGGTGGACGCGGTGACCAGCAACCACGACTCCACCACACATCCTCGCATTACATACGAACTGTCTTGATGTTACGAACATTACATCCATCAGCTTCGAATGTCACTACATCCACCGCCACGGGCGGCCCTGGACGGCCGCTCCCAACTGTCGTGTCTCTCGAGGCATCGACAAGGTGGATGAGGTGTCGCCAGCCGAACCGGCCAAGCATTCACCGCCCCGGCGCCCGCGCCGGGCGTCGGGTGGACCTGGGCGCATCAACACCCGCCCACGTCATGGTCGGGAGTGTCAAGAGGACGGCACGCGGCGCCGTCTCAGTCGTCGAGCCCGTCGTCCAGCAGGCCGAGATCGGGCGGCGTCAGGGTCGTCGACTCGACGAGTCCCTTGAGCAGGTTGTGCTTCAGCCTGTTGTCGGGCGCCCCGCGACGCTCCTCCTCCCGCACCGGGTAGGGGAAATCACCGCTGCGGTCCAGGCGATACCGGACGGCGTCCACCCGGTGCCGGACCGTGGCCTCCGTCCACCCCTCCCCGGGCCGCAGGCAGTCGAGCAGCTCGTACGCCTGCTGATACGACAACGGCTGCGGGTCCGGCTTGTAATGGAGGTACTCCTGGCCGAGCGCGACCAGGACCAACCGTTCTTCGTCGGACAGCGGCCACCGCTTCGGCGGCAGCGTGGCGGAGCCCGGCGGGCGACCGTGCCGCCGAATGACCTCGTCCGTCACGTACAGCTCGACCAGGTGTTCACGATGGCCCGAGCCCTTGACGAACAGCGGCGTGTATCCGCTCGCCAGGGGAACGGGCTCGGTGGTCTGGTGCATCCACCGATCCCGCGGCAGCCGGATCAGCTGCTGTCCGGTGTTCCGCAGCCACCAATGGCTGTTCCGAAACGTCAGCTCACCGTGCCGACGGCTCACATACAGGTCGTTCTTGCCGACGTACAGGTCGACATCCGGCCCTTCGTCCTCCTGTCCTATGCCGCGGCCGAACCAGACGGTCTGGCCCGGCCGCGGTGCCACCTTGATGCCGCCCGCCGCGGACTGCGCGAAGAGCGTGCCGGGTCCCGCGGGCGGCACGCCGCGGGCAAGGCTGTCAGAACTGCCAGAACCCCTCATCACCGGCCTCCTTCGTTAACTGACCAGGGGACTCCCCTAGCGTGCACCGCGGGCTCGGGACCCTTCCCCGAGGCGGGTTCCTCCCTCGTCCTTGCCACAGCTACGCGGGAGACAGGGCAATCTTGGCCTTTTCTTCGCCGGCCGAAATTACCCGCATGGTGAGTCCGTTGGCGATGCGCATTGTGCTGCCGGGATACGTGCTGCCCCCCGCGGTGGTGGTGCCGTTGTCCCCCTCGCCATAGACGCTCACGTTGTTCGGATTGACCCCCACGATGGTCAGGGTGTCGATGCCGTGGCGGCCATCGAGAGGGATCTCTGTGTCCTCCCGCACGGTGATCCGGCATTTCCCGTCGAAGCACGCGTCCAGGTTCGGAGACTTCCGGGGAGTGGTGGGCGAGGACCTCGTCGGGCTCGGTGAGGACGGCGAGGGGGACGCCGGCCCCGGGGAGAGGGCCGCGCCGCGCGCGGACGGCGGGCGTGCTTCCTCCGTCCGTCCATCGGGGACGAGCGTCTGCCACATCAGGTAGGTGACGGCCGCCAGCGCCAAGACGGCCGAGCCCGTCGTGACGGCGCGCGGATGGCCTCGGAGGACAGCCAACGGACCGCCCGGCGGCGACTTGGACGGCTCCTCCTCCCGGACGGGCTCCCAGCCCCGCGGCGGCTCCCGCCCTTCCGACACGTGCGCCAGCACCGTCCGGGCGACAGCGGCGGTAGGCCGGTGATCCGGGTTAGGCTGGAGCATCACGGAGACCGGGGTTCCGCAGCTAATCGGGGTGCTGGGCCGCGATCGAGGGTGAAGATGCAGGTCGGCGGGCTGGCAGCTGGTGGGAATCGCTGTTCGGCCTAGATACACGCTTGTTCGCTGTTTTCCGTATCTGCCTGGGC
>WHSR01000018.1 GCA_009379995.1 Streptosporangiales bacterium
CAGCTCAGCCCAGCGAGCCACTGACCAAAGCGAACCCCAACCCCTAGATACACGCCGTCACAACAGCCAACGGCACGTTCCCGCACGTCAACCCGCGAACTCGCGGACTATCCCACTACATCAGCTGCGGAACCCCGGTCTTACGGGGAAAGACAAAGCGGAGCCGATTTGAATTTCTGCAAGATCACGACCGAGGGGGGCCGCCGGGCTTCCAGAGCACCTCGCCGCGTTCGGCGTTCGCGATCCGGGCCAGGATGAACAGCAGATCCGAGAGCCGGTTCAGGTACCGGGCCGGCAGCGGGCTCATCAGCTCGCCGTGCTCCTCGAGGGCCGCCCAGGCGGAACGCTCCGCGCGACGCGCCACCGTGCGGGCCACGTGCAGGAGGGCCGCGCCGGGTGCCCCGCCGGGCAGCACGAAGCTCCGCAGGGTTTCCAGGGACTCGTTGTAGCGGTCGCAGGCCTCCTCCAGCCGCTCGACGTAGCCCTCGTCGATACGCAGCGCTTGCCCGGCCGTCTCCGGATTCTCGGTCAGCGGCACGCACAGATCGGCCCCGGCGTCGAACAGGTCGTTCTGCACCTGCGCGAGCACGGCCACGAGGTCGTCGGGCAGCTCACCGAGGGCCACGGCCACGCCGATGGCCGCGTTCGCCTCCTCGACGTCGGCGTAGGCGGCGAGCCGGAGGTCGGTCTTGCGGGTGCGGCTCATGTCGCCGAGCGCCGTGCTGCCGTCGTCGCCGGTCCTGGTGTAGATCCGGGACAGGACGACCGGCCGTTCCGGGTCGCGCTTCCTCGCCATGGAGCCACCCTAGGTCCTTGGCGGTGATCACCACCAAGTCATAGGTCCGTCGCCTCCAGCGCCACCTCGTACCGGAGGCCCACCAGACGGACGACCGCCGGATGGGTGCCCAGCGGCGCGGCGGAGTCGGCGCCGATCTCCTCCGCCAAGCCGGCCAGGAGCCCCTGGTCGACCTCGGGCCCGACGATGCAGGGGGCGATCGCCGCCCGGGTCACGCCGGTCTTCCGGAGCCGTTCCGCGACGTCCGGGAGGCCCGGGGCGCCGTCGAGCGAGGCGGGTACGACCGGTACGGCGAGTCGGGACGCCAGCAGCACGGCGGTCATGTCGGCGGCCCGTACGGCCCCCTCGCCACCGACCGTCGCGACGATCACGCCGTCGGCGGCGGTGACGAGACCGAGCCGGCGAACCCGGTCGGCCCGGGCGAGCCCGCTCTCCGCCAGCCGGACGTGCAGCGCCTGGGCGAGCAGCGGGTGCGGGCCGAGCGGTTCGGTGATGGGCGCGCGGACACCCGCCGTCTCCCGGGCCCCCCGCAGCACGTCGTACACCCGCGGGTACGGACCCGTCACCAGCGGGACGATCACCGCCCCGGGCGGTCCCTCCTCCGGGTCCTCACCCAGCTCGGCGAGGAGTTCGTCGATGCCGCCATCGTCCAGGTAGGCGGCATGCACCCGAAGCCCTGGGTACAAGGCGGCGACGGAACCCCGGATCTCGGCTGGGATGTCCGTCGCGGACGCGTCGTCGGTGCCGGGCACGGCCACCACGAGCGCCGGGGCGTGCGGCGGCAGTTCACGGAGGTCCGTTCGCCGGTGGCGTCCACCGGACGGCGAAGGGTTCGAGGACGCGGTACGCGGTTCAGCCGTCGGGGTCTCCTCGTTCACGCGGCGTGATTGTACGATCACCCCCGCCGGGCGGGCACCGGATCAACCGAAACCCCTGGCGTAGATCACCCAAATCTTTATGAGATATGCCGTCCGGGGTGTCTGCCGCCCGGTCGCTTAGTACGCTCGCGATCGTCACACATTGCAGTGTTCCGTACACAGAGCCGGACCTGCCCGAGGTGCAACCTATGTCCAGCGGACCGAGGTGTGATGAGCAAGCGAAGCCGCAGGCGTAGCCGGCCGATCAGGACCAAGATCGTCGCCCTGCTGTTGGTACCTCTCACGTCGCTGATCGCGCTGTGGGCGTTCGCGGCCGGTACCACGTTCGGTGACGTCCGTACCCTGCTCAACGGCCAGGTCCTTGGCGACTACGCCTTTTCCGGAGAAGAACTCATCGTCGCCCTGCAGCAGGAGCGCGAAGCCTCGCTGATCTATCTCGGCGAGGGAGAAGCGGGGGACCGCGGAGGCATCGATTCCCTGCGCGCGCAGACCGACGAGGCGGTGGCGGAGTACCGGCGGCAGGCCGCCGACGAGAGCATCCAGCGGAAGACCAACCAGGTCACGAAGCAGTGGACCGCGGAGGCGCTGCGTCGACTGGACGCGCTGTCCGGCGTCCGCGCCGCGATCGACTCCCACCAAACCGACGTCGTGCAGAGCACGAATGCCTACGCCGAGATGATCTTGCCCCTCGCCCGGCTGCCCGACGCGATGGCTCTCACCCTGGGTGCGCCGCAGATCGTCGAGGAGGCCGACACGCTCGGCGCCATGCTGATGGCCCGTGAGGTGCTCGCCCAGGAGTACTCGCTGCTGTCCGGGGCCCTCGCGGACGGGTACCTGACGTCGGCCGAGTACGGCAGGGCCGTCGAGCTCGTGGGGACGTCGCGGTACGTCTACGCGCAGGTCCTGCCGGACATGCGGCCGGAGGACCAGAGGAGGTACCGGGAGGTCACTTCCTCGCCCGCGGCCGTCCGGGTGCGGCAGATGGAGGACAAGCTGGTCGCCGAGGGCCAGCCCGGGGCGCGGTCGCCGGTGGACGCCGGCGAGTGGCAGGCGTGGTCAACCGAGGTCATGAACGGTCTCGTCGCCATGGGTAAGGCGGCGGGGAACGCGACGATCGAGCGTACGCTCCCGGCGGCACTGCAGATCGTCGCCCGGTTCGGGCTGGCTGGGCTGCTGGGCCTGATCGCGGTGGTGGTTTCGGTCATCGTGTCGATCCGGATCGGCCGCTTCATCGTGCGCGAGTTGACCGTGCTGAGGCGGGCCGCCCAGGAACTCGCCGACGAGCGACTGCCACGGGTCGTGGAGCGGCTACACCAGGGTCAAAGCATCTGCATGGAAGCCGAGATGAAGCTGCCGTCGTTCGGCACCCTGGAGATCGCCCAGGTCGGCGAGGCGTTTTCCGCCGTACAGCGGACCGCCATAACCGAGGCCGAGAACGAGACCAAGATGCGGTCCGGCATCCGGCAGGTCTTCGTCAACATCGCGCGGCGCAGCCAGGCGCTGCTCCACCGCCAGCTGAAGATGCTCGACTCGATGGAACGGCGGACCGACGACCCGGATGCGCTGGAGGACCTGTTCCGCCTGGACCATCTCGCCACCCGCATGCAGCGCCACGCGGAGGGTCTGATCATTCTCTCCGGCAGTGCTCCCGGCCGCGGCTGGCGCAACCCCGTCCCGATGATCGACGTCGTCCGGGCCGCCGCCGCCGAGGTGGAGGACTACGCCAGGGTCAAGGTGCTGCCGGTGGCCCCGCACCATGTCGCTCTCGTCGGGCCGGTCGTCGCCGACGTGGTCCACCTGCTCGCCGAACTCATCGAGAACGCCGCCCTGTACTCGCCCCCGCACACAGAGGTGCGGGTGTTCCCGCAGCTCGTGGCGAACGGGTTCGTCGTTGAGATCGAGGACCGCGGGCTGGGTATGAGCGAGGAGGAGCTGGCTTCCGTCAACGAAATGCTGGCGAATCCGCCGGAGTTCGACCTCTTCGAGAGCGAGCGGCTGGGTCTCTTCGTCGTCGCGCAGCTCGCCCGGCGGCACCAGATCAGGATCTCGATGCGCGGCTCGCCGTACGGCGGGACCACCACCATCGTCCTGCTGCCGCCCGACATCATCGTCGTCAGCAAGGATGGCCGCCGGGCGGTGGCGGGCGCGGATCGCGCCGGGCATCCCACGGATGGCGAGCGTCGCGGTACGGAAACGGATGTTCCCGCGCCGTCGCGGCTGCGGGTTGAGTCGGGGACCGCTGCGGACGCCTCGCCCCGCGCGCTGTCCGGCGGCCTCGAGAGCGTGCCGGGCGACGGTGCGCACGGTCGGGGTGTTTCCAGGATCGGCGCTGACAACGGCGGTGCCGACTACGGCGGCGGGGCCGAAGGGGCCCAGCCGGAGCGGGAACCGGAACCGGCCGGCGTGGCCGGCCAGTCCGGGGCGGCGGGGGGCCGGCCGCCCCTGCCGCGCCGGGTACGCCAGGCGAGCCTCAAACCCGAGCTCCGGACCGCGTACCTGCCGGAGGAGGAGCCCGATCCCGACGACGGGGACCGGTCCCCAGAAGAGGTACGGGACCTGTTGAACTCTATGCAGAAAGGATGGATGCGCGGGCGTTCTGAGGTGGACGCGACCGACGCCGAGGCCCGCTCCGCGGGACCGGTCGAAGGAGAGGACACCTGATGACACAGACCACAAGCCCGTCCGGCGAGCTCGACTGGCTGCTCGACAGCCTGGTCGAGCGGATACCTCAAGTGAAGCAGGCTGTGGTGCTCTCCAGCGACGGCCTGCTGATCGGCTCGTCCGCAGGGCTCACCCGTGAGGACGGCGATCACCTGTCGGCCCTGGCGGCCGGCTTCCAAAGCCTCGCCCGGGGCGCCGGCCGTCACTTCGGCGGTGGAGCGGTCCGGCAGACCATCATCGAGATGGACTCGGCGTTCCTCTTCGTGACCGCGGCGGGGCGCGGAGCCTGCCTGGCCGTGCTGAGCGAGGCCAAGGCCGACGTCGGCCTCATCGCCTACGAAATGGCGATGCTGGTCAAGCGCGTCGGTCAACATCTGTCCGCGAACCCACGGATGGCCATGAGCCAAACCGGCGGCGAGTGACACGTGCCATGGGTCCCTCGGACGAGAGATGGCTTGACGAGGAGGCCGGTCCCCTCGTCCGTCCGTACGCGATGACCAGAGGTCGGACGCGGCACACCCGAGCCGACTTCGACCTGATCGCGATCATCGCGTGCACGGACGCGACGCCGGACGAGCGGGCCGCGCTCGGCCCGGAGCATGAGGCGATCCTCGAGGTCACTCGTCAGCCGCTCTCGGTTGCGGAGATCTCCTCGTACGTCGATCTTCCACTTGGCGTTGTCCGGGTTTTGCTCGGCGACCTACTCGATCAAGAACTGATCACCGTGCGCAAGCCGGCGCCGGTGACTGACCTGCCAGGCGAGCGCGTGCTGAAGGAAGTCATCGATGGTATCCAAGGTCTCTAACCCGAGCGACCCGCATGGTGGGCCGCCGCTCGCGATCAAGATCCTCATCGCAGGCGGCTTCGGAGTGGGCAAGACGACGCTGGTGGGCGCGGTGAGTGAGATTCGCCCGCTGCGTACCGAGGAGATGCTCACCCAGGAGAGCGTGGGCGTCGACGACATGGTCGGCGTGGAGCAGAAGACCACCACGACTGTCGCCATGGATTTCGGCCGGATCACCATCCGCGACGGTCTGGTGCTCTACCTCTTCGGTACCCCCGGCCAGGACCGGTTCTGGTACATGTGGGACGAGCTGGCGACGGGGGCGCTCGGTGCCGTCGTGTTGGCCGACACGCGCCGGCTGGACGCCTGCTTCCCCTCCGTCGACTATTTCGAACGGCGTAACCTGCCCTTCGTCATCGGCGTGAACTGCTTCGACGGCGCCGACCGGTACGCGCCGGAAGAGGTCAGCGCCGCCCTGGATCTGGATGCCGGCGTCCCGGTGATCCTCGGCGACGCCCGGAAGAAGGAGTCCGGCAAGAGGGTGCTCATCGCCCTCGTCGAGCACGTGCTCGACTCCATGCTCAGACAGCGCGGCACAGACCTGTCCATGGCGACCTACTGAGACCCCGCCCGCCGAGATCTATGTTGTGGGGCACCGAAACGGACAAAACGACCCCCACAACATAGATCTCGGCGGGTGCGGGGCGGCTAGCCGCGGTCGAGCGTCCAGCCCCGAACCACGGCGCCCCGGCGGGCGTACTCGACCGCTCGCTCGTCGCGCGGCGTCAGCAGGCGGCCGCTGGGGTCGCGGAGCTGGAACAGCTCGGCCGAGCCGCGCTGCACCGGATCGAAAACGGCAGCCCCGTCGACCAGGGGGAGCTTGCGCACCGTGCGCCCGTCGAGGGTGAGCGACGCCTGTTTACTCTCCGGGGAGCCGATGATCAGGACGAAGTCGGCGAAGCCGAAGCCGTACCCCGAGATCCGGGCCACCTGGGTGTTCGTGAGCGACGCCGGCTCACCGGGCCGCTGGTGGTTGAACGTGGTCACCCCCTGGTACGCCGAGCGCACCCCGCGGCCGTCCTGGCGGCCCACCAGGAGCACGGTGTTCCACAGACCGGTTCCGTGCCCGGGGGTCCAGAATTGCTCGAGCATCGCCCACTGGGAGTCGGGCAGCGGGCCGGACCATAGCGTGTGCCGGCGCAGGCCGGTGTCGTCGCCCTTCTGCACGTTGCGCATGTACCAGGCCGCCGCCGCGTGCCGGAACGGGTCGGGTGGGCGATAACCGCGCGTCGGCCACCGCAGTTGATTGTTCGGTGCGCTGGCAACCCTAGGTGCCGGGCTCGGGGGAGCCGGCGTCAGGGTCGGCCTCGCGCCGGGAATGGCCGCGGCGATGCGAGGCGGCTCCCGGCGCTCCTCCGGATCGTGGTCCAACGTGGACACCGTGTACGGCACACCCGTGGCGAGGAGGCCGACCGCCAGGACGGCGCCGGTGCCGGCCGTGGCGAGACGACGCCGACGCATCCGCCGTGCGCGCCGTTCGATCTGCGGGAGCGGATCGGCAGGCGGCGAGACCCGCGCGGCCCGATCACGCAGCGTGGCGCGCAGTTCGTCGTCAAGGCCGCCCATCCACTCGGCTCCCTCATCAGGCCACTGCGACACGGGGACCGATTCTGATCCCCCGGGGGAAAGACGCGGAGAAATGACCAGTGGTTGCCCTACGAGGCCACTTTGTCCCCGAATCCGGAGAACGCGGCGGGAAGACATCCGGAGAAGTCCGTAATAGATGATTCGGACCAAGTTGTGGACACCCAATTGTCACTGTACGAATCCGAGTCACTACACTTCGTTGTGTTCGGCATTGGTGTCGGCGCAGTCGACGGGCAAGGGATGGTTCGCAGCATTGGGTGACAAGGCTGGTTGGGGTAGTTGGCCGGCAGAGTCGGCAGGGCCGACTGGCCGGTGCTGGTCAGCACGGTCCCCCGGCCGAAAAGCAACGGAATCGGCTTCTTTTGCGTCTTTGCAGTCAAAGGGTAGAAAGGGAAACCCGGAGGCGGGATGCGTGTACGGGGAAACCTCGCGGGCGAAGTGGTTCGCGTCGCCGGAAGGCTCGACGCGAGCACGGCCGCGGAGGTCAGGCCCAGGCTGCACGGAGCGTTGGAGCGCGGTTCCGGAGACCTCATCCTCGATCTCTCGGAGCTCGAGGTGATCGATGTCACCGGGCTCGGGCTGCTGGTCGGCCTGCACCGTCGGGCCATGCGAACCGACCGGCGGCTCGTGCTTCGAGATGTGCCGCCGCGGGTGATGCGGGTGCTCGCCGTGACCCGCCTGCATCGCGTGCTCTCGGTGGAATGGACACCGGCCGCGGTGGCCTGAGAGAAGGTCACGGCCCCGAGGGGGGGCCTTCGGCCGTCGTACGCGATGCGTCGGCGGCCGAAGGCGGACCTCGACGTGATCTATCGCCCACCGAAGTAATCATTTTGTCGGGTCGGCGCTGAACCCGCTGTGGTCCGGATGCGTGGTGGTTCCCGGGGGGACGGTCAACCGCCATGGAGGCCACCATGACCAGAATGCTCGCCCTCGCCGTCCTGCCGCTCTTCGCCACGGCAACCATGCCCGCGGCCGGCGTACCGGGCCACGGCGATCGGCCTACTTCAGGGTTCGCGCGCCTGACGGGCGAGGCGGAGGTTCCGGGACCCGGCGATCCCGACGGTAGGGGCGTCTTCGTCTTCAAGATCCGAGGCGACCGGCTCTGCTACATCCTCACCGCCAAGAAGATCGCCACGCCGACCGCCGCCCACATACACCAGGCGCCACGCGACCAGGCCGGGCCGGTCGTGGTCGGGCTCGAGCCGCCGGTGCGCGGCGTGTCCTTCGACTGCATCGAGGCGGTACCCGACAAGGAGCAGACCGACGAGAACGCGGCGATGGTCCTCACCGAGAGCGAGCTCGCCGAGATCGTCGCCGACCGCGGCATGTTCTACGTGAACGTACACAACGCCGACTTCCCGGACGGCGCCATCCGCGGCCAGCTCCGCTGAACCACCGCGGCGCGTCCCGCGCCGATCGAGGGTGCCACCACATCTAGTACGCGACCCGTGGGTGCGTCATTCTGACGTCGAGAGTGCGGAGGCATGCATACGTTTGTGGAGTCCCCATGTTGCGGTCACCCTCGAGACTCGGTCCCGTCCTCGGCGCGTTACTTGCCGGAACGCTGGTATCCGTGCCCATCCCGGCGTCGGGCGCACCCGCGAGCACCGCGACCGACTACTCGCTGCGCATCGAACCGAGTCGCAGCGGTCCGCCAATCGCCGACACCATGTACGGCGTCTTCTTCGAAGACATCAACCGTGCCGCCGACGGCGGGCTCTACGCCGAGCTGGTACAGAACCGGTCGTTCGAGTACGACCGCGTCGACAACCCGTCGTACACACCCTTGACGGCCTGGACGCCCAGGTCCGTCGCCGGGGCGACCGGCACGGCCGAGGTCGTGGACGACGCCGAGCGGTTGAACGAGCGGAACCGTCGGTACCTGCGCCTGGATCTCGACGGCAACGGCGGTGCTTCGGCGGCGTACGGCGTCACCAACGCCGGCTACAACTCCGGCATCACGGTGACTGCCGGTAAGGCGTACGACTTCTCGGTCTGGGCCCGCACCGACCGGGCGCGGGGAACCCCGCTCGCGGTGACCCTGACGGATCCGTCCGGGGCCGCGCTCGCCGAGCCGTCGCGGATCGAGGTTCGCGGCGACCGCTGGACCAGGTACACCGCGACGTTCGTCGCGCGCACCTCCAGCACGGCCGGCCGGCTGACCGTGGCCGCCGGCGGTGCGGGCGTTGTCCGCCTCGACATGGTCTCGCTGTTCCCCCGCGACACCTTCATGGGCCGGCCTAACGGCATGCGTAAGGACCTGGCCGACAAGATCGCCGCACTCGAGCCGGGCTTTCTTCGGTTCCCCGGCGGCTGCCTGGTCAACACCGGCAGCCACGAGGCGTACGAGGCGCCGAACTGGGAGCGGCGCCGCTCGTACCAGTGGAAGGACACGATCGGCCCGGTCGAGCGGCGGGCGACCAACGCCAACTTCTGGGGCTACAACCAGTCCTACGGACTCGGGTACTACGAGTACTTCCAGTTCGCCGAGGACATCGGCGCGATGCCGCTGCCGGTCGTGCCCGCGCTGGTCACCGGCTGCGGTGAGAACCGCGCCACCGACGATCCGGAGCTGCTGCGGCGGCACATCCAGGACACCCTCGACCTGATCGAGTTCGCCAACGGGCCTGCCACCTCGACCTGGGGCCGGGTGCGCGCCGAGATGGGCCACCCGGCCCCGTTCGGCCTCACCCATATCGCGGTCGGCAACGAGGAGAACCTGCCGGACGAGTTCTTCGAGCGCTTCACGAAGTTCCGGGAGGCCATCGAGGCGCGGTATCCCGAGATGACCGTGATCAGCAACTCGGGACCGGACGACAGCGGCCCGACCTTCGACCGCGCGTGGGAGCTCAACCGCGCCGGAGGCGTCGACATGGTCGACGAGCACTACTACAACAGCCCGCAGTGGTTCCTGGAGAACAACGAACGCTACGACTCCTACGACCGCGACGGGCCGGAGGTCTTCCTCGGCGAATACGCCTCGCAGGACAACCGTTTCTTCAACGCGCTCGCCGAGGCTGCGTACATGACGGGTCTGGAGCGCAACGCCGACCTCGTCAAGCTGGCGTCGTACGCCCCGCTGCTCGCCAACGAGGGCTACGTGCAGTGGCGACCCGACATGATCTGGTTCGACAACGCGAAGTCCTGGGGTTCGACGAGCTACGAGGTGCAGAAGCTGTTCATGACCAACGTCGGCGACGAGATGGTGCCCAGCGAGGCGTCCTCGACGCCCGTAACGCTGGAGCCGATCACCGGCGCGATCGGGCTGTCCACCTGGGCCACCAGCGCGGCCTACGACGACGTCAAGGTGGTCTCCGCGGACGGGGACACGCTGCTGAGCGACGACTTCTCCGGCGACGATTCGCAGTGGACACACGCCACAGGGCGCGGATCGTGGGCGATCGAGGACGGCGCCTACGTCCAGTACGACACCGGTGCCGAGGACACCATGGTCACCGCGGGTGATCCCTCGTGGCGCAACTACGACCTGCACGTGAAGGCGACCAAGCGGTCCGGCAGCGAGGGGTTCCTCGTGGCGTTCGGTGTCAGGGACACCGGCAACTACTACTGGTGGAACCTCGGTGGCTGGGGCAACACCCGCTCGGCCGTCGAGGAGGCCACCGACGGCGGCAAGCAGACGCTGATCGAGGACGAGACCCGGATCGAGACCGGCCGGGAGTACGACGTGCGGATCGAGGTGCGCGGACGGCAGGTCACGTTGTTCCTCGATGGACAGCAATGGGGTAGCTTCACCGACGACAAGGTCGCGGAGCCGTTCCGGCAGGTGGTCACCCGCGATCAGGCGACCGGTGAGCTCGTCGTCAAGGTGGTCAACGCGCAGGACGCGCCGGCAAGCACCCGGATCGATCTCGGTCGGCGGGTGAGGGTCGCGCCGGTCGCGCGCCTGACGGCGCTCCAGGGCGACCCGGACGCCGTCAACACCGCCGAGTCGCGGCCGATCCAGCCCCAGGAGTCGAGGCTGGAGGGCGTCAGCAACTCCTTCACCCACACGTTCCCGGCCAACTCGGTGACGTTCATGCGCATCAGGGCCGTATCGCGGTAACCGCCCCTCGCGTCGTACGGTGGGGGCATGGCGTACGAGCATGTCCTGGTCGACCGCGAAGGCCCCTACGTCACGATCACCATGAACCGCCCGGAGCGGCGCAACGCCCTGTCGCTCGCCCACATGCGGGAGCTTCTCGCCGCGTTCCGGGAGGTCGGGGAGACCGATGCGCGGGGGGTGGTGCTCGCCGGCAACGGTCCCGTCTTCTCGGCGGGACACGACTTCGCCGACATGGCCGGCGCCGAGTACGACTCCGTGCGCACCCTGCTGCAGGCCTGTACCGAAATGATGCAGACCATGCAGGCGGTGCCGCAGGTGGTGGTCGCGCGGGTGCACAGCCTGGCCACCGCCGCCGGCTGCCAGCTCGTGGCGAGCTGCGACCTGGCGGTCGCCGCGGAGAGCGCCGGGTTCGCGACGCCGGGGGGCAAGGGTGGCTGGTTCTGCCATACCCCGATGGTCCCGGTCGCACGGGCCGTCGGCCGCAAGCGGGCGATGGAGTTGGCGCTCACCGGCGACGTCATCGACGCCCGGACCGCGTACGAGTGGGGGCTGGTCAACCGGGTGGTGCCGGACGACGAGCTGGAGAAGGCCACGCTGGACCTGTTGGAGCGGGCGACCCGCGGCAGCGCCCGCAGCAAGGCGCTGGGCAAGCAGGCCCTGTACGCCCACCTGGACCGCCCGGAGCGTGACGCGTACACCTACGCCGTCGAGGTGATGGCCGCCTCCAGCCAGACCCCGGAGGCTCAGGAGGGCATGCACGCGTTCCTGGAGAAGCGTCCGCCGGTCTGGCCCGCCTGACTCGGATCGGTCCCACCGCCGCTGAACCTCGGGCACACTGGTGCCTTGCCCGCGATCACGAGCGTGCGAGAGCGGAGGAGGCGGCCGTGTACGACTACGTCATCGTGGGTGCCGGCAGCGCAGGGTGTGTCCTTGCCTCCCGGCTCAGCGAGGATCCCGACGCCCGGGTGCTGCTGCTGGAGGCGGGCGGTCCCGACGACGCCGACGAGATCCACATCCCGGCGGCCTTCTACAAGCTGTTCAAGGGGCCGCACGACTGGGACTTTACCACCGCCGGCCAGCGGCACCTGAACGGACGCCAGGTGTACTGGCCGCGGGGCCGGGTGCTCGGCGGCAGCTCGTCGATCAACGCCATGATCTACATCCGCGGCAACCGGGCGGACTACGACGGCTGGCGGGACGACCACGGCTGCGTCGGCTGGGGCTACCCGGAGCTGCTCCCGTACTTCCGGCGGTCCGAGCACCAGGCCCGGGGCGAGTCCCGGTACCACAGCGTCGGCGGTCCGCTGCGGGTCGGCGACCTGCGGTACCGCCACCGGCTGTCCCGGATGTTCGTCGAGGCCGCGGCGGCGTACGGACTGCGGCGCAACCCCGACTTCAACGGCGCCCAGCAGGACGGCGTCGGCTTCTACCAGGTCACCCAGCACAAGGGGCGGCGCTGGTCGGCCGTTGACGCCTACCTGCGCCCGGCGATGGCCCGGCCGAACCTCACCGTGCGAACCGACGCGCTGGCCACCAAGGTCATCGTCGAGAAGGGGCGCGCCATCGGGGTGCGCTACGTGCACCACGGCGAGGAGCACCAGGCGCTCGCCCAGGCCGAGGTGATCCTGTGCGGCGGCGCGGTGAACAGCCCGCAGCTGTTGCTGCTGTCCGGCATCGGGCCGGCCGAGCACCTCCGCGGGCACGGCATCGACGTCGTCGTCGACCAGCCGCGCGTCGGGCTGAACCTGCAGGACCATCCGGTCGTCGGGCCCATGTGGCTGACGCCGCGGGTCTCCAACTTCTTCGACGCCGAGAAGCTCCGGTACTTCCTGTGGTACCTGCTCACGCACCGCGGGCCGCTCGCGTCCAACGTCGCCGAGGCCGGCGCGTTCGTCCGCACCCGGACCGGCCTGTCCGCACCGGACGTGCAGTTCCACGTGCTCGCGACGCCCTTCCTGGAGCAGGGGCTGGTCGAGCCGCCGACGCGGGGGGTCACGGTCCTGGTAGGTGCCGTCTCGGTCGCCAGCCGGGGCCAGGTGAGGCTCCGTTCGCCCGATCCCCGGTGGCGGCCGGTGATCGACCCGAGCTACCTGTCGGCCGACTCGGACCTCGACGCCCTCGTCGAGGGCGTGCGGATGGCCCGGGCCATCGCACACCAGCCGCCGCTGGCCCGCCTGACAACCGGCGAGTATGCGCCGGGGGCGCACGCCCGGACCGAGGACGACCTCCGGGAGTACGTACGCGCGAACACGGTGACCCTCTACCATCCAGCCGGCACCTGCGCGATGGGCGGCGGCGAGGCGGTATGCGACCCCGAGCTGCGGGTCCGTGGGGTCGAGGGACTGCGCGTGGTCGACGCCTCGGTGATGCCGACCGTGCCGCGCGGCAACACGAACGCGCCGGCCATCGCGATCGCCGAGAAGGCCGCCGACCTTGTCGCCGGCCGATCGCTGCTGCCCCCGGTAGCGCTCGACTCCCACGGTGACCCGGCGCCGCAGCAGCTAACCGCCACGCCGGGCTAGCGCTTTCGCCGAGATCTATGTTGTGGGGGTCGTCTTGTCCGATTCGGGCCCCCACAACATAGATCTCGGCGGGAGTCCGGGGCGGGTCAGCGTCGTTTTCCGTGGAGGATGCCGACCAGGGTTACCAGCTGCCTGACGTCCTTCCCGCTGCGGTGGAACGACGTCACGTTCAGCGGCAGCGGGAACCGCTGCCGGGTGACGGCCTTGGCCCGGGCGAACTCCCGCAGCCCGTCCGGCCCGTGGATCCGCCCGAACCCGGAGCCGCCCACCCCGCCGAACGGCAGCGCCGGCACGCTGGCGTAGGCCAGCACCGCGTTGATGGACGTCGCGCCGGTACGCAGCCGACGCGCCGCCGCCCTGCCGCGACGGCGGTTGCGTGCGAACACCGTGGCCGCGAGCCCGTAGCGACTCGCGTTCGACCTCTCCACCGCCTCGTCCATGTCCCGGACCCTGGACACGACTACGGTGGGGCCGAACGTCTCCTCCGTCTGGGCCAGGGCGTCGTCGGGCACGTCGACCAGCACCGTCGGATCGACGTACGGCGGCCGTACCGCTTGGGCGCCGCCCACCACGGCGCGGGCGCCGCGCCGCAGCGCCTCGTCGATGTGCCGCTGGATGATCTCGAGCTGGCCCGGCATCGTGATCGGCCCCAGATGCGCCTCGCGGTCGTCACCTGGCCGCAGCTTGGCCGCCTGCTCGGTCAGCCGGCGTACGAACTCGTCGTGCACGCTGTCCACCACGTACACCCGCTCCACCCCGACGCAGGTCTGCCCGGCGTTGGACATCGCACCCCACACCGCGGCGTCCGCCGCCGCATCCAGGTCCGCGTCGCGGTCGACGATCAACGCATCCTTCCCGCCGCACTCGCACAGCACGGGGGTTAGCGTCTCGGCGCAGGCGGCCATCACCTGCTTGGCGGTGGCCGTCGATCCGGTGAAGGCGAGCTTGTCGACACCGCTCCGGCACAGCGCGGCGCCGGTCTCGCCGAAGCCGGTCAGCGTCTGGAATACCGGGCGGTCCGGCACGATCTCCGCGAACGTGTTCGCCAGCCACGCGCCTACCCCGGGGGTGTACTCGCTCGGCTTGTACACCACGGCGTTGCCGGCCGCGAGGGCGTAGGCGATCGACCCCATCGGGGTGAACACCGGGTAGTTCCACGGTCCGATGACGCCCACCACGCCCAGCGGCTGGTACTCGACGGTGGCGGTGTGGTTGATCGCCAACAGGCCGGAGCGCACCCGGCGGGCCCGGAGCACCGGGCGGGCGTTCTTGGCTGCCCAGTCGAGGTGGGCGACGGCGAGGACCGCCTCGAGCGTCGCGTCGTCCACCGGCTTGCCGGTCTCGGCGTGGACGAGCTGGGCGAGTTGGCCGAGCCGGCGGGCCAGCACGCCCTTCCAGGCGAGCAGCAGCCGCCGTCGCTCCTTCCAGCCGAGCTCGGCCCACCATGCCGCCGCGGCCCTCGCCGAGTCCACAGCGGCCCGTACGACCGCCTCGTTGTAGATCTTGTGCTCGCCGACGACCTCGCCGGTGGCGGGGTTGACGGAGGGGAAGGTACGCAGTCCGTCTGTCGGTTTCGCCGCTACCGCTGCGTCTACCGCCATCGGTCACCTCCTGGTCGCTCTCCATAAAGTATCGAGAGCCACCCTGGGGTGCGACCGGACTGTTTGCTCCGGCACCCCTCTCCTTGGTCACGACCAAGGGGGTTCGGGGAGCATGCCGTGCCGGATCGCGGCGGTGACGGCAGCGGTGCGGTCCTCGACGCCGAGCTTGCCGAAGACCCGCAGCAGATGGGTCTTCACGGTGGCCTCGCTGATGAACAGCTCCCGGCCGATCTCGGCATTGGTGAACCCGCGCGCGACCAGCCGTAGCACGTCCACCTCACGCGGGCTCAGCGAGTCCGGCTGGGGCGCGCGCATCCGGGTGACGAGCCGGGCCGCCACCGAGGGCGTCAGCACGGTCTCACCCCGGGTCGCGGCGCGGATGGCGCCGGCGAGGTCGGTACGGGACGCGTCCTTGAGCAGGTAGCCGGAGGCGCCGGCCTCCACGGCCCCAGGATGTCGGTGTCGGTCTCGTACGTCGTGAGCACGACGACGCGGCTGTCCGGCCGTTCGGCCAGTATCCGCGAGTTGGCCTCGGCGCCGTCCACGCCGGGCATCCGCAGGTCCATGAGCACGACGTCGGGGGCGTGCCGGCGGACGGCCGCGACCGCTTCGTCTCCCGATCCGGCATCCGCGACGACCTCGATGTCCGGCTCGGCGGCAAGCATGCCGCGCAGGCCTTCCCGTACCACTGGATGGTCGTCGACGAGAAGTCCCGCCGTGCCTCGGGCGCGAATCCGGTGGTCGGCTCGTCGAGGAAGAGCAGCTCCGGGCCGCCGACGATGCCGAGTGCGACGTCGAGCCGGCGTCGCTGGCCTCCGGAGAGCTGTCGAACCCGCGCCCCGGCCTTCTCCCGCAAACCGACGAGATCGATCACGGCTCGGGGGTCGCGGGGGTTCGGGTAGTAGCTGGCGAAGTGGGCCACGATCTCCTCGACCGTGAGCTCCGGAGTGTCGGTGGCCGACTGCGCGACCATCCCGACGCGCGACCGCCAAGGGCGGTCCGCGGCCGCGGGATCCCGGTCGAGGACCCGCACCTCGCCGGCGTCTCGGCGACGCCAGCCCTCCAGGATCTCCACGGTTGTCGTCTTGCCGGCGCCGTTCGGCCCGAGCAGGGCGAAGACCTCGCCGCGGGCGACGTCGAGGTCGACACCGTCGACAGCGGCCGTCGTGCCGTAGCGCTTGCGCAGCCCGCGCACCCTTACGGCGGGCTCGGTCGTTTCGGTGGACATGCGTTAACGATTGCCGCTGGCCCGGCGCCGCACTGCCAACCGGCCGATCAGTTCCGTGTCCACCGATCGATGGACAGACCCGGTGATCTCGCCCGCCAACCCGCGTCACACCCGCGTCATGACTGTGCCGGCCGACCGTCTGCAGAGAGAAGCACCAAGAGGAACGTCCCGGGAGGAACGTCTCAAATTGTGCGCAGACGCCGCGCCGAGCTCCGGGAGCAACCGGGGGCGGGCGACCGAGGAACCGCAGCAGCCCGTGCGCAACGACCAGGGAGCCGCGCGGGCGGCCCGGACCTCCCTCGCTCGGTGGCACCGTGACCGCGCCGAGGGGCTCAGCGGCAGATACCCCGCCCCCGCGGAGCGCGAGCGGCTAGTTGCGAGCCTGCTGGACTTTCCTCACGGCTAGACCGGAGCCCTACGTCAAACGGATCAGAACAGGCGCGGCGTGTCGGGCTCGATACCGCGCAGGTCGTCGTAGTCGAGCGTGACGCAATCGATGCCGCGGTCGCGGGCGAGCACCCGGGCCTGCGGTTTGATCTCCTGCGCCGCGAAGACGCCGCGTACGGGCGCGAGGTGGGGATCGCGGTTGAGCAGCGTCAGGTAGCGGGTTAGCTGCTCAACGCCGTCGATTTCGCCGCGCCGTTTGATCTCCACGGCGACCGTACGTCCCTCGGCGTCCCGGCAGAGGATGTCTACCGGCCCGATGGCGGTGGGGTATTCACGCCGGACCAGGGACCAGCCGGCGCCGAGCGTGCCGACGCGCTCGGCCAGCAGCTCCTGCAGGTGCAGCTCCACGCCGTCCTTGCGCAGGCCCGGATCGACCCCGAGCTCGTGGGTGAAGTCGTGCAGGATCTCCTCGATCGTCACGATGAGCTGCTCGCCGGACCGTTCGTGGGTGACCGTCCAGACGCCGTCGCCCTCGTGTACGGCGCAGGGCGGATTCATCCAGTTGAGCGGCTTGTAGGCGCGGTCGTCGGCATGTATGGACACCGAGCCGTCGGCCTTCATGAGGATGAGCCGCGGCGCCATGGGCAGGTGGGCGGTGAGCCGGCCTACGTAGTCGACGCTGCATCGGGCGATAACCAGTCGCACAGGCGCCACCGTAGCGGGGATCGAGGCCGGCGACGTAACTCGTGGGCGATGCGCGCGAGCGCCGGAGAGTACGGTGGCCCTAGACAAGAGCGAAAACGATAACTATTTTCGTTACTACGCTCCGGAGTAGTCCGAGCACAGAGAGCAAACCCGATCCGGAAGGAGCAGACCGTGTCCCTCGATGTGTCCCCGTCCCTGCTGGAGCAGGCGCAGCAGGGACCGGTCGACGACGACGCCTTTGTCGACTGCATCCGCACCTCCCTGCCGTACGCCTGGCAGACCATCACCGGCCTGATCGAGCGGCTGCACGGCAACGGAAAGGAGTTCGTGGACAATCAGGTGCCTCCACCCGACGAGGCGGCGCGCGGTGAGCTGCTGCGCGTGCTCGCCAGCGACGCGATGCGCGGTACGCTGGAGCGTCGCTTCGGCGTGCGTCTGGCGTTTCAGAACTGCCACCGCGTCGCCGTGTTCCCCGCCGACGCGGAGGACCGGCCGGCGTACCGGGAGTTCATCTCCGCGCGCGGGCAGCTTCTCAACCAGTCACCCGCACTTCGCAACTGCTGATCGTCTAGGCGTCCGATAGTTCCCCGGGGGTGGGGGCACGTCGCCCACCCCCGGTCCACTCTCCGTCTCTTCGCCCGTCTCCGGTAGCCACGGCGCGGCGGTGTTCGTTTGCAGTAGCGTAGGAACATAGGTTCCGTCGCAGGATGCTGTGACGTGATTGGGCCGCGACAGACGGCCCATCGGTTCGGGAATGCGCAGCCGGCATCGGGGGGTACGGGCGTCGCGGGACGAGCCAGGCAGTCGCCCATCGCTTCGCGACCCTGTCCGGGGATGAAGGCGATCAGAGCGGAGAGAGATGGCCCGTGAGTTCCGCAAGGTCGGGGTGGTTGGCCTGGGCACCATGGGGGCGGGGATTGCGGAGGTTCTCGCCAGCCACGGCGTCGAGGTCGTAGCGATCGACCTGAGCGACGAGGCGCTCGCGCGGGGGCGGACGCAGGTCAGGAATTCGACGGATCGCGCGGTGGCGCGCGGCAAGCTCACCGCCGACGACAGGGCCGCGATCTTCGATCGTGTCGTCTTCAGCGCCTGCCTGGACGACGTCAAGGACGCCGATCTCGTCATCGAGTCGGTCCCGGAGAACCTCGACCTGAAGCGGGAGATCTTCGCCGAGCTCGACAGGATCTGCAACGCCGAGGCGATCCTGGCGACCAACACCTCTTCGCTGTCGGTCACCGAGATCTCCGCGGCCACCCAGCGTCCCGCCCAGGTAGTCGGGACGCACTTCTTCAATCCCGCTCCGGTGATGCGCTCGGTCGAGGTGATCCGTACCGTGCTCACCGACGCCGAGGTGGTCGCCGACGTCGAGAGACTCCTGGAGCGGCTCGACAAGATCAGCATCACCGTGGGTGACAAGGCAGGCTTCATCGCCAACGCGCTGCTCTTCGGCTACCTCAACCAGGCGGTGGCCATGTACGAGTCCGGCTACGCCACCCGTGAGGACATCGACACCGCGATGCGGGTCGGATGCGGCCTGCCGATGGGGCCGTTGACCCTGCTCGACCTGATCGGCCTCGACGTCGCCCACGACATCCTGGAGGCCCTCTTCAACGAGTCGCGGGTGCGCCGGCACGCCCCGGTGCCTCTGCTGCGACACATGATCACCGCTGGGCTGCTCGGCCGTAAGACCGGGCGCGGTTTCTATACCTATGAGACCCCCGACTCCTCGGTGGCGGTGGCCGACGCACACACCTCCACCGAGGAACAGCAGGTCGCGGGTGCGCGAAGGGTCGACCAGGTGGGTGTGGTCGGCGCCGATTCGGTGGCCCAGTCGGTGCTCGTCACCTGCGCACGGGCCGGCTACCCGGTGGTGCTCCTGCCGTACGGTGCGGACACCGCCGACGTCGTGCTCGACGCGATCGAGGAGGACCTCGACCGGTCCGTGGCCAGCGGTCGGATCGACGAGCTGAGCAAGAAGGCCGCGCTGCAGCGGATCACCGTGGCGGCCGGGTACGCCGACCTGGCCGACTGCGACATGGTGATCGAGGCCGTCCAGGGGAGCGTGGACGACAAGCGGGCGGTGTTCGCCGGCCTCGACGGCGCCGTCAAGCCGGGTGCCGTGTTCGCCACGGTGACGTCGGCGGTCCCGATCATCGACCTGGCGATGGCCACGAGTCGGCCGGCCGACGTCGTCGGCGCGCATTTCTGCATGCCCGTGCCGGGTGGGCAGCTGGTCGAGATCGTGCAGACCATCGCCACCGCGCCGGACGTGGTCAGCACCGCGCACGCGTTCTGCCGCCGGCTCGGCAAGCAGGCGATCCGGTGTCGCGACCGGGCGGGCTTCCTCGTCCAGGCGTTGCTCTTCCCCCACCTGGGCGACGCGGTGAAGATGCTGCAGGCACGCTACGCGACAGTGGACGACATCGACGCCGCCATGAAGTACGGATGCGGCTACCCGATGGGCCCGTTCGAGATGCTCGACCAGAACGGCCTGGACAACGCGCTCGCCGTACAGACGCGGCTGTACGAGGAGTACCGCGATCCGAGCTTCGCGCCTGCACCGCTGCTGGAGCAGCTCGTCAAGGCCGGCTATCTCGGGCGCAAGAGCGGCCGGGGCTTCCGCGACTACGACGACTAGGGGGTGTCCCGCTGCCCCTCCTTGGTCACTGCGTTCGCGACGTAGTCGTTATGTGATATTTGTACGCCTTCGATCTGGCGTAGGGTGGCTCGCCTAGACTCTCCCGCAAGGGAGCATTTTGGTGTGGGGACCATGTCCAGCCTCTGCTCGGGCGGCTGGGCGTTCAGGGGAGCGCATGGGGAACGCCGACCGTATTTCTGAGCTGTACAAGGCCGAGATCTGGGATGAGCAGGCGCAGCGGATAGCGCGCCATCGCATCGGATGGCTCGTCGACCAGGCCCGGGGTGCCGTATTAGACGTGGGCTGTTCGCAGGGGATCACCTCGATCCTCTGCGCCCGGCGCGGGCTGCGGACGTTGGGCGTTGACGTCGAGCCGGATCGGATCGAATACGCGCTTGCGGATCGGATCCGCGAGCCGGAGGTGGTGCGGGAGCTGCTGGAGTTCCGGGTCGGCGACGCCCGCCGGCTGGATCTTCCGGACGCCTCGTTCGACACAGTGCTGTTGGGTGAGGTCGTCGAGCACCACGTGGACGCCTCGCCGATCCTGGCCGAAGTCGTACGGCTGTTGCGCCCCGCCGGTGTGTTCGCGTTGACCACGCCCTTCGGGTACCTGCCGCATCACGACCATCGGGCGACGTTCTACGTCAGTTCGTTGTTGAGCCTGCTCACGCCGTTCGTCACGGTCGAGACCCTCGACGTCGTCGACGGCTATTTCCGCGCGCTCTGCCGTCCGGGATCGATGCCGCTGGCGGAGCAGCGTGAGTTGCTCGCCGGTCTCCAGCCGGTCGTGGAGGACGAGTTCCACCGGGCACAGCGGGAGCTGCGGGAGACCCGCGCACGGACGCGTTCCCTGGACTCCCAGCTGGCCGCGGCGACCTCCCGGGCCGGCGAGCTGGAGGCGCGGCTGGAGAGCGCGCAGCACCAGAACGCCCAGCTCGCCGTGGTGGCGGACCGGCTCGCCGAGGTGGAGCGGCACACGGCCAGGCTGGCCGGGATAGAGCGGGAGCTGCACGAGACGCGGCAGAGCACCGGCCGGGTCATCGAGCGTCAGGAAGCCACGATCGGGCAGCTCACCGAGGAGCTCAGGACCACCAAGAGCCGGTTGGCCGAGGCGCAGGCGCGCGCCACGAAGCTCGACGCCGTCGCAGCGGAGCTGCGGCGTACCCAGGAGCGGCTTCGCTGGCAGTCCTACCGGACCCAGTACGTGACTTGGCAGCTCAGTTCGTCCTTCGCCAGGCGTTGGTGGCGGATCGGGCAGGCGTTCTGGAAGGTTCAGAAGGAGCCCTCCCGGTTCCTGGAGTTTCCCGCCGACATGCTGCGGGCGATACGTAAGAACTCTCGCCCGCAGCCGCCGACCCGGCCCCGGCCCGCGGCGTCCGACCCTCGCGTTGAGTCCCGGGGCGCGTCAGCGGTCACCTCCCTCCGGGGAGCGCCCGGGGACTCGGCCACCGTCCCGGACATCCCGGAGCTCGTCCTCCCGGACGGCCCGGTGGTGCGCCAGGACATGACGGTGGCCGTGATCCTGGACGAATTCTCCGCAACGGCCCTGAGGTACGAGTGGCGGCAGGTGGAGCCCGGGCGCGCCGACTGGCGGGAGGTCCTTGAGCGGGAGCAGCCCTGGCTGCTTTTCGTCGAGTCGACCTGGCAGGGCAACGGCGGGCGCTGGACGGGGCAGCTGGAGGGGCCGAAGGCCCCCGGTCGTGAGCTGCGCGAGCTCGTCTCCTGGTGCCGCGGCCGCGGGATCCCGACGGTCTTCTGGAACAAGGAGGACCCGTCGAACTTCGACCGCTTCCTGGAGGCGGCGAAGCTGTTCGACTGGGTCTTCACCGTCGACGGCGACTGCATTCCGCGCTACCGGGAGGCCTTGGGCCACGACCGGATCCGTGTCCTGCCGTTCGCCGCCCAGCCTCGCCTGCACAACCCGATCTCGCTGCCGGGCGGGCGCCGCTACGGCGTCGCGTTCGGCGGCATGTACTTCAGCCATCGACACCCGGAACGGGCCGAGCAGATGCGGACGCTCCTGGAGCCCGCGCGGGAGTTCGGACTGCACATCTTCAGCCGGCATCTCGGGGGAGACTCCAGGTACCAGTTCCCGTCCGAGTACGACGGGCACGTCGTCGGCTCCCTGCCGTACCGGCGGATGCTCGCCGCGTACCGGTCCTACCGGGTCTTCCTCAATGTGAACTCGGTGACCGAATCGCCGACCATGTGCGCCCGGCGCATCTTCGAGCTGTCCGCCTGCGGCACGCCCATCCTGTCCGGGCACTCGCGCGCGATCGAGGAGATGTTCGGGGATCTCGTCGCGACCGCCCGAACCCAGGAGGAGGCCCGCGCCCTGCTGGGCATGCTGCTCGCCAGCCCGCATCTGCGGGACCGGCAGACGCATCTGGCGATGCGCGAGGTCTTCGCCCGGCACACCTACACCCACCGGGTGGGCACGGTGCTGGAGACCCTGGGCATGCCGACGGCGCACCGGACTCCTTCGGCGTCGGTCATCATGGCGACGAACCGTCCGGAACAGCTCACCCACGCGATCGAGCAGGTGGCCCGGCAGCGGTGGCGCCCGCTGCAGTTGGTGCTGGTGCGGCACGGCGACGGCGCTGACCCGGAGGTGGTTCGCGACAAGGCGATCGCGCACGGCGTCGAGGACGTGGTGGTGCGCTCCGCGGAGGCGTCGTCGACCCTGGGCGCGTGTCTCAACATGGCTCTCGAGGCCACCGACGGTGAGCTTGTCGCGAAGATGGACGACGACGACGTCTACGGAGAGCACTACCTCTCCGACCTCATACCGGCCTTCTCCTATACCGACGCCGGCATCGTGGGGAAACGGGCCTTCCACGTCCACCTGGGTTCGACGGGCGCGACGGTGCTGCGCAGCCCCCACCTGGAGCACAGCTACGTCGACATGGTGATGGGGGCCACCATGGTCGCCCGCGCGGACATCCTCCGGGAGCTGGGTTTCACCGACGTCTCCCGGGGAGAGGACACCCGGCTGCAGCAGCGGGCCGCCGAGGCGGGTGTGCGGATCTACTCCGGCGACAGGTACTCCTACGTCTGCGTTCGTCAGCCGAGCCCGGAGGCCCACACCTGGCAGGTGGGCGACGGCGAGTTCTTGCGCAACGCTCGGGTGGAGTTCTACGGCGCGCCGGAGCAGCACGTGCTCATCTGACGCTCCTCCCTTGGCCGTGATCTTGCAGAAATTTCAAGATATATCTTGAAATTTCTGCAAGATCACGGCCAAGGGAGGAGCAGGGGATAGGGGCGGAGGGTCCTCTTGCCCGAGCCGTTGGTGAGGTCGATCCGGACCTGCCGGGCGTCGCGGAGCCGATCCTTGGGGAGGGGCACCCACAGCTCCTCCATCCGCTCCGGCTGCTTCGGGTTCCGCCGCCCGGCGGCGGGATCGTACCGGCCGCCTCCCGGGACCGTGAGCCGTCGCGTTCCTGAGCCCTGCCAGGTCAGTGTGACCGTGCCGGCGTCGAGCCGATAGCCGCGGACGATCAAGCCGTCGCGTCCGCTTCGCGTGGACAGGAATGCCTGGGTCACGATCGGCCGGTCCCAGTCGCCGGCGATCTCCTCGGCGAGCGACGCCGGCCTTCCCGCCCGGCAGGTGTACAGCCCGTCCCACATGAACGAAATGACCTTGCTGGGATAGGGCCCGGCGGCGGTGAGCGCTCCGTCCAGCCGGGCCTTGTCGGTACGGCCCCGCGAGGTGAAGGGGGCACAGCGGGGCTGCCCGGTCGGTTCGAAGGCCTCCAGCGTCGCCCACAGCTCCACGTGTTGGCCGCGCTCGGCCAGCCGGTCCCGGGCTTGCGCGGCGGCGCGGTAGTAGTCTCTGACCGGCGCGTAGTACGCCTTGTCGTACGTGGTGTCTCCCACCCCGAACACCGGATGCAGCCGGCGATCCACCGGTTGCGCGGCCTCGTGGTCCCAGAACGGCGCCGCCTTGCCGGTGCCCCTGCTGTCCTGGGGAGCGATGATGTCCACCCCGGTGGCGGCGGCGTTCATGAAGCCGGCCCGAACCTGGTCCGGCGGGGTGCCGGAGCCGACCAGGCGGCGGGCATCCCAGTACGGACTGATCAGGATGTCCTTGGCCGGCAGCACGTCGTCCACCACCGCGTGCTGCGCGGCGTACACCTGCAGGGTCGTCGCCCGGGCCGGATTCCGCCACCGCCGGAGCTGGATCTCGAAGGTCTGGTAGAAGCCCCGGAACGAGGCGTGGCCGCCGTACCGCTCCGCGTAGCTCCGCAGCACCCGGCGGGTGAAGGCGACCAGGGTGTCGGAGTGGGCGAGCGACGCGGTCCACTTGTGCACCGGATCGCTCGGTGAGGTGGGCAGGCCGACGAACGCGCTCATGCCGAACCTGTCGGCCTCGTCCAGCATCATCCCCACCGAGTCGTTCGTCGACCCGGCGACCAGGATCAGCCGGTACTGTCTTCCCTTGCCGAAGTCGCAGGTCTCGTCGCCCGGCGCGTCGGCCGGCAGCAGCAGCCGGTAGTACACCCGGGAGCCGACCACGAGCCGGCCGTCCATCTCGGGGCAGACCGCCAGCGCCCCGCCGAACGGCTCGGTCGAACGGTAGGCGTAGGTCTGGACTATCGCGTTGGCCGGGTGGGCGGCGCGCAACGCGTCCCGAGCCGCCTGGTAGCAGGTCTTGCCGCCGTCCACGCAGTCGGTGAACGCCGGATCGACGGCGCCGGAGTCGTCGAGAACCTGACCGGTCCGCCCGATCCGTCGGGGTTCCAGCCGCGGGCCGAACTGGATCAGCGTGTCGCCCCCGACCCGGTGGATCGCCTCCAGCGCCGTTCGCCACCCGCAACGGTCCTTCCGCGGGAACACCCAGTAGCCGGAGATCGGATAGGGGTTCGGCACCGACATGTCGGGATCGGCGCACCGTACGTTCCCCGGAGACGGTGAGTTCCTGGTGGACATGCCGAACGTCAGTGCGGCCACGCCGAGCATGGTGAGGATGACCACCGCCGACACCAACGGGGCGCGGCGAACCACCCGCGGCACGTCGGGCCCGGAGGTGCCCGGGGGCCGCGGTGGAGGTGGCGGGCGCGACGGATAGCTCACGGCGGCGGGGTCCGCCACAGGGTTACGTGCTCGCCTTCGAAGTCGGCGCTGGTGCCGACGCCCACGAGCCGTCCGCCGAGCATGGTGAGCCCGTGAACGCGCTGCGTCCCCCCGCCGGACAGACCTGTACCGCGTGGTGTGATGGGCCGCCACGACGCGCCGTCCGTCGAGGTCCACAGCACGACGTCGTAGGTTGCGGGCGCACCCGAGGTGCTCACCGCGGCGAACCCCTCCGCCGTTGGGGTCATCGCGATGGCGCCGGTCTCCAGCTCCGCCGCCCGTGATTCGTCGGGTAGCCGGACCGATCGCCAGGTCTTGCCTCCGTCGTTGGAGACGACGGAGAAGAGGAAGGCTCCGTTCGCGGACTGCCCAACGCCGAGCGCCGCCACGGTCGAGCCCTTGATCGCCGCCCGGCTGAGGTAGCCATAGGACGCCTCGGCCGGCAGCGTCGGCTGGTGGACATCCCAGCTCATGCCGTCCTGCGACATCCAGATCGCCGGGCGTTCCTTGCGCGGCCCCGGGGCGTCGGGGTCGCCGATGGCGCCGACGGCCACGTACCGGGCGGAGTCGGCAGTGACGTCGCCCGTCCAGCGCCACCCGCCGCCCTCGCTGTTCTCCAGGTCCGGATCGTCGGCCCGCTCCCAGCTCTCCAGGTCGGTCGAGCGCCACGCGGCCGCCTCGACGAGCGAGCCTTCCCGGCGCTCGGCGCCGACGACCACGTAGCCCGCCGGGCCGTACGCCGCCGCTGCCGCGCGCCGGTACCACGAGCCCTCTTCGAAGAGCTCGTCGTCGACGCGGCTCCACGACAGCGCGTCCTCTGACGTGGCGACGAGCGGGTCGGTCTCGTCCGTGCCCACAGCGAGCCAGCCGGCCTCGCCGTAAGCGACGCCGCTGAGCCGCTGCTGACCGTAGCCGTCCAGGGAATCCTTGCGGGCGGGGGTCCAGGAGTTCTCCCCGGCCGATCCACCTGCCGAGATCCAGGCGGCCGCGTCGCCGTTGGCGCTTCCCACCGCTACCGTGTTTCCGTCCCCCGCCGCGATCGCGCGGAGGGTCCGTTCCTGGTGTACGGCGCCGGGGACCGTCTGCGGTTCGATCTCGGTCGCCCTCGTGGTGCCCCGTGCCAGGGCGAGGTACGGGTCCTGGTCCGAGTCCAGCCGGGTGCCCACCACTATCGTGCTACCTCCGGGCGCCGGCGTGAGGCTGCTGAGCGCCCGGAAGCTGTTCTCGCCGAGGTCGGCCGGTGCCTCCCACCTGCGCCCGTCGCCGCTGCGGTACACCACCGACCGGTCGCTCTCGGTGTTGGCGAGCACCGCGAGGCCCTCGTCGTTGCCGGCGATGCGCTGGAGGTCCGCGATCTCCACACCGGAGGGCTCGAGGGTGCCGACCGGCTTCCACGCCGCGCCGTCCTGGGAGGTCAGGACGACGCCGTGGTTGTCCTTTCCGCCCTGCCGGAGGGCGAAGAAGCCGAACCGGTTCGCAGTGATGCCCCGGACCCTCCCGGTGGAGCCGTCGGCCTGGGGAACGTCGATGGGCTCCCAGGTACGGCCGGCATCCGTGGAACGCCACAGGCCGTCGGCCACCTCGTCGCCCTTGACGACGTCGCCGCCGACGACAATCACGTTGCCGCGGGCCGCCGCGAAGCGGAGTTGTCCCACGGTGTCGCCGTCGGTCGGAAGCCGGACCTCATCCGGACCGATGCGTTGCCAGGACGTGCCGTTCGGGGAGCGCCACAGCACCGGGAGGTCGGCCCGCTGATCGCCGCCCGCGGCGTGGTACCCGGCCGCGACGTACCCACTCGAGGTCCGCGCGATCTGGGCGACCTCGTCCCGTACGCCGAAGGCGTCGGACCCGCCGCCGAGCTGGCTCCAGGAGCGCCCGTCGCTGCTGGTCCACACGGTCCTGCGGTCGGAAGGGCCGCCGAACGCCAGCCATCCACCGGAGGTGCCGAAGACCTTGCTCGGGGCGCTGCCGTCGAGCTGGCCGCCCTCGGCCACGGTGACCGGCGCGACGCGCCAGGTGCTTCCACCGTCGTTGGACACGAGGAACTGAGCCCGCCCGATCGAGCCGCCGTACTCCGACCCCGCTGCCACGACCGTGTTGCCCACCGCCGCGACGTCCCCGATGACCTGGTGGAGGCCGTCCACGTCCCCTCCCGGAACTGCTTCGAGGACGGTGTCGGCGATGCGTGCGGGAGGGAGCTGGGGGTCTCCGGGTGTATGGCCGCTGAGCACGTAGTACAGGCCAGCTCCGCCGCCCAGGACCACGGCGAGGATGCCCACCAGCGCGAGCACCAGTGCCGTGCCGGGAAAGCGGCGCCGCCTCCTCGCCGGCACGAGCCAGTCCTCCGGTGCTCCCCAGCCGGGCGGGTGCGGCGGCCGGCCGGGCTCGTGGACCCCGGGTGGACGGGGCACCGGCGGATGTGGCGCTGGCGGATGGGTTGCCGCGGGCGGGGATTCCCGGAAGCTCGGCGTTCGCCCGGGGGGCGGTCCCTGGGGCGGTCCCGGCGGCGCGGAAGCCGGGGGAGCCGGGGGAGGGGGTGGAGGGGAAGGCGCAGCCGGCGGGGGGGCATGCGGTACTGGACCCTGCGGTGCCGGAGCTTGCGGCCAGCCGGCCCGCCAGGCGCGCTCGCTTCCCGGCCAGGGCGACGGACCGCCCGCGGCGTCGCCCCCGCCTCCCTCGGCGGGCTCGCTGGGCAGCCCTGCCCCCCAGCCGTGGTACTCGGGGCCCTCGCTCGCCGGCTCCGGCGTTGACCCGTCCGGGTTGGGCGCCAGCCCTCCGGGCGCGTGCTGCTCGGGTGGGTGCCCCTGCCGCGGGTCCGGCGGTATCCCGTACGGAGGTGTGGGCACCTGCCAGCCGCGGGTCTCGTAGTCAGTTAACGGATCGTCGGGGGACGGCGGAGGGGACCCCGCCTCCCCGCGGCGCCATGAACTGGCCGCATCGTCCGGACGCGGCGGCTGCCCAGCCTCCTCGTCGTCTCGCTGGGGACGGGGCTCGGGTGTGCCGTTCGTGCTCACAATGCTTTGTCTCCCGCCGCTCAGGTGCCCCCGGTCAAAACGCCGGAATAGCCTGCTTTATACCGGACATCACGCTCGTACCGCTCCATAGGTTCGTCTCCGAACGTATAGGTGCGGTTGTCACGGGCAGGACACGTAAATTGGCCGACATGGGTACGCGTCGAGGCACCGGGCGGATCGAGCAGTGGCCCGACGGCGACTGGGTGGTGCGCCAGGTCGCGGGCCATGCGGCCAGGAAGACCTATCGTTGCCCAGGCTGCGACCACGAGGTACGGCCAGGTACCCCGCACCTGGTGGCGTGGCCGGTCTGGGGGCCAACCTGGAACCCCTCCTCCGGGGTCGAGGAGCGGCGGCACTGGCACCCGGCCTGCTGGCGCGCCCGCCGCTGAGAGCTGACCCAATAGATTCGGGATCATGCAGATACGCCCGAGCACAGTGCTGCCGGCGCACCGTACCCCCATCACCCTGCACACCGCTGACGGGCTGCGGCTCGTCGGCGAGCTGGCCATGCCACAGGAGCAGGAGCCGGTCGCGACGCTGGTCTGCCTGCATCCGCTGCCCACGCACGGCGGGATGATGGACAGCCACGTGCTCCGCAAGGCCGCGGCCCGACTCCCGGCGATGGCGAGTCTCGCGATGCTCCGCTTCAACACCCGCGGAACCTCGTCCGAGCAGGGCAGCAGCGAGGGCGAGTTCGCCGGCGGTGAGGGCGAGCGGTACGACGTGGCGGCCGCGCTCGAGTACGCCGATTTCGAAGAGCTGCCGCGGCCGTGGCTGCTCGGCTGGTCGTTCGGCACCGAACTGGCCCTGCGGTGGGGATGCGACCCGGTGGTCGAGGGCGCGGTCCTGCTGTCGCCGCCGCTGCGCCGCGCGACCGAGGCCGACATGGACGTGTGGGCGAAGTCCGGGGTGCCGGTCGTCGCCCTGGTGCCGGAGCTCGATGACTATCTGCGCCCCGACGAGGCGCGCGCCCGCTTCTCCCGCATACCGCAGGCCGAGGTGATCGGGGTGGAAGGGGCGCGGCACCTGTGGGTGGGTGAGCCGTACGTACGGATCGTGCTGAACGAGATCGTGAAGCGGGTCGCCCCGCAGGCGTACCCCCTCCCCGAGGGGTGGCCGTAGGATCCGAAGATGGTGACCGGTGCCGAGCTGAGCGGCAAGAGTGCCTTCGTCACGGGGGCTTCGCGCGGGATCGGGCGGGCCATCGCGGTCGGGTTCGCCGCCGCGGGTGCTGATGTCGCGCTCGTCGCCCGTACCGAGGACGCCCTGAACGAGGTCGCCGCCGAGATCGAGACCCACGGCCGCAAGGCCCTGGTGCTGCCCAGCGACGTCACCGACCGGGACGCCGTGTACGCCGCCGTGGCTCGGACGGCCGAGGCGTTCGGAGGGATCGACGTCGTGGTCAACAACGCGGGCGGTACCCGGTTCGCCGTGCCGTTCACCGAGATGCGCTTCTCCGGCTGGGAGAAGGTGATGCGGCTCAACGTCGACGCGGCCGTGCACGTCTGCGGTGCGGTTGGACCACACCTGCTGGAGCGCGGATCCGGGGCGGTCATCAACGTCGCCTCGGTGGCGGGGCTGGTCGGCTCGCCGGGCGTCGCGCCGTACGGTGCCTCGAAGTCCGCGCTGATCTCACTCACCAAGACGCTCGCCGTGGAGTGGGCACCACACGGCGTGCGGGTAAACGCGCTGTGCCCGGGATGGGTGGCCACCGAGCTGAACCGCAACCTGTGGGGCGACGAGGGGGCCTCGGCGATGCTGATGTCCCGGGTGCCGATGGACCGCTGGGCGCGCGTCGAGGAGATGATCGCCCCGGCGGTGTTCCTGGCCAGCGACGCCTCGTCGTACATGACCGGGCACGTCCTCGTCATCGACGGCGGCCAGTCCGCGACGTAGCCGGGGAGCCGATCCGAGTCCGCAACCGGGCCAGCAACGCGGAACCCGACGAAAGCCCGCAGGCCTACCCGGTACCGTTTCGCCTATGCCGGTTGAGCTCTACTCCCGCGAGGCCGGGACCGGCCTGCCCTTGGTGTTACTGCACGCCTTTCCGCTGTCGTCGGCGATGTGGCTCGCGCAGCGGGAAGGGCTGTCCGGTGTGTGCCGGGTGATCACGCCAGACCTGCGCGGCTGGGGTGGCTCGCCGCTCGGCGGCGAGGACCCGTCGATCGATCTCATGGCCGACGACGTGGCCGCGCTGCTGGACTCGAAGAACATCGATCGGGCGGTCGTCGGCGGCCAGTCCATGGGCGGGTACGTGGCCATGGCGTTCCTGCGCCGCCATCCCGACCGGGTTCTGGGCCTGATCCTCGCCGACACCAAGGCCGGCGCCGACCCGGAGGCGGCCCGGGCGAACCGGGAACGCAGCGCCGCCCGGGTGCTCGCCGACGAGCGGCCCGACGTGCTGCTGGAGGAGGTCCTTCCGGGCTTGGTGGGCTCTACCACGAAGGAGCGGCGAGCCCTGGTGTACGGACGGGTCCGCGGGCTCGTCCAGTCGGCGCCGCCGCCGGCGGCGGCCTGGTCGCTGCGGGCCATGGCGAGCCGTCCCGACTCCTTCGAGATGTTGCGCAAGGCCCGGGTGCCCGCCCTGGTCCTGGTGGGCGAGGAGGACCAACTGTCGCCCGTGGCCGATGCCGAGGCGACGGCGGACGCGCTTCCGGAGGCCCGGATGGTGACGATCCCCGATGCTGGTCACCTCACCGCCGTGGAACAGCCCGAGGCGTTCAACGAGGCCGTCCGCGAGTTCGTCGCGGGCCTGCCCCGTACTGCGGCCTGAGGACCTGTTGTCGTCTCCCCCTGGCCGTGATCTTGCAGAAATTTCAAGACCGGTCTTGAAATTTCTGCAAGATCACGGCCAGGGTCGCACGGCCAGGGTCGCAGCTCTCAGAACACGGCGGACTCCATCACCAGGTCGTTCTCGGCGAACCTGGTGGGGCGCAGCGGGCGCAGGTCGAACGTCGAGCACTCACCACTGGTCACGATCTCGGCGACCGCCCGCCCCGCGGCCGGCGCGTGCATGAGCCCGTGCCCACCGAAACCCGCGCACTGCACGAAGCGCGGCAGCGGCGGCGGTGCGCCGAGCACCGCGTGGTGGTCCGGCGTCTCCGGGTAGAGGCCTGCCCAGCAGTGGCGCGGGTTGATGGGTACGTTCTCCAGGAACGGGAAACGCCGCCCGATGCGGCCCGCGAGCTGGGGGAGGAAGTCAGGGTCGACGGTGGTCTCCCGACCGGGCGGGTCGTCCGGGTTGGAGTACGCGAGCACGTACCCTCCGCTCTTCTCACGCCGGACCAGGACTCCGGTGTCCAGGTCGACGCACATCGGGATGAGCCCTCCGTCCGGCCCATGGGCGGGCGGCCCCTCGACGTAGGCGAGGTTGCGGCGAACCGGCTGGATGGGGAGATCCAGCGACAGCATGGCGGCAACTGATGCGGCATCCGGCCCGGCCGCGTTCACCACCCATTCGCAGCCGAAGTCGCCCGCGTCGGAGGAGATCCGGAACCCGGACCGGCCCTCCGACCGGCCCTCCGACCGGATCGACCGCACCGCGGCGTCGGTCACGACCGTGGCGCCGTACCCCCGTGCCTGTGCGGCCAGGAACGCGACAACTCCGTGCGGGTCGACGATGCCGTCCCGGGCGTGGAACGTCCCGGCGAGCAGCCCGTCCGGCCGGAGGAACGGGGCGCGATCGAGTACCTCGTCGGTGGACAGCCACTCGGTGTCCACGCCCATCGCGCGTTGCAGGTCGTGGGCGGCGCGCAAGCCACACAGGCCGTCGGCGGTCCCTGTGAAGAGCAGATAGCCGACCTGGTGGAAGCCGAGTTCGCCGCCGCTTTCCGCGTGCATCCGCTCGAACTCGGTCAGCGAGTACCGGGAGAACTCGATGTTCGGCCGGGTGGAGAACTGGGCCCGCACCCCGCCGTTCGCCCGGGACGAGGAGCCCTGGCCAACGCCGCCGCGACCCTCCAACACCACAACCGAGTCGACCCCGGCCCGACGCAGCTCGCCGGCGGCCGCCAGCCCAATCACGCCGGCACCTATCACTACGACGTCCGCTCCGCGCACGGGACCGATTGTGCCCACCTCCGTGTCCGACCCGCCATCACACAGCGAGGCGTACCTCGGGTGTAACGAACTGCTGACCAACCCGACCGCGGGGTATCACCCGCGTCGATGCCGGGCTCGTACCTGCTGGGGAATCCACCCACGGCCCAGAGAAATGGCCGCAAGTTGCGTGACGACCGCTGATAGGGGATCGGGGAGAGCCGTGGCTGATCCGACCGAGGCGACGGAGGCGACGCGCCGGCTGCGCGACGAACTCGCCGCGCTCGGCATCACGTGGGCCGGACTGTCGTTCGAGGCGGCGGGAATGGCCGCGCTGTCGGTGACGTACAACCTCGTGGTCTGGTGCGCGAACAACGTGTTCTTCTGGCGCGCCGGGCATGACTTCGCGGACTTCGACGTCCACCCGGCCACGGACCCGACTGGCGCCGCGCGGCGGATCAAGGAGCGCCGCGACGAGTTGCGCCAGCGTCACGACCTCTACCAGGGCTGAGCACCGACGGGGGAGAGACGTCCCGTACGCGAAGTCGGGGACATCCCCTACGCGCGGCGCAGCAGCGCCCGAGGGGTCCGTACGTCAGGTTGGCTACCTGCGAAGACGCCCTCCGGACGACGACTCGACGGGCATCGGCGACCCAGTATCGAGGTCTGACCGAACGGCCGGTGTGCAACGAAGCCGGCCACTCCTCACCATCCACAAGGAGCGAGGCATGGCGTCAGCCGTCCACGAACTGCGGGTCCGGTACGACCGGGCCATCCACCTGCTGGGCCGGGTCAGCGTGCCGACGCTGCGTATCGCGCTCGGCGTGATCTTCGTTTGGTTCGGTGCTCTGAAGGTCTTCGATGTCACCCCCGTCGCGCGGCTCGTCCTCGACACGGTGCCGTTCGTCGAGGCGCCGGCCTGGATAGTGCCCGCCATGGGCACGTTCGAGGTGGCCGTGGGCCTGTGGCTGGTCGCAGGCATCGGGTTGCGGCTGCTGTTGCCGGTCTACGTCGCGCACATGCTGGCGACGTTCGGGGTCCTCGTCGTCCAGCCCGAGGTCGCCTTCCAGGGCGGCAACCCGCTGCTGCTCACCGCCGAGGGGGAGTTCGTGGTGAAGAACCTGGTGTTGCTCACCGCGGGCGTCGTCGTCTGCGCGTGGTCGCGCGCGCACCGGGCGGCCGGATCGCCGGCCAAGGGTAACCACGCGCTGGCCGCATGACGCGGACAGCGCAGGGGACGGGGCCCCCGCGCCGGTTACTCCTCGCCCAGGTGCAGCGGGCCCAGCCGCTGGAGGAAGCCCATCATCGCCTCGATGACCGCATGGGCTTCCTCCTTGCTGTCGCAGGAGACGACCTCACGCGCCGTCTCGCCGATGACAGTGGTGAGCACGATGACGATCACCCGGTTGACACGGCTGTCCTCGGCCCGCAGCAGCACCCTGTTCTGCCGGACCCACTCCCGGTTGCGCCGCCGCCGCAGCAGCTCGAAACCGGGCGGGCCGTCCCCGTCGTAGAACAGGCGCACCAGGTCCCGGTTGGCCCAGCTCCGCTCGAGGAAGGCCCGGGCGCCGTGGATGAAGAGCGCGAGGGGATCGAGTTCCCCGGCCTTGCGGGCGCGGGCGACCGCGGCGGCCGCACGTTCCTCCTGGGCCTGCTGGTGGTCCTCCCATAGGGCGAGGAACAGCTCGCTCTTACCGCCGAAATGGTGGTAGAGGCTGCCGACGCTGGAGTTCGCCCGTTCCACCACCTCCGCGACGCTCGCCCCGGCGAAGCCGCGCGTGGTGAAGACCTCCTTCGCGGCGTTCAAGAAGACACGGCGGGTCTCCGCCGTACGGCTCCACTGCCGGCCACCGCCACCGGCCCGGCCACCGCTTCGCGTTACCGTAACCACAATCCACCTCGCACGGTCTGTCGCTACTAACAGTAGGCCCCCGCGGGGAGACATCCACGTCATTCCGCGCGTGCGGTCAGGATGGGCTGGAGGAAACCACTGTCGTGCGGCTCGTGCCAGCGCAGGTGGGTGAACCCGCCCGCGGAGATCAGCTCGGCGAGCTGGCTGCGGGTGATCGCCCAATAGGTGGCGCGCCGGGTACGGACCGAAAGGGAGCCCTCCGCGGTGGGCAGGAGCTGGAAGCGGTCCAGCGCGCGTCCCTGGTCGGTGATCGCGGCGTCCCAGTCCGGGTAGAGCAGGTGGTAGCTCTCCGCCAGGCTGTCGTGGAACCGCCGTGCGGACTCCCCACCTATGTGACCGGACATTAGGGGTGTCCCGGGAAACCCTAGAGACCGCGCAGGAAGTCGGCGGCGATCGGGGCGGCGACCTCCCCGCCGACGCCCCCGCCCTCGACCACCACGGCGAAGGCGAGGTCGTCGCGGTAGCCGATGAACCATGCGTGGGTGGGCGGGTCCTTGCCGCCCTCGGCGGAACCGTACTCCGCGGTGCCGGTCTTGCCCGCGACGTTCGACGGGAAGTCCGCCCCGGCCGCGGTCCCTTCGCTGACCACCGTCGGCATCAGGGATCGCAGCGCCTTCACCACCTCGGGCTCCAGGTCACGGGCCTTCGTCCGATCGCCGGAGCGCCCGTCGGCGGCCGGGGCATCGGGCACCAGGACCGGCGGCCGCCAGGTGCCCTCGGCGATCGCGCCGGCGACGGTGGCCATGTGCAGCGGGCTGGCCAGGACCCGGCCCTGGCCGAAGGCGGCCGCGGCCAGCTCGGTGTCGTCCCGCGGCGCGGGGAACTGCCCGGCCGACACCGGCAACCCCGGCTTCAGCGGCGCGCCGAACCCGAAGCTCCGGACCACGTCCTCGAGTCGTCCCCCGCCGAGCCGTTCGGCGGCTAGCCGGGCGAAGGTCGTGTTGCAGGACTTGGCGAAGGCGGTATGGAACGACACCTTGCCGAAGTCCTCGTCCTCGTAGTTGCGAAACGTACGTCCGCCGATCTCCGTGGTCTTGGGGCAGTCGACCCGGTCGTCCGGGGACACGCCGTCGGCGACGAGCGCGGATGCGGTGATCACCTTGAACGTCGAGCCGGGCGGATAGCGGCCGAGCAGGGCACGGTCGAAGCCGCCGGGCTTGTTGGCGACGGCCACGACCTCCCCGGTGGAGGGGCGCACCGCCACCAGCGCGGTCGGCTTCTCCTGATCCTGGAGCGCACCGCTGGCGGCGGCCTGGACGCCGGGGTCGAGGGTGGTACGCAGCTGCCTGCCCGGCTTGCCCTCGAGCCTTCCGACGGTACGGACCGGCCTGTCGTCCTCACCCACGGTTCGGATGACCGCCGACGGCCGGCCGGCGAGCTGCCGCTCGTAGACCTGCTGCAGACCGGTGCGCCCGACCTGGTCACCGTCCCGATACGGGGCCTTCAGCCTGTCGAGATCCTCGGCGCTGGCCGGCCCAACGATCCCGACGAGCTGTTGCACCGAGCCCGGCTGGCCCGGGGCGTCCAGCCGACTGCCGTCCGCGGCAAGCACCGGTGCCCGCTCCGGCCAGCTGAGTTCCAGGTCGAGCCGCCGCCCCTTGGCCAGCGCCGGGTGCAGGGCCGCCGGGGACCAGTCGACCCGCCATTGCCGCTCGTGCGGGATGAGGCGCAGCCGTCCCTGGTACGTCCAGTCGCCGACGCCGCGCAGGGTCAGCGTTGCGGTGAACGCGACGACCCTCGCGTTGTCGCGCTCGGCTACCGCACCGGGGCGAAAGCGCGCCCGGGCGACACCAAGGTCCTTGTACGTATCGGAGTGCCAGTCGTTGAAGCCGGGGGGCGGCGCCGCCACGAGCGCACGCATGGCCGCGTAATCGCCGCGTTCCCAGGCGGCCAGGTACTGTGCCGCCGCCTTCTCGGGCGAGCCGCGGGTACGGGTGAACAGCACGACGCCGCCCGTGACGAGTACGGCGAACGCGACCAACCCGGCGAGAACGATCAGCGCCTTGGACCTACGCATGCGCCCCCTCTGTTGCGATGAGTGGTCCATTCATCCGGAGTCGGACCGCACCTCGATGCCGTGTCGGGCGAGGAGGGCGGCGGTGACGCCGATGCCCGGCCTGCGGGTGCCGCCGAAGGTTCCGTCGTAGATCTCCCGGGAGCCGCAGGACGGACTGCGGTCGGTCAGCACAGCGGTCTTCGCCCCGGCGCGCCTGGCCAGGTCCAGAGCCCGCTCCGCGCCGGACAGGAACGCGTCGGTCACGTCGTTTCCGCAGTCGTCGACGACACGTGCCCTTCCGTCCAGCACGTCGTCGCCGTCCCCGCCAACGATCTCCGCCGGGCGCCGAGGCACGCCGAGGCCGCCGACGACCTCCGGGCACACGGCGACCGCGCCGCCCCGGCGTACCAGGTCGGTGACCTCGTCAGAGGCCTTGCTTCGGGCGTTGTAGCGGCAGGGCGCGCCGGCCAGGCAGGCGCTCACCAGCACGGGTTCCACCCAGACAGGGTACGTCGCGGGACACCCCCTACGAGCGTTCCTGGCGCGGCACGACGACCTCCCGCAGGATCAGGGCGATGGCCGCCGCGGTGGGGATCGCCAACAGCGCACCCACGACGCCCATCAGCGCGCCGCCGACGAGTGCCGCGATAATGGTCGCGGTGGGGGGTACGTTGACGGAGCTCTTCATCACCCGCGGATAGATGATGTAGTTCTCGACCTGCTGGTACACCACGTAATAGACGACGACAGCGATGCCGATCGGGATAGAGGTGAGGAACCCCACCACGGTGACGACGACGGCACCGAGCGTCGCCCCGATCATCGGGATGATGCCGAAGAGCGCGACGACCATGGCGAGCGGCAGCGCGTACCGGACCCCGAGGATCTGCAGGAAGATAAATGTGGCGGTGCCGTTCATCCCGGCGATGACTATGACGCCGCCGACGTAGCCGCCGATGCGGGCGAGGATCTCGTCGCCGAGCAGGGTCACCCGGTTGCGCCGGGTGCGGGGGACGAGCCCGTATGCCATCCTCTTGATGGCCGGCAACGAGGCCAAGAAGTAGAGGGTCAAGATGAGCACGGTGACGGTGCTGAAGACGGCACTCAGCACCACCACGCCGGCGCCGACGACGCCGCCGAAGGCCTGCTGGCCGAGCTCCCCGCTGGTGAGGTAGCTCTCCGCCCGTTCGAGGATCTGGTACTGCTGGTCGAGCCGGTTGATCATGTCGTTGTTCTGCAGATCCCGGACGTAGTCAGGTAGAGCCGAGACGAACGCCGTCGTCTGCGCGGTGAGCGGCGGGACGACGGCGTACCCAAACCCGGCGAAGAAGGCGATGACCGCGAGGAAGACGATGCTGACCGCCCAGCGTCGGGCGAGCCCCCACCGCCGCAGCGCCTCCACCGCCGGGCTGAGCCCGACCGCAAGGAACATCGACACCACGATCAGCACGAGCACCTGGCGGGCACCGGTAATCGACTGGACGAGCGCCCACGCGACGAAGACCCCGAGCGCGCCGGTGAAGCCCATGAGGAACGGCGAGGTACGGCGCAGCGGACGGCCGGGCCGCCCGAACGGGAACGCGCCCTGTTCTTCCTCTTCGTCGGCGCGTTCGGCGCGTTCGGCGGCGCGGCGACGCTCCTCTCCTTCTTGGGGTCGTCGCTCACGCTCCTCGGCGTCGTCCGGCGGCGCGTCCTCCGGTCCCGAGACCGGCGCGCGCTCTCCTTCCCGGCCCGGCTCCTCTTCCTTGGCCACGACTGCTCCCCGTCATGTTCCGTGCCACCAGTGTCAACCGCGAGGGCCCTGACAGTGTCCCTGGCCCTAACAGCGGCAAGGAGCCTAGTGCCCACCCAAATGCTGGGGACACCAGACTCCTTGCGAAAAGGCCGAAGGTAGGGGACGAAGGCGACGAAGGTGTCGCCGTCTCCTACTCCTGCCACCACTCCTGGGCGCCCGCGGGCTGCTGCTCCTTGGCGCCCTCGTTCTGGCTGGCGCCTTGGTTCTGGGGCTGGGGCTGCTTCTGCTTGCTGTCGCCCTTGGCGGCGTTGTTCTTGTTCCGGTTGCCGTCCTCCGACGACTCGGGCTGCTCGCCGGAACCGATCGCTGGTTGCTCGGACACAGCCTGCAGGGCCGCCTCCCCGCCGGGAACCGGCATCCCGCCCAGCAGCTGGCGCAGCTGAGCCAGGTGGCCGGTGATGCTGTCGCGCTGCCGGGTGAGCTCGTCGACCTCGCGCTGAGCGGCCGAACGGGTGCGCTCGGCCTCGGCCTTGGTCTCCGCCAGCAGGGCTTCGGCCTGCGACTTGGCCTCCGAGACCACCTGGTCGGCGTTCTTCCGGGCGTTGGCGATGAGCTGCTTGGCGTGCGCGTCGGCCTCGCGGCGAACCTGCTCGGCCTGGGTGTTGGCCTTGGTGGCCCGCTGCTCGGCGGTCGCGGCCCGCTGCTCGGCCTCGGCCACCAGCTTCTGGGTCGCGGCCTGTGCCGCGGCGTGACGTTCGGCCTCCTGCCGCTCGGCCTCCTCGCGCCGGGCGGCGAGCTGGATCTCGAACTCGGCCTCGGCCTGTGCCCGCTGGGCCTCGCTCTCCTCGAGGATCCGCTGCGCCTGGGCCCGCATTTCGTCGGCCTGCCGCTTGGCGGTGGTGAGGATCTCGTCGCGCTCCCGCTTGGTGGAGGCGCGCAGCTGGGCCACCTCACGCTCGGTAGTGGTGCGCAGCTTCGCGATCTCCCGCTCGACCTGGGCGCGCTTCTCCGCGATCTCGTGGTCGGCGGTGGCGCGGAGCTTGGACACCTCGCGCTCGGTGGTGGAGGTCAGCTCCTCGGCTTCCCGCCGGGCGGAGTTCCGGATCTCCTCGGCCTCGCGCTCGGCCGCGTTGCGCATGTCGTCCGCCTCGCGCTGCGCGGTGGCGCGGAGTTCGGCGGCCTCGTTCTCGGCCGCGGCTCGCATCTCCGCGGCGTCGACCTTGGCGCCGGCCTTGATCTCGTTGGCCTCCGACTTGGCGGCCTGAAGCAGCTCGGTTGCCTGCTCCTCGGCGAGACGCAGCAACTGTTCGATGCGCGCGCCAAGCCCCGAGTAGCTGGGCCGTTCCTGCTCCTGGAGCTGACGGTGCGCCTCGTTGAGGTCGCGCTGCATCGCCTGGGCCTGCTCCTTGGCCCGGCGCGCCTCATCATCGATCTGCTTGATGTGCTCGTCGACCTGGTGCCGGTCGTAGCCGCGAAGCACCACGTCGAACTCACGGGGGGACGAGGTTTCCTCAAAGAAGTTACTGAGCTGGGCGTCGATGTCGGGCTGCATGGGGCTCAATCCTGACTGGTGGGACGGCTACGCGTCGGTGTGTCGGCTCGTGCACGCTGCGTACGCGGCAGATACCCGCGCACGCCGAGACCCTTTACGAGCAGGGCAGTGTGCCAGCGGCACATCAAAGGAAGAGTACTCCGAGCAGGGCCTTACTGGGGCGACAATGGCAGTCATACGTAGCTTGTCCGATTTATCCTATTGATTCGCCTTTACGAAGAACCAAATCTGAGGACCGTGCGAGGCGTGACCCCGGGCGTGCCTCCGGCCTCACGCTAGCTTGCGGACCAGCTCTCAACCATACGCTTCGACATCTTTCCGCCACAGCCAGTTGCCATAAAGCTGTATCAGGGCCGCCCTCATCTTGCTCTCCACGGAAGGACCGAGCGTGCCCGGCGGCGTACGGGGTGCCGTCGTCGGCCGCTCGGTCCGCGGAGTGATCCCGACCGGAAGCAGTTCACATGGAGTCTCAGGGACAGTGGCTCGAGCGATTGCGACGGGAAACCGAGTCGCGGCTCGAGCGCATCGCGGAGATGCAGGAGGAACTGGCGGAGGTCGCGGGTGAGGCCCGTTCGCCGGATCGGATGGTGTGGGCCAAGGTCGGCCCCAACGGGGCGCCCAGCGATCTGAAGTTCGAGATCGGGGCGCTGCGGTACGAGCCCAACCAGCTGGCGCGCATCGTGCTGCAGACATTCCAGGAGGCGGCCGCCAAGGCCGCGGAGCAGCTGAACGACGTGGTCCGGCCCGCCTTGGGCGACGGCGTCGACCTCGACTCGTTGATGCAGGGGCGGACGCCGGACGACGTCCGCCAGCACGTCGAGGGCGCCCTTGCGGACTTTCGGAGAGACGCCAGAACCCGAGGCGGGTGAACGGTGGAACGATTTCGGGTGGAACCCGCCGCCCTCGAGGCTTGCGCGGCGGCCCACGACGGTCTTGGGGATGAAACGGATCAGACCCGGCAGCGGCTCGTAACCCACGCCCCCCGATTTGGCCGTGATCTTGCAGAAATTCAAACCGGCCCGCTTTGTCTTTCTCCGTAAGATCACGGCCAAGGGGGGATCAGCAAGGCCGCCGCCGGCGACGCAGAGCGCGAACCAGGCCAGCACGATGCCGGCCTCCGCGAGCCCGTCGACGAAGCCCCGCGACATCCCGCTGAGCTCCTTCGGGCGGACGCACCCAGTTCGCTCCGGAACGCCCCCCCAGGGGTCTCCTTGGTGAGGACGTTCGTTGTGTTCCGGCTCCACCACGATCAGCTCCCCATCTTCCGCTCGAGGCCTACGGTAATGGCCGGGGCGAGCCGAACTGGGCCGAACTACGGTGCCTGGACGAGTTCGGTGAGAACGCCGCCGACGGCCTTGGGGTGCAGGAACGCGATCGAGGCACCCATCGAACCGTGCCGTGGGCGGTCGTCGATGAGCCGTACACCGCTCGCGGCGAGGATCCCCAGCGCCGCCTCGACGTCGTCGACCCCGTACCCGACGTGGTGGATCCCCTCGCCGTGGCGGGCGAGGAACCGGCCCACCGCTGTGTCGTCGTGAATCGGCTGCAGGAGCTGTACGTACGACGACCCGGCCGGCGCGTCGGCGACGTGCAGCATCGCCTCGTGGACACCCTGCCCGGGCTGGGTCTCCCGAGCCGCCACCGTCAGGCCGAACGTCGAGGTGTAGAACGCGATCTTCTCCTCCAGGTCGTGGCAGGCGATCCCGACGTGGTCGATCCGTGTGAACACTGTTCGGCCTCCGGTGCGACGTGTGTCTCTCGATATCGTGACACCATGCCGGATTCCGTGGTCGTCGTCGGTGCCCCTCTCCTTTCTCGCGCGCCCCTGGCATGACCACCCCGGGAGCACTGACGTAGGGAGGCGGTCTGTGGCGCGGAGGGTCGACGTCGAGGATCTGGTCGACCGCACACGCAAGGGGGAGCGGCGTGCGGTCGCCCGGCTGATCTCGCTGGTCGAGGACGCGTCACCGCAGCTGCGTCCGATCATGGCCGCGCTGTGCCGAGGCGGGAGCTCCAGGTGGCGCGTCGGCGCCGCCCGGATCATCGGGCTCACCGGCTCGCCCGGCGTCGGCAAGTCGACCTGCACGAGCGCGTTGGTGAGCGGATACCGTGCCCGGGGCCGGCGGGTCGGGGTCCTTGCCGTCGATCCTTCGTCGCCGTTCACCGGTGGCGCGTTGCTCGGCGACCGGGTCCGGATGCAGGACCACGCGACCGACCCCGACGTCTTCATCCGCTCCATGGCCACCCGCGGTCACCTCGGTGGGCTCGCCTGGGCGACCCCGCAGGCGTTGCGGGTTCTCGACGCCGCGGGCTGCGAGGTGATTCTGGTGGAGACGGTGGGTGTCGGCCAGGCCGAGGTCGAGGTCGCATCCCTCGCCGACTCGACGGTGGTGCTGGTCGCGCCCGGCATGGGCGACAGCATCCAGGCGGCGAAGGCCGGCATCCTCGAGGTCGCCGACCTGTTCGTGGTCAACAAGGCCGACCGCGAGGGCGCGCAGGCCACGGTGCGGGACCTCCGTACCATGCTGGCCCTGGCGGAGCGGGGCCCCGACGACTGGAAGCCGCCCATCGTCAGTACCGTCGCGCCCAAGGGTGAAGGCATCGTCGAGCTCGTGGACAAGCTCGACGCGCACGCCGACTGGCTGGACAGCACCGGCGAGCTGGAGCGGCGTCGGCGCGACCGGGCCCGCGACGAGGTCGAGGCGATAGCCATGACCGTTCTGCGCGAGCGCATGGTCGACTTGCACGGCGACCGGCGGCTCGTCGATCTCGCCGGCCTGGTCGTGGCCGGCGAGATCGACCCGTACGCCGCGGCCGACGAGTTGGTTAACGATCTGGCGAAGTGATGGGGACCGGGCCAACCGTCAGCAAATAAAGTGTCGGCGTGACCCGCCCGTTGAGCCTGCCGTTCGATCCGATCGAGCGGGCCGCTCACCTCTGGGAGGACAGGTGGGGCCCGTCGGCGGCGATGGCCGCCGTCACCTCGATCATGCGGGTGCAGCAGGTCCTTATCGGTGAGCTGGACGGGATACTCCGTTCCTACGACCTGACCTTTGCCCGGTACGAGGCCCTCGTGCTGCTCACCTTCAGCCGGGCGGGCGCGTTGCCGCTCAACAAGATCGGCGAACGGCTCATGGTGCACCCGACGAGCGTGACCAACACGATCGATCGCCTGGAGGGCCAGGGCCTGGTGGAGCGGCGGCCCAATCCGGCCGACGGCCGCGGGACGCTCGCCGCCGTCACCGACAAGGGTCGGGAGGTCGTGGAGCTGGCCACCGGTGACCTGATCGCGGCCCGCTTCGGCATGCGCGCCTACGACGAGGAACAGCTCCGCCAACTCTTCACGCTGCTCCGGGTGCTGCGGGTGGACGTGGGCGACTTCCTGCCGGAGCGCGACGACACCTGAGGCGTCCCCTTTCCTGTTTCCCGTCCCGCTCTGTCGGGAAATACTTGGACGTCCTAGTATTTTGACTGTAGAACCTGCTCGCCCGACGAAGCTGGAGGCGGGTCATCGTGAACGCGAAGGACATCGAGGCTGGTCAACGGCGCTGGCAGCAGCGGTACGACGCCGCACGCAAGCGCGACGTCGAATTCACCACCCTGTCCGGGCTCGACCTGGCCCCGGTCTACGGGCCACCCGCGGGCGTCGACTATCCCGGATTCGAGCGGATCGGCTGGCCGGGGGAGTTTCCGTACACGCGCGGGCTGTATCACACCGGGTACCGCGGGCGTACCTGGACGATCCGCCAGTTCTCCGGGTTCGGCAACGCCCGGCAGACCAACGAGCGGTACAAGAAGCTGCTGCGGGCCGGCGGAGCCGGCCTGTCGGTCGCGTTCGACATGCCGACGCTCATGGGCCGCGACTCCGACGACCCCAGGTCGCTCGGCGAGGTCGGGCACTGCGGTGTGGCCGTCGACTCCGGCGCCGACATGGACATCCTGTTTTCTGAGATACCGCTCGGCTCCGTTACCACCTCGATGACGATCAGCGGCCCCGCGGTTCCGATCTTCTGCATGTACCTCGTGGCGGCGGAGAGACAGGGCGTCGACATCCACACCCTCGACGGCACCCTGCAGACCGACATCTTCAAGGAGTACATCGCCCAGAAGGAGTGGCTCTTCCCGCCCGAGCCGCACCTGCGCCTGATCGGCGACCTCATGGAGTTCTGCGCGCGCGAGATCCCCGCGTACAAGCCGCTTTCGGTGTCGGGCTACCACATCCGGGAGGCCGGCTCGACCGCCGCCCAGGAGCTCGCCTTCACCCTGGCGGACGGCTTCGGCTACGTCGAGCTGGGCCTGTCCCGCGGCCTGGATCTGGAGACGTTCGCGCCCGGGCTGTCCTTCTTCTTCGACTCGCACGTCGACTTCTTCGAAGAGATCGCGAAGTTCCGCGCCGCGCGGCGGATATGGGCCCGCTGGATGCGGGACGTGTACGGCGCCACCACCGAGCGCGCCCAGTGGCTGCGGTTCCACACCCAGACCGCCGGCGTTTCGCTGACCGCCCAACAGCCCGACAACAACGTCGTCCGCACCGCTATCGAGGCGCTCGCCGCGGTGCTGGGCGGTACGAACTCGCTGCACACCAACGCGCTCGACGAGGTGCTCGCGCTGCCCAGCGAGAAGGCGGCGGAGATCGCGCTGCGTACCCAGCAGGTGATCATGGAGGAAACCGAGGTCACCAACGTCACCGACCCGCTGGGCGGGTCATGGTACGTCGAGGCGCTGACCGACCGGCTCGAGGAGGAGGCGGAGCGGATCTTCGCCAAGATCAAGGAGATGGGTGGCGGCGACGAGGTCGAGCACCCGGTCGGCGCCATGACCTCCGGCATCCTGCGCGGCATCGAGGACGGCTGGTTCATGTCGCAGATCGCCGACGCGGCGTTCGCCTACCAGCAGAAGCTGGAGAAGGGCGAGAAGAAGATCGTCGGTGTCAACTGCCACACCGAGACCACCGAGGAGCCGCTGGAGATCCTGCGGATCAGCCACGAGATCGAGCGGGAGCAGCGGAGGGCGCTCGGCGAACGGCGGGAGCAGCGCGACGGGAACGCCGTCGACGCGGCGCTTCGGCGCATGGTCGAGGTCGCGCGCACCGAGGAGAACATGATCCCGGCGATGCTCGATGCCGCGCGTGCCGAGGCGACGCTCGGCGAGATCTGCGACGTGCTGCGCGAGGAGTGGGGCATGTATCAGGAGCCACCGAAGTTCTAGGCTTCGCACGACCAAGGGGGCGCTAGAAAGGGCGCCTGCTGTCGTACGCAGTGTTGACATCGGGCAGGATGGAACCATGCAACCATCGGACTTCTCGCTGCATGGGGCGGTCGACCTGGGTGCTCGCAGGGCGGCCGCGGAACGGCGGACGGCAGGCGGCGGCTCACCGAACGTCATCGAGGTCACAGAGGAGACGTTCAACACCGAGGTCGTCGAGCGCTCCCGCTCGGTACCGGTGGTGATCGACTTCTGGGCCACCTGGTGTCAGCCCTGCAAGCAGCTCAGCCCGATCCTGGAGAAACTGGCCCAGGAGGCGGGCGGCCGGTGGATCCTCGCCAAGGTCGACGTGGACGCCAACCAACAGCTGGCCGCCGCGATGCGGGTGCAGAGCCTCCCGACGGTGATCGCGGTCTTCGCCGGCCAGGCCGTGCACGGCTTCATGGGCGCACTGCCCGAGTCCCAGGTGCGGCAGTGGCTCGACCAGCTCCTCACGGCGGTCGAGCGCGCCCAGGCCGAGGGACAGCCGCCGGAGGTGGGCGAGGCGACCGAGGTGCCGGAGGAGCCGGCCGACCCCGAGCTCGTCGAGGCCAACGACGCCATCAACCGCGGCGATCTCGACGCGGCGGCGGTGGCGTTCCAGAAGATCCTCAGCCGCGCGCCGGCGGACGAGGCGGCGAAGGTCGGGCTCGCACAGGTAGAGCTGATGCGGCGGGGCCGCGATGTCGACGCCGACGCCGCCCGCCGCGAGGCCGCGGCCAACCCGAACGACGTCGAGGCCCAGTGCCGGGTCGCCGACATCGACATGCTCGCCGGGCGGATGGAGGAGGCGTTCGATCGCTTGGTTGGCACCGTCCGCCGTACCAAGGGCGAGGATCGGGAGAGGGCGCGGATCCACCTGCTGACGCTGTTCGACGTCATGCCGGCCGGCGATCCCCGCGTCAAGCGCGCCCGCGCCGCGCTCACCAGCGCCCTGTACTAGGGCGTGTGAGCGGGCACCGACCACCAAGCCGTCGGCGCATCGGCGGTCAGCGGCGCGTCGTGGCCTCGCGGGGGTCCATGTCGGCGAGTCGTTCCAGTGCGGGAAGGGCGATGGCGAGGGCGGCCCGTTGCTCCTCGCTGAGCCATTCCAGCCGTTTGGCCAGCAGAGCCGTCGTCTCGCCCCGGATGGTCGCGAGCAGCTTGCGGCCGTCCGAGCTCACCGCGACGACGCTCGACCGGGCATCGGCCGGATCGGTGCGCCGTTCCAGGTACCCGCCCTCCTCCAGCGCCGCCACCGGCCGGGTCAGCGTCGAGGGCGTGACGCCCTCGTGCGCCGCCAGGTCGCCGAGACGCAGGGGACCGCACCGCTCGATTGTGACCAGAGTGGACGCCTGGGTCGGCGTCAGGCCGGCGATGTCGTGACGCAGCAGTCGCGCGATCCGGACGATGGCAACACGAAGCCGGCCGGCATCGATTGCCCTCGGCTCGGCCTGCCCGGCCGGCTCGGCCGTTTCGGCGGCGGACGTCTCGCTCATCGCAGCAACCAACCATAGCCGGTGTCGCGTGCCTCCGAGAATGGACCAGGTGGTAGGCCGCAGCGCGGCGTGGGTACAAACTGATCGTCGAGGAGGCGGCCTTGTGTACGTGGTGACGGTATCGGCGACCTACGGGACCGGCGGGAGCGTGGTCGGACCGGCGGTGGCGGAGCGGCTGGGCGTGCCGTTCGTCGACCGGGCGATCCCCGCCACCGTCGCGACCGAGATCGGAGTGCCGCTGGAGGAGGCCCTGGCCCACGACGACCGCGCCGCACACGGGCTCGGCCGGCTGCTCGCCAGCGCCGCCCGTCTGCCGAGCGTCACCTTCGGTGGTGTGGACCCGGTCTTGCCGGACCAGGCACTCATCCCGGAGGAGGAGTTCGTCGCGCAGACCGAATCGGTCATCCGGCAGATCGTACGCGGCCAGGGAGGCGTCATCCTCGGCCGCGCGGGCGCGATGGTCCTCGCCGACCACCCAAGTGCCCTGCACGTACGCCTGGACGGCCGGCGGGACCGCAGGATCGCCCAGGCGGCGCGGCTCCGGGGGATCGACGAGCAGACCGCGCGCGCCCTCCTGGACGAGAGCGACCGGGCGCGTGCGGCGTACGTCAAGCACTTCTACCGGGTCGACCCCGCGGATCCGACCCTGTACCACCTGGTTGTCAACACCAGCGTGCTGCCGCTGGAAAGCAGCGTCGACCTGATCGTGGCGGCGGCCCGCGTCCGGGCGGCGGAGCCGTCCTCCCCGCCCGAGGTGGCGCGATAGCCGGTGTGGCCGCATCCGGTCACGGGCAGGCGGGCATCGGTGTCACGGCGGACACGGCCGCAACAGAAAACGCTCACTGCCTCGTCGCCGCCTGAGACCATGGTGGCAGCATGGATACGGCGATATCGGCGGGCAGCCTCCTGGTAGCGACGCCGCTGCTCGCGGACCCGAACTTTCGGCGGACAGTGGTCTTGGTGGTCGAGCACGCGCCCGGGGAGGGGACGCTCGGCGTCGTCCTGAACCGGCCGACCGAGGTGCCGGTGTCACGCGTCCTCCCGCCGTGGGCGGAGCTGGCCAGCGGCCCGTCGGTGGTGTTCCAGGGCGGCCCCGTGGCGCTGGACAGCGCGCTCGCCCTCGCCTCGGTGTCCGGGGAGGGTGAGCCGCTCGGCTGGCGCGGGCTGGACGGTACGCCGGCGGTGGCCCGGCTCGGCCTGGTGGACCTCGACGCTCCTCCGGAGATCCTGGCCGCCGAGGTGGGGGAGTTGCGGGTATTCGCCGGGTACGCCGGATGGGGGGCCGACCAGCTGGAAGGCGAGATCGAGCAGGGCGCGTGGTACGTCATGTCGGCCGAGCCGGCCGACGCGTTCGCCGAGGATCCGGCGTATCTCTGGCGGGCGGTGCTGCGCCGGCAGGGCGGCGACCTCGCCCTCGTCGCGACGTTCCCGGACGACCCGACGATGAACTGAACGGCCCGGCCGGCAGCCCTTACACTTGAGGGCGTGAGCACCAGGACTCTTCCCGAAAGCGAGACCAAGCCGCGGCTCTCCCACGGCGACGACGGCGACCACGAGCGGTTCTCGCACTACGTGGACAAGAACAAGATCGTGGAGAGTGCCGTCACCGGCACTGCGGTCGTCGCGCTGTGCGGCAAGGTCTGGGTGCCCAGTCGTGACCCGCAGCGCTACCCGATCTGCCCCGCGTGCAAGGAGATCTGGGAGTCTCTGCCGGAGGGATCGGACACCCCGAGCGGCGATGCCTAGAGGCCGCTAGGCTGCCGGCGTGGAGAAGGGGGCCACGATGCGCCACGCCGGACGTCTCGTCGCAGTCGTACTGCTAGCTGCCGCGGGGCTGGTAGCCGGCACGGCGCAGGCTGGGTTCGCGCAGGACTGTCAAGAGAGCGGCCCGGGCAAGCCCGTCGCGGACCCACCGGCGCTGCTTCGGCTGCAGCCGAAGCGGGCCTGGCCGATAACCCAGGGCGAGGGCGTCACCGTGGCCGTCATCGACAGCGGCGTTGACACCAGCCACCCCAACCTGAGCGGCCAGGTGGTCGGCGGCAGCAACTTCCTGAACGACCCCCCCGGCTCGTTCGACACCGACTGCAGCGGCCACGGCACGGCGGTGGCCGGCATCATCGCCGCCAAGGAAATCTCGGGCGTCTCGTTCTACGGGGTGGCGCCGAGGGCGAAGCTGCTCTCCTTGCGGCAAAGCGACCCGATCGGCGCCAGCCAGGAGGGCGGTGGAGACGTCGTCGGGATGGCCGAGGCCATCCAGTACGCGGTCGCGCAGGGCGCGGACGTGATCAACATATCGGTGACCACTACCGACGACGACACGCGGCTGCAGGCGGCGGTGAACAACGCGGTCGCCAAGGACGTCGTCGTGGTGGCCGCCGCCGGCAACGAGAACGTGCAGAACCCCGAGCAAACCGCGAACGCGACCTTCTACCCGGCCGCCTACGAGAACGTGCTGGCGGTCGCGGCGGTCGGCTCCGGTGACGAGCCCTCGCAAGTCTCGCACGAGGGCTCCTACGTGGACATCTCCGCGCCGGGTGAGAACGTCACGAGTACGTTTCCGATCCGCGGCCGAGGCGAGGGATACGCGGCCCAGGACGGCACGAGCTTCGCCGCGCCGTACGTGTCCGGTGTCGCGGCCCTGGTGCGGTCGCGCTACCCCGACCTTTCCGCCACGCAGGTGATGGAGCGTCTCACGACGACAGCGGACCCGCCGGTGCAGGGCGAGCAGAACATCGAGACCGGCGCCGGCGTGGTAAACCCGTACGCCGCCGTGGCGAGCGTGCTGCCCACAGCGACCGCCGGGACGCAGCCGCCCGAGCAGGCGCAGGCGCCGGGCGTGCCGCCGCCCCCCGACACCACGGCCCGCAACGTCGCCTTCGCGTCCGCCGGAACCGGGGTGTTGACGGTGGTCCTGGTAGTCGCGCTCGCGGTCGCGCTGCCGCGCGGTCGGGTACGCCGCTGGCGCCCGGGCCGCTGGCATCCGCCTCCTCCGGAAGACCCGTCGGCATCGGGGGAGGACGAGCCGACCAGGCCGGTTATCGGGTGAGAGGCCGCCTTTCGCGGTCTTTGTGGATTCTTCTTGCGGTCACTTCCGCAGTTCTACCTCGAGCGACAGCCGAGTTTCCCGGATCTCGAACGCGCGGAAATTCGTCTGTGCGATGAGGTCCTCGAACTGCGTCCTGGAATACGCTCGTCTGGGCAGCCAAGCACGCAGGGCCCAGGCGGTGAACACCCGGCTGAACGCGCCGAGGCCCATGCCTTGGACCTCTTCGTCGACCGCCCGCTTGGACACGTCGCGGCGCAGGTCGACAACCAGCGCCGTGCCGTCCGGCCGCAGCACCCGGCACATCTCCTGCAGGGCCCGTGCCGGCCGGGAGAAGTTCTTGAACGCGGCCGAACAAACAATGAAGTCGAAGCTGTCGGCGTCGAACGGCATGGCCGAGGCATTTCCGTGGCGGAAATCAACTGAAACGCCGGCCCCGGCCGCGTTCCGCCGCGCGATCTCTACGAATGTCTTGCTGATGTCGAGGCCGGTGACGGCGTAGCTTCCGGTCTTGGCCAGCGCGATGGCAACGTATCCTGGGCCCGAAGCGATCTCGAGGATCCTGGCGCCGCCCCCGGTTAGGCCGGTCGTTAGCCGTCCACGCGTGGCTGCGGGCCGGTCTGCGGCCAGGGTGCCTCGGGTTCCTCGAAACCCTGCACGGGGGAGAACCCTGTCGTGTCCGCGGCTGGACCGCCGGCGTTCCAGCCCGTAACTCCGGTGCCCTCCGGCCGCTGCGACCGCTTGGCCAGGTCGTTCGGCGGAACGAGCACATCGGTCTCCGGATCGATGTGCCACCCTTCCGGAAGCGAGGTGCCCGGGGCGATCCAGCTGTAGCCGGGCAGCAGCCCGCTCGGCGGTTCTCCGGACGGCTGCATCCCGGGCGCGAGCACCTGGCGCGTCTGTGGGTCGACCTGCCAGCCCGGCGGCAGCGGGGCCCGCGGCGGTGCCCAGCCGTAGCCGGCGGGCAACGGATCGTCCACGCCGCCTCCGTACCCGCCGCCGGTGAAGCCCTCCGGGGGCCGGGTGTCAAAGCCCGACGGTGTCGCCGGGGGCGTCACGTCCTCCCCGCCAGTACCGGCCATCGGTACGCTCCTTCCCCGCACGGCTCTTCGTCCACGAGTCTCGGACGAACCCGTTGCGGCAACGATGCCCTCGCCGCCGATTTCTCCGCAAGCCCGACACAGCAGCGATCATGGCGCAGTGAGGTAGAACACGGGCAAGCCTTCGTCACTGACAAGGCCCCTTTGCTGTCGACCTATGGCGTCTGTGGCGCCTGCTCCGGCGAGGAGCTTCCCGTCGCCATCTGGCTCGCGGCCTGCCGGCTGAGCGTGGGTCCGGTGGGCAACATCTCCAGAAAGCCGGTCGGAAGCCGGGCGATGTCGCTGTCGCCGTAGCCGAGCGCCTCGAGCGAGTCGTCGTTGGCGATCGGGAACTTGAGCCCTCGGTCCGTGATCAGGAAAAACGCGTTGGTCCGTACGTTCGGATGGGGAACGGCCCCGACAACTGCGCCCTGACCCGGTTCGACGAAGAAGTTGTTGGCGGTCGGCGCCACGCTGCCTGGTGGCCGTTCGACCGTCTCGCCCTGCTCGGGCGCCCGGGAGACGGCGGACACGGTGGGTACCGCATTCGCCTCGGTGGTGTTGGACAGGCTCACGCACAGCACCCCGCGCCGGCTCCGGTCGAGGTTGGCCGCCTTGACCGTCGTCGTGGGGTACCTGTCGAGGTTGCCGGGTGGCCGGGTCCGGGGCGCCTGGGTGAGGTCGTCCCGCCCCAACGGGGACGCGTCCACCCCGCCGCCCAACACGGCCGCCACGTCGGGGTCGGAACTGATGATGTCCGCCGCGATCTTGGATATCTGCGCCAGCCCGTCCGGCATCACCAAGAAGTACTCCTGACGGTCCCCGAAGTCCACGAAGTAGATCTCGCCCACCGTCGTCTGGCCGTTCGGGAGGGACGGCCCGGGCTGGCCGAGCTGCGGGATCGAGGGGAACACCAGTTCCGGGCCCTCCGGCAGCGCGTTGAGCCAGGCCTCGCCGACCTCCTGCCTATCGTCGGGATTAAGCCCGATCGGGACCAGGACCCCGGGGTCCGGCACGAGGTAGCGGGCGTTGCGCCACACCAGGTAGGTCTGCCCGCCACCGGTGACGACCAGCCCCTCGTCGGGCGCGAGGCTTCCCCCTGGGGGGCTCGACCCGGCGAGCAGCGTCACCGTGGACGCGTCAGGGGTCATCGGCTGCGCGCAGACCGTCCACGGCTCGGTCACCAGCCCTCTTTTCGGGTCCGGCAGCGAGTGCGGTGCGTTCGGGATCCCTCGCGCCTCCGCGCGGGGGGTGCCCCGCAAGGACTGGCTGGACACTCGGCGCGGTTCTGCGTCCGGCTGGCCCAGGTACAGGCGGGCCGACGCGTAGTTCAACATCGGGTGCAGGTTGCCCTGCATGTAGACGTAGGCGGCGCCGGTGTCCTTTTCCACCACCAGGGAGCCCCGGTCGTCCTTCCAACCCGTGGCACCGCCGGGCCGGAACACTCCGTACAGGGCGAACGCCGCGATGATGATCGCGCCGACCATGAAACCGGCGAACGACGTACGGATCACCCGCCGCATGGGTGGGTCGAGGGTGTCCGGCTCTCCGGATAGTAGGGCGGCACCGATGCGGCGCCGAAGGAACTGGTACGCCTGTAGCTGTTCCTTTCGGGAACGCATCCGACCTCCCCGCCTGCCTGTGCCAGAAGCGCGTGTGGGCCTAGCATAAGTCGCACCCCGTACCGATGGTGGCCGGCTTCTGTGCTCGGGCTCGAGAAGTCGGCATTCGGGCCGGGGCGTTCAGGAAGGGGGTCAGGCGGGATGAGTGCGACACAGGTTCCGGCGCCGGCCGCCCGCGTGGGGTCCCGCAGCGGGGGCCAGCGGCGGCAGGTCCGGCGACGTCCGTCGGTGCGTGGGCCGGCGGTCCCGACGCTGCGCCGCGGCCGGCGGCGTCTCTTCGGCCTGGGCGCCGGGCAGCTCGTGGCCTGCGAGCTCGCCGTCGCGGCGGTGCTGTTGTCGTACGTGACCTTTACGCCAGCGGTGGTGCTGACCGGCCCGCTGTGTCTCGGCATCCTGGTATTGACCCTCGTCCGCCGGCGGCGCCGCTTCCTCTACGAGTGGATGGGTGTGCGCATGGCGTACCGGCGACGGCGTAAGTCCGTCCACCGGTACCGGGCCGAGGATCCCAGGCTGGAGCTGCTCCGGGAGATCTCCCCGACCCTGGAGATTCAGGAGGTCACCAACCGTTCCGGCAACCAGCTCGGCGCGGTCGGGGACGGGCAGGCCTGGTGCGCGCTGCTCGAGCTGCAGCCCCCGGAGCCCGGTGGAATCGTGGATCCGGGCGACGGGCCGCAGATCCCGTTGCAGCTGCTCGTGGACTCGCTCGAGATGCGCGACATCCGGCTGGCGTCGATCCAGGCACTCACCCACACGGTTCCGGTGTTCGCTGGCGGGGGCGACGTACCGTTCGTCCGTTCGTACCAGCAGCTCGGGAACGGCTCGCCATCGCCTCGCCGGACGACCTGGGTGGTGCTCCGGCTCGACCCCGCGCTCTGTTCGGAGGCGGTCGCCCTGCGCGGCGGCGGTGACATCGGAGCCAGGCGGGCCCTGCTCACCAGCGCCTCCCGACTCGCGGTCGGGCTGGAGGCGGCCGGCGTACCGGTGCGGATGCTGGACGCGCACGACGCGCTGACCGCGTTGATGGCCTGCACCGGCGCGAACCCCTGGCAACGCCAGGTCAGGGGGATGCGGACCGCCGAGCACTGGAAGACCTGGACCTGCGACGGCGTGGAGAACACCACCTTCTGGGTGCGGCGCTGGCCGAGGCCGCCGCGCTCGTCGGGCCGTGACCTGTTCGCGCCGCTCGCCGCGGCGAGCGGCGTCACCAGCACCATGTCGCTGGTGTTCACCGGCAACGCGGCCGGCGAGATCTCGTTTCGGGGGATGATCCGGGTGGCCGGAAGCTCCGCCGACCAGCTCACCGCATGGATGACCAAGCTGGCGGATTCGGTGGGCGCCGACCTGGAGCGTCTCGACGGTCAGCATACGCCGGGCGTGCTTGCCACGCTCCCGCTGGGAGGAGGTGCCTGATGAGCGCCGTGAGTCCGGTGCAGGTGCGGCCGGCCGGTCGCCCGATGACCGTCGCGGTCGGCGGGCCCACCGGGCTGCCCGACCACCTGGTCGCCCGCGAGACCCTCGATCAGCTGACGATCTCGCAGCCATGCGATGGCACGATCCTGCTGGGGTTCGCCGCGCCGTGGCGGCCGGTGCCGGTTCGGCTGTTCCGTCCGGAGCCGACCCGCGTCACGCTTCTCGGGGGGACCTACATCGCCAGCCTCTTCGCGTTTCGGGCGCTCGCCCTGGGTGCGCTGGTACACGTGGCCACGCCGCGGCCGCGGGCGTGGCGGCCGCTGGCCGGGCGGGAGACCGCCGGGCGGGTGGCCATTCAGCCGCCGGGCTCGCGGCCGCCGGTGCGAGGTTCGATGCAGTGGCCGGTACTGATCGTCAACGACACCGGCCCGGAGCCGCCCGACCCCCGCGCTGGCGGCGCGCCGTGGCAAACCACGCTGACCGTGCTGCCGGAGCTGACGGATGCGGGGGAGACCGCGCTGTCCCATGCCGACCTGGTGGTGCTCCACCGCTGCCTGCCCGACGAGGCGGCCGTCGTCTGCCACGTACTCGACCTGGATCGCAAGCACACCCGATGGCTACCCGCCGGCCCCGAAGACGGGCTGGCGCTGGTGACCGGGCATCAGGTGCAGTACGTGTGCGTCGGGGTCACTCCCGAGGAGTATCGCATGTTCGGCAGCCCCACCCGCCAAGACCGCTAGTCTGCAAGATCACGGCCAGAAACGGGAGCTAGCCGCCGGCCAGTGCCCGGAAGTACTGGTACAGCTCGAGGGCTCCCAGGGCCAGCGGGATGATGCTCAGCAGCACCAGGATCTCGAGGATGTCCAGCGCCCGACCCCAGTAGGGTGACGGCCTCCGGTGGCTGTACACCAGGCCGAGGAGCAGGGCGATACCGGCGCCCGCCACCACCGCGGTCACGACCAACAGCAGCCGAAGCGCCGGGCTCATGACGAAGGCCAGGCCGACGATTACCGAGGCCCCGCCCAGCATCGAGCCCACGAGCAGCACGTACCGCTGCGTGCGGGCTGGGTAGACGCGCGAGCGCAGCAGCAGCGCGAGGGCGAGGACGGCGGCCAGCACTCCCGCGATGAGCGAGTGGCTGGACATCAGCGTCCATTGGCACACCACGAGCACCGCGGCGACCGCCCCCAACAGCGCGGCGAGGTACTCGTCGCCCAGCGCTGTCTGCTCCAGCGTCCCGGGCTCGGGGAGCGACTCCTCGTCGCGCCGGAAGTCGGTTGCGTCGGCCGGCAGCGCCGGCATGGTCAGCCCGGCCAGGCGCAGCGACAGCAACGGCAGCAGCGGCGTGAAGGCCATCACCACGGCCGCGGTCGCGGCGGCGATCCCTTGTGCCGGGGCCCCACTGATCATGGCGATGATCGCGGCGATGCCACCGATGCCTCCGGCCGTCGCGGCGGCGAGGAACAGCGGTAGGAAGTCTCCGATCGCCGCCGCGGCGATCACGGCGAACATCACCAGCGCGGCGCAGGCCACGACGAGCTGCGCGCGGCCGGCCGCCGCCATGCCCTCCTCGGGCGTCAGCAGGACGAGTCCTCCGGCGAACGCGTACCCGAGCGCGGCCCCGCCGAGCACCGTACCGGCGACCGCGTCGCCCCCCGCCCGGGCAAGCCCGCTCCCCACACCGATGAGCAGGATGGCAAGGGTGAAGGCGAGGAGACTCCCGGCCCAGCCCGCACCGGAGCCGGCGACCACGCCGGCGCCGAGCAGCAGCATTATGAGGCCCGCGACCAGCCCCACCTTCCGGGTGGCGACCGGCTCCCAGCGCCCCTCCTTGCTCATCGCGACGTGCGCCACCGCCTCGGCGACGTCGTCGAACACCGGTGCGGGAGGCTGCTCCCCACGCGGGGTGAGGTACAGCATCTCCCCGTCCCGTACGCCCAGCGCCTCTACCGTTCGTCCGGTGTCGACGGCCGCGTCACCCACCCGGGTGAGCACCCATTCGTTCGGCGCGGCGTCGCGGTCGGCGGGGTCTTCCCCCACCAGATGCAGCAGTTGTGGAAGTAGGTCGGCGATTGTGGCACTCTGCGGAAGTGACACATCTACCCGGGCACGCGGGGCGACGACAGTCACCCGGGCGAAGCCGGTGTGCATGCTCGTTGTCACGGGACTGTCTCCTGGGGTCGATGCGGCTGACTCCCGTTTGTCGGCAGAGAATCTACCCGCAGCGGCCCGCAGAGGGCAGGATTGGTGCCAACGCGGAGGGGAGCGTATGAGCACCGTAGTTTTTCGGCGCCCGCCACGGAAGGCGTCACCGGAATTGCCGCGCGGCGAGGTCGCCTTGGTCCCGCCGCCGGAGCTGCCGACGACGCGGCGCGACATGACGCAGGTGCTGTACATGCTGCCGATGGTGGCGGGTGGCGGTGCCATGGCAATGCTGTACGCGGGCCGTGGCGGCGGACCGCTGACGTACGTCGTCGGGGGCCTGTTCGGGGTCTCCATGCTGGGCATGGCGGCCATGGCGTTTCTGCGTCCGACGCAGGGCAAGAAGTCCGAGGTGGACGAGGAGCGCCGAGATTACATGCGCTACCTCGGCCAGACCCGCAAGCAGGTACGGGACGTCGCCGAGCAGCAACGCAAGTCGTTGCTGTGGCGGCACCCGGACCCCGACGTGCTGTGGTCACTCGGCGCGAGCAACCGGCTCTGGGAACGGCGTACGAGCGACGAGGACTTCGCGCTCATCCGTCTCGGCCTGGGCAACCAACATCTTGCGACGCCTTTGATCCCGCCACAGACCGTGCCGGTCGAGGATCTGGAGCCGATGGCGGCCAGCGGCCTGCGCCGGTTCGTGCGCACGTACTCGATCGTGCCCGACCTCCCCATCGCGGTGTCGCTGCGCAGCTTCACCCGGGTCAGCCTGATCGGCGACCGTCCGCTGACCGCCGGACTAGCGCGGGCGATGCTGGGTCAGCTCGCCACCTTCCACTCCCCAGATGACCTGGAGATCTGGGTGTGCACGTCGCAGGACCGGCGCGCCGACTGGGAATGGGTGAAGTGGATGCCGCACGCCCAGCACCGGACCGCCACCGACGCCGCCGGCCCCGTGCGGATGGTCGCTAGCCGGCTCGAGGAGCTGGAGGCCCTCGCCGAGTCGGACCTGGCCGAGCGGCCGAGGTTCAGCCCGAACACCCCGCTGCCCGGTGACACCCCGCACATCGTGGTGATCGTCGATGGCGGGGGGATGTCGGTGGAGTCCCAGCTGGCGGACGCCGACGGCGTGCTCGGGGTGACGCTCATCGAGCTCGCCGGCGCGCAGATACCCGCGTTCGACCCCGACGCGGACCGCAACGCCCTGCGTCTGGTGGTGGAGCGCGACCGGCTGGGCGTGGTCGGCGAGACCGGTGTGGAGAAGCTCGGCGAGGCCGACACGCTGTCCCGGGCACAGGCCGAGGCGTTGGCCAGGCTGCTGTCGCCGATCCGGCTCAGCGGGGCCGAGGAGGACGAGGAGGAGCCCCTCGCGGCGCACATGGGTCTCACCGAGCTGTTGGGGCTCGGCGACCCGCACAGCATCGACCCGACCTACACCTGGCGCCCCCGGGCGCCCCGCGACCGGCTGCGGGTACCGATCGGCGTCGGTCCGGACGGCGCGACAGTGGACCTCGACATCAAGGAGTCCGCCGAGGGCGGGATGGGGCCGCATGGCCTGTGTATCGGCGCGACCGGATCCGGCAAGAGCGAGCTGCTTCGCACGCTGGTGGCCGGCCTGGCGGTCACGCATTCGTCCGAGACCCTGAACCTGGTGCTGGTCGACTTCAAGGGCGGTGCGACGTTCGCCGGCATGGCCGAGCTGCCGCACACCGCGGCGGTCATCACCAACCTCGCCGACGACCTGACCCTGGTCGACCGCATGCAAGACGCGCTGAACGGCGAGATGGTGCGCCGGCAGGAGCTGTTGAAGGCGGCCGGCAACTTCCAGTCGGTACGCGACTACGAGCGGGCCCGGCAGCGGGGCGCGGACCTGGAGCCGCTGCCCAGCCTCTTCATCGTCTGTGACGAGTTCAGCGAGCTGCTGTCGGCCAAGCCGGACTTCATCGACCTGTTCGTGGCGATCGGCCGGCTTGGCCGAAGCCTCGCCATGCACCTGATGCTGGCCTCGCAGCGCCTGGAGGAGGGCCGGCTGCGCGGCCTGGACTCCCACCTGAGCTACCGGATCGCCCTGCGGACCTTCTCCGGCGCGGAGAGCCGCGTGGTCATCGGCGTCCCGGACGCCTACGAGCTGCCGCCGGTTCCCGGCTCCGGCTACCTGCGGCCGGATCCGGCCTCGCTGGTGCGGTTCAAGGGCGCGTACGTCTCCGGCGCGTACAAGCCCCGTGGCGGGGTCAGCCCACGCAAGGGGATCGGCCGGACGGTGACCGCGAATGTCATTCCCTTCACCACCGCCTACCTACCCCCGGACACGCCGCTGGAGCCGCCGAAGGAGGACCGCGAGCAGGACACGTCGTCCGACGACGAGCCGGCCGCCCCGGGGCAGACGGTGCTCGACGTCGTGGTCGACCAGCTGGAGAGCCACGGTCCCCCGGCACACCGGATCTGGCTGCCGCCGCTGACCGAGCCGTCCAGCCTGGACGAGCTGCTGCCCCGGCTCGGCCTCACCCCCGACCGAGGGCTGTGCCCGGTCGGCTGGGAGGGCAACGGACGGCTCACGGTTCCGGTGGCCATCGTCGACAAGCCGTTCGAGCAGCGGCGTGACCTGCTGTGGGCCAACCTGGCGGGTGCCCAGGGGCACGCCGTCGTGGTCGGCCGGCCGCAGTCCGGCAAGAGCACGCTGGTCCGCGCGCTGATCAGCACGCTCGCGCTGAGCCACACGCCGGAGGAGGTTCAGGTCTACTGCCTCGACTTCGGTGGCGGCACGCTGGCCTCGCTCGATGGCCTGCCGCACGTCGGGAGCGTCGCGAGCCGCCTCGAGCCCGACGTGGTGCGGCGCACCGTCGCCGAGATGATCACCCTGCTGGACGAGCGCGAGCGGGACTTCCAGGCGCAGGGCATCGACTCGATGGCCACCTTCCGGGCCCGCCGCAGCCAGGGCAAGCTGGAGGACCGGTTCGGCGACGTGTTCCTGATCGTCGACGGCTGGGGGCAGCTGCGGGAAAACTACGAGCCCCTCGAGCAGTCGATCACCAGCATCGCCCAGCGCGGGCTGAACTACGGAGTGCACGTCGTGATCACCGCGCAGCGGTGGGCGGAGATGCGACCGGCGCTGCGCGACCTTCTCGGCACCCGTTTCGAGCTGCGCCTCGGCGACCCGTCGGAGTCGGAGATCGATCGGCGTACCGCGATGAACGTGCCCGAGGGGATGCCCGGGCGTGGCGTGGGCCGGGACAAGCTGCACTTCCTGACCGCGGTGCCGCGCATCGACGGTAAGCACTCGGACGAGGACCTGGTGGAAGGCGTGGCCGACATGGTCAAGCAGGTGGCCGAGGCGTGGACCCGGCCGCCGGCCCCACCGGTGCGGCTGCTGCCGTTCACCTTCCCGGCCGAGGACCTGCCGAAGCCGGAGCCCGGCAAGAGGCTCGTACCCATCGGGATTCAGGAGTCCGACCTCGGGCCGGTGTACCTCGACTTCAGCACAGACCCGCACTTCCTGTGCTTCGGCGACGTGGAGTGCGGCAAGTCGGACCTGCTACGGGTCATCACCCGCGGGGTCATGTCGCGGTACACGTCCGAGGAGGCCCGCATCATCGTCGTCGACTACCGGCGGGCCCTGCTCGACGTCAGCGAGGGCGACCACATGCTGGGCTACGCGACGTCGAGCACCATGCTCAGCGGCATGATCAACGAGGTGCGGGGCTCCATGCAGCGTCGTCTCCCCGGGCCCGACGTCACGCGCGACCAGCTCATCAGGCGCGACTGGTGGAGCGGCCCGGAACTGTTCCTCATCGTCGACGACTACGATCTGGTCGCCACCGCGTCGGGGAACCCGCTGGCTCCGCTGGCCGACTTCCTGCCGCAGGCCCGCGACATCGGGCTGCACGTCATCATGGCCCGCAGCGTCAACGGGGTCTCCCGAGCCATGTTCGAGCCGGTCCTTGCCCGGATCAAGGAGGGCGGCTCGCCGGGTCTGGTGATGTCCGGCCGTCGAGAGGAAGGCCAGGTTCTCGGCGACGTCCGGCCGTCGGAGCAGCCGCCCGGGCGCGGCACGTTGGTGAGCCGGCGCCGCGGCGCCCAGCTCGTCCAGGTGGCATGGCTGCCGGCCCAGGAGCTGCAGCACACGACGTGATGCCGTGCCCGCTGCCGGGCGCTTGACATCGCGGTGGGACCCTCGAAAGAGTGTCCCTCAGCTCATGGCTCCAGGTGCACGATGACGGGGGGCACGATGGGGGCGATCGTGGGTGACGGCAGAGCGTGGACGCGAGACATCGACGAGCTCGAGTCGCTCGGCAGGACCGAGGTGGCAAACGTCGGGGACGACATGGCGCGCAGTGCCGACCTCGTCCGCAGGATCGACGTCGATCCGATCGCCCTTACCGAATTGGACCTCGCCCGCGATGTGGCGCAGTCCCATGATCAGGTGCGCTTCCGACTCGAGGAGGCGTTGCGGATGAGCTCGGAGCGCGTCGACGCCGTCGCCAGGGCCATCGCGGCCATCGCCGAGCATTACCGGGCCCTCGACGAGCATTACCGGTAGGGGTTGTCGGTGGGCGCATCCCAGATGCCCCCGCTGCAGGGGATGAGCGGGTCGGCGCTCCTCGACGCCGCCGCGCGGATGGTCAACTTTCCCTGGGTGCCTTCCAAGGTCACCGAGCCGATCGACGTGGCACAGCCCCAGCTCCTGGAGGCGGTGCGGGAGGACTGGGCCAGGGCGGCGGACGCCGTGGACCAGAACATCCTCGACCTCGACCGCGCCTCGCTTCGGGTCCTCGACAACTGGGTGGGCGATTCCGCCAAGGCGTTCTACGACTACGTCACCGACCTGATCGACGTCGTGGAGGCACAGCACACGGCGCTGAGAAGGCTCTCCGAACCGCTGGAGCGGGTCCAGCGGGCGATCGAGGATGCCCAGCGCCGTGTCGACGAGGCGCGGAACGCTGCGGTCACCGCCCTGCTGCCCGCTGCCGCCGCCGGCGTCTCGGACGGCGTCGCCACGCCCGGCGGCGCCGCCGTCGCCCCGAGCGTCAGAGCCATCGTCGGTACGCTGACCGCGTACGTGTCAGCCTGTTCCACGATCAGGAACGATCTAGAAAGGGTCATCGACGCCGCGGGCGAGGAGATGCAGGCGCTCGCCGCCGGGGTGTCGGAGGACAGGATCAGGGAGGTCACCGCGCCGCCGCCGCCACAGTTCAGCAACGACGGCTTCCGCTCCGTCAACGAACCAGACGAACTGCCATGACCCAGCAAGGCGATTCGCTGTTCGACGGCTTCGCCGCGTTCAAGGAACTGTTCACCAGGCTCGGGGAGGAGATCCGAGAGGTGCGCGTGCAGGGCCAAGCCGGCAACGGCATGGTGACCGCGACGGCGCTGGCGACGGGTCAGATCGTCGACATCGCGATAAGCGCACGGGCGGTCCGGGAGTACGGTCCGGAGGAGCTGAGCCGCATGGTGCTCGCTGCGGTCCAGGATGCAACGGCTCGGGCGCACCGGACGGCGCTGCACAGCCTGGAGGGGATCGTCGGCGGCCCGGCAAGCTACCAGGATCTGCTCGACTACGTTGACGGGATCAACGAGGAGTTGGGTTCCGGCAGCACAGCTATGCGGACCCCGCCTCCGTGGCGTCGCTAGAGTCCTCTTCCCAATCGGAGTCGCTAGGGCCTGTTTCGGAAGTGATCAGGTGTCGAGCGGTAGCTCCAGCAGCCGGGCCAGGATTCGTGCCCAAGTGCCATCGCGTTGCCAGCGGCGAAACAACCCATAGACCGTCTGCCACGGCCCGTACCGCTCGGGCACATCCCGCCAGGGCGAGCCGGTGCGGACCCGCCACCGGATCCCGTCGATGAGCTGCCGCTTGCTCCACTTCGGCGGACGCCCCCGGCTTCGCCGACGTGGGCGGCAGCGGCTCCAGCACCGCCCACTGCGCGTCAGTCAGGTAGAACCGCCCCGCCGGCGCTAGGGTGGCCACGAGGTCTCCGGATCAGTGGTCCCTTTTTGGTCGAAGAACCACCTACCGGAGACCTCACTGCTCATCGATCACCGACACGCCGACACCGACGATCCGACCCAGCCTCAATCTCCTTCTGAAACAGGCCCTAGGTGGCGTACGCTTGTGAAGGTCTGCGCCGGATCCTCCTGGAGGATGGACCGAAGAAGCGGCTCCTTGGGCAGCGGTAGCCGCCCGGCGAGCCGGATCGTAGTATCCCGGAGTTGCCGTAGACCAGGGCCGGTGAACCGTTCGCTCACCAGCGCATGCATGCGGGAGCCGTTCTGCACGCGAGTGGCGGCTGGCTTGCGCCGGGCGACGTAGCGGGCGATGGCCAGGTCGGACGGCTGCTCGCGGGACAATTCGGCGGCGAGTGCCGCAGCATCAAGGAGGGTGCTGCTGGCGCCCTGGCCCAAGTGAGGCGTCATCGCGTGCGCAGCATCGCCGAGCAACACCAGGTTGTCGGTGCTCCAGCGCGCACAGCGTACTTCCTGGACTGGGGTGATGAGCAGGTCGCGGTCGGCTGCGCCGAGCGCGCGATCCGCCCCGGGGAGCATTGTTCCGGCCAAGCGACGAAGCGCGGGGAGGTCACGACATTGCAGCGCAGTCTTCAGCGGTCCACGCGATGCCCCGAGCGCCAGATAGGAAGTCCCGTCGCCGAGCGGAGCCGCGATCGCGATCCCGAGTCGGCTCCAGTGTTCACCGATCGCGGTCTGCCCGAATCCCTCGCCGAGCACCAACGCACGCAGAGCAATGCTCGGGGAACCCACGCGCCGGGCAGCGAAGCCTGCGGCCGCTCGCACTGTGGAGTGCACGCCGTCGGCGCCGACGACCAGGTCGTGCCGCAGCTGGTAGGCGACCCCGGTCGGTCCCCGTATATGGAGCCTGCCGTCAGCCATGCCGATCACTTCGTGGCCGAAGCGAGCGTCGATGTGCCGGGAGCGGCGGGTAGCATCGTAGAGCACCTGGTGCAGCGCGCTGCGGGTGAGCGCGAGGACGTGGTCGAGACCGTGCCCGAAGTCGGGAAACGCGATGTCCAGCACGACGCGGCCGTTCAAGGAGTACATTCCACGCCGCACGGCGAATGCACGTTCGTGAAGCCGCTCACGGAGACCAAGTCCGTAGAGAACTGCCAGCCCGTTCGGGTACAGCGCGATGGCCACCCCTGCGGCTCCCGGCTTGGGAACACGTTCGACCATGGTTACCTGGGCACCGATCCGGGAGAGCAGCAGCGCGGTCGATAGCCCCCCGATGCCGCCGCCCACGACGGTAACTCGAAGTCCGTTACGCAACACTCGTCGCTCCTGCGTGACTCCGTTCCCGAATATCCACCGAGTATCCAGCCTGGGGCCAAGGCTACGTGTCCGGCTCACAACCGACCGACGTTGCCTCTCGGCTCACGAGAAGCCAGGTCAGAGCGCTTTCGTTTGTCGGCGTGCTGTCCGGCGCCGTCCTTGCGGAGGCAAGATAGAAGGTCGGTTGCTCTCGGCACGTCCAAGCAGGGGGTTGACGGAGGTACACAACGCCGGTATCAACGCTCATAGTCGAACGATCGCCGGCTAGTCGGGGCATCCAGGGGAATCGCGATGTTTGGTCTCACGCACTGCGCGACGCCGGTCCGCAGGCGTTCTGGTGCGGAGCTCGGGGTGAGCCTGCGAAGACGGTTTCCCGATGTGTGTATTAGAAAAGGCTGGCCACCCCAGCGGTCACCCACGTTACCGACCGCCTGGCCGCCACGTACCGCGGTTGTAGAAGCGACCGGCCTATCGAGGTCGGCGGTGCGGTCGTCGCCTCCCCTGCCGGGGTACTGCGTCGAGTTCGGCTTTGGGTATACGACCCAGCAAGCGACCTCCTCGTCGGCTGTACCCATGAGCCCTGGGGTCCCATGTCGGTTCATTGTCGCCATCACGAGTCCTCTGGGCTCCTTCCAGCCGCAGGGCCGTGGCTTGCTGGAGGTATTTATGCAGATAGCGGAGATCGAGGAAGTCGTTCGCCAAGAGTTCGCTGCAGTACTCGGACTCCCGCCTGACGAGATCGGAACCGATCAACACTTCTACGATGACCTAAAAGGGGACTCACTGCAGAAGCTCGAGATAGTTGCCAGGCTAGAGGATCGACTAGGCGTCAAGATGAGCGATGACGACGAGCAGGCCTTAAATACGCTCGCGAACCTGACTACCATGCTAGCGGCCAAATTGGCAGGATGAGGGAAGACCCTCGCATGCGAATCGCCGTGGTTGGCGGGGGTCCAGGCGGACTCTTCTTCGCCGTATTTGCCAGGCTTGCTCGGCCGGACTGGCAGGTCACCGTTTGGGAACGCGACTCCGCTCAAAGTTCCGGCTTTGGGCTTGTGCTCCCCCGGCGCGCGCTAGAGACACTCCGCCAACGGGATCCGGACCTCTCCCATAGGCTAGATTCGCGTATGGTCTGGTGGGAGAACGTCCTGATCCGGCACAATGGTGGGTCAGTCTCAATCGCTGGGCCGCCGTACTCATCGATCTCACGAGCGCTGCTGCTGAGCGAGCTGCGTGTCCGGTGTCAGGAGCTACAAGTACAGATTCGCACCGGTCAGGCCGCCCCGGACTCGCCGGAGCTCGCCCGAACCCACGAACTCGTCGTAGCGGCCGATGGGGCGAACTCGCTAGTGCGGTCGGCTCATCAGCGGTCCTTCGGATCGACACCCAAGGTCGGACGAAGCCGATACGCATGGCTTTGCATGGGCGAGCAGCTGGATGCATTTCAGTTCTATACTCTCGAGCGCAGTGGCAACGTCATCCAGATACACAGTTATCCGCACGCTACGGATGCGAGTACGGTGATTATTGAAATGCGGGAGGAGGCATGGCGGCGCCTTTCCCTCGCGTCGGACGGCACCGACGCTTTCGGCGAGTCTTCGGTGCAGTTCTGTCAGCAGATACTGACTGATGCGTTTGGTAAGGTACCGCTTCTCGCGCACTCTCGTAGCTGGCGTAGGTTTGTATCAGTGTCGGCCGAGTCTTGGACGACCCGTAATGTGGTACTGATGGGTGACGCCGCTCATGCTATGCACTTTTCAACCGGTTCGGGCACGAAACTGGCTATGGATGATGCGTTAGTGCTCGTCGACTGCTTGGCCGGCGAAGCCGGGATAGAGTCGGCTTTGCAGGCATACCAGAACCGCAGGTATCCAACCGTTTCTGAGTTCGCGCGGGCTGCCGAGGCGAGCCGAGTTTGGTTCGAGGAGATTGATGCTTATCGCGATAAACATATTTCAGAGTTCGCGCTCAGCCTGTTGATCCGTAGCGGTCGGATCTCAGCGGAGCGCCTGCGCTGGGCGGGCATGCAGGCTCTGCGCGATACCGATGAACCAGGGTTTCGGCGGGCAAGGGTTGAGTTAGGCGTGTTTGCGGAACCGCGAAGAATCTCGTGATCGGAGATGAGGCAATGGACTCGGGGCCCCTTGGCATGGAGCACGGATCCAGCGCGACCCGTCGTCCCAAGAGATCGCCAGCGGGCGACAGCGCAGACGTGATCGTAGTAGGGGCGGGCCCTAGTGTTCTGAGTCGTTAATTCGGCGGCAGTACGCGGCGAGGGTGTCGAGGATTTCGTCGGCGGTCTTGGCCCAGATGAACGGCTTGGGGTTGTTGTTCCATTTGCCGATCCAGTTGCGCACGTCTGCTTCCAGTTCG
>WHSR01000116.1 GCA_009379995.1 Streptosporangiales bacterium
CAGCTCAGCCCAGCGAGCCACTGACCAAAGCGAACCCCAACCCCTAGATACACGCCGTCACAACAGCCAACGGCACGTTCCCGCACGTCAACCCGCGAACTCGCGGACTATCCCACTACATCAGCTGCGGAACCCCGGCCTTCGGTGGCCTGGACCTGGTCCGGGGCGCGCTCGTAGGCGGCGAGGTCGTGGATGAGCTTCAGGATGGCGGGAACGTCCGCCGGTTGTGCGGGTCGGATCACCCACGCAGATTACTGCCGATGAATGGGCCCTTCACCCGGTAGGTCCGTGTGAAGGGCCCATTCATCGCCGTTGGCCGCGTCAGGCGGCCTTCTTCGTCTCCCAGAAGATCTTGGCGATCTCGTCGATCTTGTCCAGCAGTTGCTGTCCCTTCTCGACGTCCACGGTGCCCTTGCCGCCGGCCGCCCCGGCCAGCTTGGTCGTCTCGTTGAACAGCTCGTGGAGCTGCGGGTACTTCTCGAAGTGCGGCGGCTTGAAGTAGTCCGTCCAGAGCACCCAGAGGTGGTGTTTGACCAGTTCAGCCCGCTCTTCCTTGATGGTCAGGGCGCGGGACCGGAACACCGGGTCGTCGTTGGCGTGGTACTTCTCCATGATCGCCTTTACCGAGTCCGCCTCGATCCGCGCCTGGGCGGGGTCGTACACGCCGCAGGGCAGGTCGCAGTGGGCGTAGGCGATGGTCTTCGGCCGCAGAAGTCGTGCGAGCATCGATCCCCTTCCCTCGTGTCGGATCATGGTCCCGCAGGCGAGATTACTCCGAATGGCATAACCCCGAATGGGTGGGGGAAACATGCGCTGGCCGTATATGACGACGATGGTGGGCGGGTACTCGATGCTGCCGGCCCTGCATCCCGGCGACTACCTGCTGGTCCGTCGCGGGACCCGGGTCCGGGCGGGCCACGTCGTGCTGGTACGGCATCCGCAGCGGCCGACGCTGCTCACCATCAAGCGCGCCGTGCGCCGGGGGGGCGACGGTTGGTGGGTGGAGGGGGACAACCCGGACGCGAGCGACGACAGCCGTACCTACGGCCCGGTGGACGACGGGGCGATCGTCGGGCGGGTGGTGCTGCGCTACTGGCCGCTGCATGGCTGGACGGGCTGGCGCGTCGCCTCGCGCTGACGCGCGCGGTAGGCGGCGACGTTCGCTCGGCTGGCGCAGCGCTCCGAGCAGTAGCGACGGGAGCGGTTCGTCGAGGTGTCGAGGAATGCCTCGCGGCACGGTGACGCCTGACAGACGCCGAGCCGGTCGATGCCGAGCGTGGTGATGAGGATCGCGAGGCCCATCGCGGCCTGCGCGGCGTACTGGTCGGTCACCGATCCGCTCTCGGTCAGGTGCATATGCCAGCGTTGGCCGTCGTGACCGGAGATCTGCGGATGCACCGGATGCTGGACCAGGAGCGCGTTGAGGCGGTCGATGGCCGCGTCGTCGTCGCCTCGCTCGACCGCCTCGAAGACTTCGCGGAGCTCGTTGCGGAGCGCCCGCATGCCGTCCAGGTCTTGGCGGGTCACCCGAGGGCGCAGGTGGGGGCGGTTGCGGAGGAACTCGCGCAGGGCCTCGAGGTCGCCGAGCTCCTCGAGCTCCGGACGGGTCGGATCGGCGGTGTTCACCAGCCGTACCGCGAGGTCCGCATAAGTGGTGAGATCCACTCGTGGTCCTTACCGGGAGGGGGTCGTGGTAAGCGGCGGTGTGGTGAGACGAGTATTACACATTGCGCGCCTCGGTGGGGTCCCAACGGCCATCAGAGCACCTTGGAAAGGAATTCCCTGGTGCGCGAGTGGCGGGGGCTCGAGAGGACGTCGCGAGGGCTGCCCTGCTCCACGATCGCCCCGTCGTCCATGAAGACCAACGAGTCGCCCACCTCGCGGGCGAACCCCATCTCATGCGTGACGACGACCATGGTCATGCCGTCCAGCGCAAGCTGGCGCATGACGTCCAGCACCTCGCCGACGAGCTCCGGGTCGAGCGCGGAGGTTGGCTCGTCGAACAGCATCAGCTTGGGCTGCATGGCCAGCGCCCGGGCGATGGCGACCCGCTGCTGCTGGCCTCCGGACAGCTGAGCCGGATAGGTGTCGACCTTGTCGGCGAGTCCCACCCGATCCAGCAGGGTGAGCGCGCGTTCCCGCACCGTGGCCTTGGGCTCCCTGCGGACCTTCAGCGGCGCCTCCATGACGTTCTCCAGCGTCGTCATGTGGGGGAAGAGGTTGAACCGCTGAAAGACCATGCCGATCTCGCGGCGTTGCGCGGCCACCTCCTTCGCTCGGAGTTCGTAGATCTTGTCGCCCTTCTGGCGGTAGCCGACGAGATGACCGTTCACCCACAGCCGCCCAGCGTCGATCTTCTCCAGGTGGTTGATGCAGCGCAGGAACGTCGACTTGCCCGAGCCCGACGGCCCGATGACGCACATCACGTCGCCCTGCTCGACCTGGAGGTCGATCCCCTTGAGCACCTCGAGACGACCGAAGGACTTGCGCACCTGCTCGGCCCTGACCGTCGGCTCGGCGCCCGTCATGTCTGGGCTCGTCATGTCCCGGCTCATCATCGTGTCTGCGCTCCCACCCGCTTGGGTGCGATGTTGGCGAGCAGGCGCTCGATCAGCGTCCGCCGGCGGTCGGTGCCGCGGGCGAAGCGGCGCTCCAGGAAGTGCTGGCCGATGCTGAACACCGTCGTCAGCACCAGATACCAGATGGAGATCGCCATCAGCCCTTCGAAAACGGCGAGGCTGCCCGCCGCGATGTTGTCGTGCGCCTTCAGCAGCTCGGGGAACTGCACCACCGACGCCAGCGACGAGGTCTTCAGCATGTTGATGTATTCGTTGCCGGTCGGCGGGATGATCACCCGCATTGCCTGGGGCAGGACGATACGGCGCATGGTGAGCCGACCGTCCATGCCCAGGGCGTTGGCGGCGTCGACCTGACCCGGGTCGATGGAGAGGATTCCGGCGCGGACGATCTCGGCCATGTACGCGCCCTCGTTGATACCCAGGCCCAGCAGCGCGGCCACGAACGGGGTCATGACCGCGTTCATGTCCGCGCTGTAGATCCCGGGGATTGTGAGCGTCGGAAAGGCCAGCGAGAGGTTGTACCAGAGCAGCAGCTGGACCAGCACCGGCGTACCGCGGAAGAACCAGACGTAGAAGGCGGCGATCGAGCTGGTCACCGGGTTAGGGGAGAGACGCATCACCGCCGCGACCACGCCGAGGACGATGCCGAGCACCATCGCCGTCACGCTGATCAACAGCGTGTACCCCGCTCCGAGCAGGATCGTGTCCCGGGTCAGGAGGGACGGGACCGCCTCCCAGGTGATCTGGTCCGACCGGCCGAACGCCGTGACGACCACCGCGAACAGCCCGACGGCCAGGACCGCTGCCACCCACCGTCCGTAGTTCCGGACCGGGATGGCCTTGACCGCCTCCGGCTCGGGCACCGCCGACGGTCCGCCGGTCGGTCCCCGCGACGCGGTGTCAGTCATGGAGCAGAACTCTCGGTCGTGTCCCTATCCTCAGGTGCCGCCGTTGACCTTGACCTGTTCGAGGTTAATGGCTCCCGTCGTGGCGCCCCACTTCTTCATGATCTTCGTGTACGTGCCGTTCTTGACGATCTCCCGGACCGCGGCCAGCAGCGCGTCACGCAGCTGGGTGTCCTCCTTGCGGACCGCGATCCCGAGCGGTCCGGCGTCGAACGGCGCGCCCACCACCTCGAAGTCGTTTCCGCCGCCCGAGGTCTTGGCGTTGTAGACGGCGACCGGCGTGTCGTTCACGTCCGCGACGGCGCGCCCCTGCTTCACCTCGAGCAGCGCCTCGGTGTCCTTGGCCTTGTCGTGCAGCACCATCGGCAGACCCCGCGGCTTGCAGTTCTCCTCGTTGTGCGCTTCGACGGCATCGGCGTGGATGGTGCCGCGCTGGTACGCCACCACCTTGCCGCACAGGTCGTCGACGGACTTGATGCCCGACGGGTTGCCCTTCTGGACCATGATCGACACGCCAGCCATGTAGTAGTCGACGAAGTCCACGCCCGGCCCGACCTTCTTCCCGGTGTCCGGGTCGCGACCCTCCTGGCGGTCCTTGTTGTCGGTCATCGAGGACATGATGATGTCGTGGCGCTTGGAGCCCAGCGCCACGATCAGGCCGTCGAAGGTTCCGTTCTGGAACTCGAACCGGACACCGAGCTGTTCGCCCAGGGCCTTCGCGATGTCGACGTCGATGCCGATCGGCGTCTTGCCGTCCTCGTCGTAGAACTCCATCGGCGCGTACGCGATGTCCGAGCCGACCTTGATGACCTTGGAGTCCTGGTACTGCTTGGGCAGTTCGTCGAACAGCGGCGCGCTCGCGCCCTTGGCCGGCGGTGCCTGTTGTTCTTTCCCGCCGCCGCAGCTGACGAGCACGAGCGTGGCGGCGACCGCTCCCGCGGCCAACGCGAACGTACGCCTTCGATGGGGAACCACTTTGTCCTCCTACCCCTCCGTACTGGCCGCATCGTCGAGGGACATCCTGACGGACCCCGTACCAGATCCGGAATCACCGCTGTGACAAAATCCAGTAACGGGTGGCGCCTGGCTTCGTCGAGATCCGACCTAGTCCGCCCCGCTGAGGCCCGGACCGGCCAGCTCCGCGGTATATGCCCGCCCTCCCTCTTCCTCAAGGTTCCTCGAGGGGCCGTACATGACACGCATCCAGACCTCTTCCCCTGCTGATTCCCCCGCCGGCGACCCGGTCTTCGCCCTGCACAGGGGCGGCAAGCTGGCGGTCCGCTCCACCGTCGAGGTACGCGGTCCTGACGACCTGTCGCTGGCCTACACACCCGGCGTGGCCCGAGTCTGCCAGGCGATAGCCGAGCGGCCCGAGTTGATCCATGACTTCACCTGGAAGTCCTCCGTCGTGGCAGTGGTGACCGACGGCACCGCCGTGCTCGGCCTCGGTGACATCGGGCCGGGGGCCGCGCTGCCCGTCATGGAGGGCAAGGCGGTGCTCTTCAAGCAGTTCGGGGACGTCGACGCGGTACCGATCTGCCTCGACTGCACCGATGTCGACGAGATCGTCGAGACCGTCGCGCGGCTCGCGCCCGCGTTCGGCGGTGTCAACCTTGAGGACATCAGCGCGCCACGGTGCTTCGACATCGAGCACCGGCTCCGCGACCGCCTCGACATCCCGGTATTCCACGACGATCAGCACGGCACGGCCATCGTCGTGCTGGCCGCGCTCTAGGGCGCGGCGCGACTGACCGGCCGTGGCCTCGCGGACCTGCGGGTAGTCGTCTCCGGCGCCGGGGCGGCGGGCGTCGCGGTGGCCCGCATCCTGCTGCGGGCCGGCATCGGCGACGTCGCTGTCGCCGACAGCAAGGGCATCCTTCACCACGACCGCGAGGGGCTTACCGGGGCTAAGCGAGAGCTGGCCGGCGAGACGAACAGGGCCGGCCACACCGGCTCGATCGAGCGGGCCCTGCGGGGGGCTGACGTGTTCGTAGGGGTCTCCGCCGGCCAGGTCCCCGAGGAGGCCGTCGCGTCGATGGCCGACGACGCGGTCGTCTTCGCGCTCGCCAACCCCGACCCCGAGGTGCATCCGGACGTGGCGCACCGGCACGCACGGGTCGTCGCGACCGGCCGCAGCGACTTCCCGAACCAGATCAACAACGTCCTCGTCTTTCCCGGGGTGTTCCGGGGTGCGCTGGAGGTGCGCGCCTCGGCCATCACGGAGGACATGAAGCTCGTCGCCGCCGAGGCGCTGGCCGGCGTCGTGGGCGACGAGCTGAGCGAGGAGTACGTGATCCCCAGCGTCTTCGACGAGCGCGTCGCGCCGGCCATCGCGTCGGCAGTGGCCGAGCAGGCCCGGCGCGAGGGCGTCGCCCGCCGTTGAGCATCGGCGTGCGCCCGTGCTCCGCACGTTCGGGCTACTGCGTCCGTTTTGGTGTCGCGGCAGCATTCGTTTGCGGCACTATTGGGTGGTCTTGACGTCGATGACGGGGGTGGAGTGCACGTGCGTCACCTTGTCGGACTGATCTTGGGGATCGTGCTTGCCCCGGTTCTGCTGTACGGCGCGGCGTGGGGTTCCTCCCACGTTCTGCAGGCGGCCGCGAGACTTGCCGTCAACCGCGAGACCGTGCTTGGAATCGGTGCGCTGCTGCTGGTCGGGGTAGTTGTCGGGGCGCTGACCTCGATGCGGTGGCTGTCGCCGGTCGGCGCGCTCGTCGCCGGCCTGTTCTACCTGGGGCTCACCGTCGCGTTCCTGGCGGACTTCCGCGTCGTCGGGGACCTGTTCCCGCGCGGCGTCCTCGTGCTCTCCTTCATCGGGACGGGCGGCGTCGCGCTGCTCGGCGCGATACTGGTGGTCTCCGCGATGTCGCCGACGCGCTGGCGTCCCGTACGGGTTGCGGCCGAGCCGGACCCCGGCTACCTGCAGCCGCCACCGATGCCGCAGTTCGGCTCGCAGCCCTGGGCTCAGGACCCGGCACCGCCCGGTGGATTCTCCGACGCGTCCGCTCCGCGGCCCCCGGAGACGCCCCGCGGCGACTACCCCGGCATCCGGTAACCGGCGCATCAAGGCTTTGACATTTTGATGTCAATGACTTGATACTTTGATGCGTGAGCCAGACGACGATCCGTATCGATGACGAGCTTCTGGCCGAGGCGAAGGCGTTCGCCGCGCGCCAGCACCGGAGCCTGAACTCCGTGGTCGAGGACGCCCTGCGGCAGATCCTGCGCCGTCACGAGATGGCCAAGGAGCGTCCTCGGGTCGAGCTGCCCGTCTTCAGCGGCGAGCCCGGCTTCCAGCCCTGGGTAGATCCGAGCCTGGACATCAAGCACATCACCGACGAGCTCGATACGCAGGACTTCGTCGAGGGGTTTCGGCGCAATGATGCTCCCTGACGTAAACGTGCTGGTCAACGCGTATCGGCCGGAGAACCCTGGGCACAAGGGGTTCCGTACGTGGCTCGACGCTTTGGTCAACGGCGCTGAGGCCTACGCCGTCACCGACTCGGTGATCAACGCGCTGATCCGTATCACAACGGATCGCCGGATCTACCGAGTGCCGTCACGCCTGGAGGAGGTACTGGGTTTCGCCGATCTCGTGCGCAACCAGGACCACGCCATCGTGGTCAATCCCGGCGAACGGCACTGGGAGATCTTCACGCGGCTGTGCGAGAAGGCGGGCGCCAGGGGCAAGCTCGTCGCCGACGCCTACCTCGCCGCGCTGGCGATCGAGCACGGGTGTGAGTTCATCAGCGCGGATCGGGACTTCGCGCGGTTCCCTGGGCTGCGGTGGCGGCATCCCCTCGACTGACCGCCGCGCGTCTCTACTAGGGTGCGGATCATGTACGCCGTTACCGCTGCGCGCTTCGATTCGGACAATCCCCTTGCCGGCCTGGAGGCGGGCGACCGCCCGGAACCGGCGGTTCCCGACGGATGGACCACCGTCGCGGTCCGTGCGACCTCGCTCAACCACCACGACGTCTGGACCCTGCGCGGGGTCGGTACCACCGAGGACCGGCTCCCGATCGTGCTGGGCTGTGATGCGGCAGGGGTCGACGAGGACGGCAACGAGGTAGTCGTCCACGCCGTCATCGGCGACCCGGGTGCCGGAGGCGGAGACGAGACGCGCGACCCTCGGCGTTCCCTGCTTTCGGAGGTCTACGACGGCACGTTCGCCGAGCGGGTCGCCGTACCGCGACGCAACCTGGTGCCCAAGCCGTCGTCGATCAGTTTCGGGGAGGCGGCCTGCCTGCCGACCGCCTGGCTGACCGCCTACCGCATGCTGTTCGACAAGTCCGGGCTGGAGCCCGGCGCGACCGTGTTGGTGCAGGGCGCCGGTGGTGGGGTGGCCACCGCGCTCATCCAGCTGGGCCGGGCGGCGGGGTACCGGATCTGGGCCACCAGCCGGGACGAGGCCAAGCGCGAGCGGGCGGAGAGGCTCGGCGCCGACCGCGCCTTCCCCGCCGGGGAGCGGCTGCCGGAACGGGTTGACGCGGTGATGGAGACGGTGGGCCAGGCAACCTGGTCGCATTCGCTGAGGTCGCTCCGGCCCGGCGGGCGGATCGTCATCGCCGGTGCGACCAGCGGTCCGGCGCCGTCGGCGGAGCTCAACCGGGTCTTCTTCACGCAGCTCTCCGTTGTCGGCTCGACCATGGGCAGCCGGGACCAGCTCGAGCGGCTATTGCGCTTCCTCGACGTTACCGGGGCGCGCCCGACCATCGACCGTACGTTGCCGCTGACCGAGGCCAACGCCGGTTTCGAGGCGATGCACAGCGGCGAGCTGTTCGGGAAGATCGTCTTTACTCCGTGACCCGCCGCTGGTCTCCGATGAATGGTCCATTCACCCGCTAGACCGCGCTGTCAAGTATGTACCAACGATTTCCTTGGAAATCTTCGGTGAGCGGCTGAGTTGGCCTGTGCCGCGTCGGGTGCGACGCGCGGGTGCGACGCGCTTGCCGGGGATGACAGCGACAGTCAGCTTGGCCTGTTGGCTCTCACGAGCAGGACGATGGACAGGGCGACGATCCACAGCACCGTGGTGAGCGGGGTGACCAGCCCGATGATCCCGTCGAGGGCGAACGGCCCAGTGCGGGCGAAGGTGGTCGCGGCAAGGATGTGGGCCAGACCGGACAGCAGTCCAAGGGTGCTCACCCACGGCGGGGCGAGGCGTGCTGCGTGCGCGCCGAGCACCACGCCGGCAGTCATCACGACGGTCGGTACCCCGGATACGGCGAATCCCGCGAAGAGTCCGGTCCACCCCCACGCGACGAGCGCCGCTCCGCCGCCGTTGGCGGCGGAGAAGGCCGCGACAGCGGCGAAGACAGTGCTGGTGCCCACAATCGCCTGGGTCAGCACGCCTGCCACCAGGCCGACGCGCAGCGACAGCCCACCCAGCGCTGCGGCCGGCACCGATACGACCAAGCCAGCCAGGAGGACCAACAGGAGCACGGCTCCCAGACCGCCCAATTGAACTGCGATGAACAGCCGGACGGCTGCGGCTTCGACCATGCTCGCGACGGCGGCGTCGCCGTCGGACAGGTGGGCGGAGGTGGGGACCATCGCCAACCCGACGATCCATGCCAGCATCCCCACGAGCCCGGCTACAGCGCCCCAGACGAGCCCACGCCGCTGGCCATCCAGAGCGGACGGAACCCCGAGCATCGCCGGCTGGGTCGGTGTGTCCCCCGCCATTACCGATCACCTGCTCCCGATATGGACGACCAGGCCCAGCAGTCGAAGGAGTCGGCCCGATCGCGGGTGGGCCGGCTGTGCGGTCCACAGTACGCAACGTATGGCTCCGACTCGACCGGATTTCGTACCGGAGGGGCGGCGCGCCAGGCAGATAGACGTGCCTCATCGGGCAACGGGGCCGTGATCACCTGGCCTGTGCCGTGTCGGGTGTGCCGCGCGGGGTACTGTCACCTTGGCCGTATCCCGACCGTCCAGCCGCGACGCTCACACAGCGCCCGTACGGTCCATGGAGATCCGCACATACACCCCGGCGCGAACCTGGCTCACCGTGGACCCCGCGGACCGTCGTGATCGGGCTGCCGCGCCCTGTGGCTCGCGGCCGGCTGACCCGTTCCGATGAATGGGCCACCCACCCGCTAAGGTCCGTATCAATGGCCCATTCATCGGATCAAGTCGAGCCAGACCAGGCGATGGTCGGAGCTCGGGAACGGGGAGGTGCCGGTGAGCCGGGACAGCGGGTCGTCGGAGGGCGGCCAGAACACGCCGCCGCCGGCGACGCGGAGTCCCTTGGACGGAAGCACGTAGTCGGCCCGTATGTTGCCGGGTCCCGGTTCGTCGGCGAAGTCGGCGGTGTCGTGGGCGGCGCGGCCCCGATGGGACTCGTTGGCACCGCCCTGCACCGCGCCCGCCTCGGCGGCTCCCTCGCTCTCCGGCACGAATCGGGAGTCCACCCGGGGATTGTCGAGGAGTTGCTGCGGGGCGCCCGGGACGCTGTCGCCGTCGAAGGGGTCGGCATTCAGGTCGCCGGCGATCACGAACGCCTCCCACGGCGGCAGGCCGCCACGCCGGCCCCGGTCGTCCCGGATGTAGCTGCCGCGCGCCGGGTCGACGTAATCCGCCCAGAACCGGATCTCGTCGTGGTTGCGCATTCCGTTGCGGTCCTCGGCGCCGTCGAACACCGGCGGTGTTGGGTGGCTGACCAGGAAATGGACAGTGTGTCGGCCGATCCGGATCGGCACGTCCCAGTGGCTCTTCGACGACAGCCGGAACGTCGCGAGCTCCTCGGGCGAGTACCAGTCGGCCGGCTCTTGGGTATCCGGGTCGTCCGGCAGCAGCGCGGCCGGCATGTCCTTCCACAGGAAGCGCTGGAACGTCCGCACTCGGTGGTGCGCTATCGGGTACCGCGAGTAGACGACCATGCCGTACTGACCCGGGAACTCGCCGAAGCCGAGGGCGTCGTCGCCGTACCCCGCCGTCCCCGGCTCGGTCACCGTGCGCCCGTCGTTGTTGAGGTCGAACCCGGACGGAACGCCGGTGTTGCTCGGCGCGACGAACCGATGCGGGTAGCGGATCGGATGGGCGCCGTGTTGGCCGACCGAGAGGTAGTTCTCCTGGAAGAGCCGGGCCGCCTCGCCGCCGGCGTCGTAGTCGAACTCGTTGACCAGCAGAACGTCCGGGCGGGTCCGCTGGATGATCTCGGCCACCGTCCGGGCCTGGGCGTTGTCCCGCCCGGACAGGTCGCCGACGAGCTGGCCCTCGGCTGAGCGGTTGAGCGAGGCGTTGAACGTGGCGAACCGCACGTCCCTGGACCCGTCTCGCTCGGTCGCGCCGGCGGTTCCGCCGGCCGGCAGTGTGACGATCATGGCCGCCAGCCCGGCGATCAGCCCGGTGATCAGTGTGGTACGGCGCACATCGGCGATGCTGCCACGGCGGCCGGCCGCCGACGTGGCCGCGGGTGAAGCGTGTCTGACTCTTAACCGAAGCTCTAGACGTCGTACTCGTCGGGGTAACGGATCCTGTCGTCGCCGGCCTTGGGCGCGCCGGCCGTACGATCCTTCGGCTCCTCCCAGTCCTCCTGCCGGCCGAGCGTGGTCAGGTCGAGGAAGTAAAGCGCGCCGCCGACCGCCTCGGTACCGCGCCCGTATGTGGAGTAGGTGTGGTAGACGCTCTCGCCGTCGCGCAGGAAGCAGCTCATGCCATGGAGATCGAACGGCTGCTCGCCCTCCACCAGCCAGCCCATGCCCGCCCGTTCGTGCTCGGCCTTGGTTCGGTAGTTGTACTCGAACGGGGTGACCGACTCGTCCAGCGTGACGTGGAAGTCGTAGTTGAAGTCGCTGCCGTACGACGAATACCACGGGACGGCCCAGCCCATGCGGACCTTGAACGACGCGATCTTGTCGAACTGGGCACGGGAGACGAACGCCAACGACGTGTTGCGGAGGCGCAGGTGCGTGAGGTGGCCCCGGGCGATGTGGTCGGCGAAGCCCGAGCAGCTCGGGCAGCCCAGGTCCACGTCGGATCTCCACATGAAGTGGTAGACGATCAGCTGGCGCCGCCCCTCGAACAGATCGAGCAGGCTCGCCTTGCCCTCCGGCCCCTCGAACGCGTACTCCTTGTCGATCTTGACCATCGGCAGCCGGCGGCGCTCGGCGTTCAGGGCGTCCCGTGCCCGGGTGAGCTCCTTCTCCCTGGCGAGTAGTTCTTTGCGGGCGACCAGCCACTCGTCTCGCGAGACGACCTGCGGAAGTCTCATCGGGCTCTCCTTGGGATCGGCTCTCGATGGGTTAGACCGCGTGGCGACGCGGAACTCATCGCATCACGGCCGCCCGGATCCCGAGGAGGGGGTCAGCAGCGTGCGGGTGACCTTCCGTTCGGCCACGAAGGACACGAACGGCACGGTGCCGGCCAGCAACAGCAACAGTGTCGGGCCCAACGCCCAGCCGTTGCGCCGCGCGAGGTCGTAGGCGAGCACCAGGTAGATCATGTAGAGGAAGCCGTGGATGGGGCCTACGACCGACACCAGGAACGGATCGCCGCCGATGTACTTCAGCGGCATCGCCACGAGGGCGAGGACCAGCAGCGCCACACCGACGACGTAGGCGATGACGCGGTAGCGGGTCAGTGCTCCGGACACGGCTCGACTCCTCGGTGTCCCTGGCGCGGGGTCATCGATGCCCGCTGGCGTGGGCGTTCAGGCTGGCGAGGTAGCGGTTGTACGCGGCGAGCTCCTCGTCCTCCTCGGCCTCCTGTGCGAGGTCCGGCTCTCGGGCGTCGTAGGGCGACACGGCACCTGCCGGCGGGGTGGTTCGCTCGGACGCGTCCTCTCCGGTACGGCTCGCGGTCAGGTCGTCGCGGGCCATCTTCACCCACATGAAGATCACGAAGAGGGCGAAGACCGGCCACTGGAGGGCGTAGCCGTAGCTGCGCACGCTGCCGGTCGGCGAGGTGGCTCGCTCCCACTGCCACCAGCCCAGCCGAAGGAACGCGATGACGAGCACGATCGCCAGCACGTGCAGGGCCAGCCACCCGGGGGACAAGAGGCGACGCACATCATCGAGCCTAATGGGTGGTGCGGGCGGCGGCCCTCCGGGTCCCCTCCGGGATCAGTCGCCCTCGCCCGGGCCGTCCGGCTCGCCGCGAAGCACGCCGCGCAGCCGCCGGGCGGCCTCGTCGATGATGTCGCGGCACGCCTGCACCGTCTCGTCGTCGAGGTCGCCGTGCCGGGCGGCCCTGCGTACCTCCTCGCGCATTTCGGCGCGGAAGCCGTTCAGCATTCGCTCCAGCGTCGCGTGGTCCTCCCTGGGGGACTCGGTCCATGACTTGGTCCACTCGGTCCAGTCGGCGAAATCCCACGGGGCGCCCCGGAAGGTCTGCTTCCACGCCTCCTTTTGCTCCCGTAGCCGCTCCTTGTGCTCCCGCCATTCCTGCTTCTGGCTCTGCTCGCTGGTCCGGCGGACGTCGTGCGCCGCGTGCTTCAGCTCCTCGCGCAGCGACCGCACGGTCTCCCGGACGTCCTCCTTGACCTCCCGGGCGATGTCCCGGACCGAGTCGGTGATCTCTCGCTCCAGCTCCTCCAGCTCGTCCAGGCGCCCGAGCAGCTCCTCGCGGCCGGAGTCAGTGAGGCGGTAGACCTTGCGGCCCTCGCCCTCGTCGTGGGTGACGAGGCCCTCCTCCTCCAGTCGGGCGAGCCGGGGGTAGACGGTCCCGGGCGAGGGCGCGTACACGCCGAGGAACCTGTCCTGCAGCAGCCGGATGATTTCGTAACCGTGCCGGGGCGACTCTTCCAGCAGCTTGAGGAGGTACAGCCGCAGCCGGCCATGGCCGAAGACGGGGCTCACACGGTCTCCTCGGCCGGTGCCGTGCGGCTCCCCTCGCGGCGCAGCAGTGCGATGTCGCCGGACACCGTGCTGGCCACGAGCGAGCCCGTGCCGTCGCCGACTGTGCCGCGCACCGTGGCCGTGCCGGGACGGAGTTGGCGGGTGAGCCCCGGGAACGCCGTTCCCACCCTGCCGGTTGTTGAACGGAGCTCGATGGTCAACCCCGCGGCCTCCGGCAGCCGTACCGCGATGTCGCCCGACACGCTGGAAAGGCTGACCGTCGCCCCGGCGTCCAGGTCCAGGTCGGCGGCCGTTTTTCCGGAAATGGTCCGGGCCCGTAGCTGGCTGCAGGGGCTGCTGGAGACCGTAACGTCGCCGGAGACGGAGTTGAAGCCGAGGACGCCGCCCAGCGCCCGGGCCTCCACCTCCCCGGAGACCGTCTGCACGTCCACCCTCTCGGTGAGACCGTCGAGGGTCACGTCGCCGGAGACGGTCCGTACCGACGTATCGGCCTCGATACCGGCGACGACCGTGGGCGCCGACACGGACCCGAGGTTGAGCCGGCAGGTCCTGGGCACGGCGAGGGTGACGGTCGCGGCCCGCCGTCCGTACCGCACCCACCGCAGAAGGCCCTCCCACGGCGGGTCCTCGTAGCCGACGGTGAGATGGCCGCCGGAGTGCGTGACGACGAGCGGCGGCTCGCGGAGGGCGCTGATCTCGAGCTTGGGCGTTCCTTCGGTGGCGAGGACGGCGATGTGGCCGCCGACGAGCGAGGTCTTGACGGAGTCGAGCTGATCGAAGGTCAGCTCGGTCGGTTCCTCGATGGTCCAGCGCGCCATGGGGCGCTCCTTCGGATAGTGCTCGTAGCGCTGACGAAAGAAACGATATATCGCGTCAGTGCAAAGTCAAGATGTATCGCGAATCCGTCGCCCGCCGCCGAGATCTATGTTGCGGGGGTACGAAACGGGACGAAACGGTCCCACAACATAGATCTCGGCGGGTTAGGGCCCTACTCCTCGTCGTCGTCTAGGCGGGCGAGCCACGTCGCGAGCCGGTCCGTCGCCTGCTCGAACTCGGGATGCAGGTCCACGAACTCCCGCAGCCGCTCGGCCACCCAGCTGAGCGTCACGCTCTCGTCTCCCCGGCGCTGCTCCAGCTCCTCCACGCCGCGATCGGTGAAGTACATGGAGCTACTCCGGGAAGACCGCGTCGATCAGCGCTCGCTGCTCCTCCTGGTGTCGCGTGGGCGATCCGGTCGCCGGAGAGGAGCTCTCCGGCCGGCTGACGGGCAGCAGCGGGCGCCCGTCGAGGTGCTTCGGCAGATGGAGCCCGACGAACGGCCAGCCACCCATGTTCGCCGGCTCTTCCTGCACCCAGATGCATTCCCGCGCGTTCGGGAAGGTGGCGAGCTCGCGCTGGATCTCCTCGATCGGCAGCGGGTAGAGCCGCTCCAGACGCAGGATCGCGGTGTCGGTGCGGAGTTCCTCGCGGGTGCCGCCGGTACGGCCGCCATGCTTCTCCCGTGCCGCCGTGAGGTCGTAGTAGATCTTGCCCGAGCAGAGGACCACCCGCTGGATCGCGTCGCGGTCGACCGTCTCGGTCTCGCCGTACACCGGCCGGAAGGAGCCGCGGGTGAACTCGCTGATGGCCGAGGTCGCGGCCTTGTGCCGCAGCATCGACTTGGGCGTGAACACGATGAGCGGCTTGCCGGCACCGGACAACGCCTGCCAGCGCAGCAGGTGGAAGTAGTTCGCCGGGTTGGTGGGCTGGGCGACGGTCATGTTCTCCTGGGCGCCCAGCTGGAGGTAGCGCTCGATGCGGCCGGAGGAGTGGTCCGGCCCCTGGCCCTCGTAGCCGTGCGGAAGCAGCAGAACGACGCTGGAGCGCTGGCCCCACTTCTGTTCGCCGGAACTGATGAACTCGTCGGCGATCGACTGGGCGCCGTTGACGAAGTCGCCGAACTGCGCCTCCCAGCAGACCAGGGCGTCCGGCCGAGCGACCGAGTAGCCGTACTCGAACCCCACCGCCGCGAACTCCGACAGCAGTGAGTCATAGACGTAGAACTTCGCCAGACCCTCGCCGAGCTGCCGGAGCGGCGTGTATTCCTCCCCGGTGTGGCGGTCCACGAGCACCGCGTGGCGCTGGCCGAAGGTACCGCGACGGCTGTCCTGGCCGGCGAGGCGGACCGGGTGCCCGTCGACGAGCAGCGAGCCGAAGGCGATCGTCTCCGCGGTGGCCCAGTCGATGATGTCGTCCTCGGCCATCTGCGCGCGCCGCTGCAGCACCGGCTGAAGCCGCGGGTGAACCGTGAAGCCCTCCGGCAGGTTGAGCTGGATGTCGATGATCCGCTTGACGGTGTCCTCGGGGACCGCCGTCGACGCCTTCTCGTACGGCAGGAGAGCGGGCTCTGGCACAGGGGGCACCACAGCGCCGGGCTCGGTGGGCCGCTTGGTCGCCTCCCGCGTCTCGGTGAAGGCGCGCTCGAGCTGCTCCTGGTACTCCAGTACCGCCCGCTCGGCCTCCTCGACGGTGATGTCGCCGCGGCCGACCAACGCCTCGGTGTAGAGCTTGCGTGCCGAGCGCTTGGCGTCGATGAGGTCGTACATGAGCGGCTGGGTGAACGACGGGTTATCAGCCTCGTTGTGGCCCCGTCGCCGGTAACAGATCAGGTCGATGACGACGTCCTTCTTGAACGTCTGGCGGTACTCGAACGCCAGCCGCCCGACCCGGACGACGGCCTCCGGGTCGTCCCCGTTCACGTGGAAGATCGGGGCCTGGATCATCCTGGCGACGTCGGTCGCGTACACGCTGGAGCGGCCCGCCTGCGGTGCCGTGGTGAAGCCCACCTGGTTGTTGACCACGACGTGTATGGTCCCGCCGGTCCGGTAGCCGCGAAGCTGGGACAGGTTCAGGGTCTCGGCCACAACACCCTGGCCGGCGAACGCCGCGTCGCCGTGTACCGCGAGCGGCAGCACGGTGAAACCGGGCTCGCCGCCCCCCTTGTCGAGGATGTCCTGCTTGGCGCGGACCACGCCCTCCAGCACGGGATCGACTGCCTCGAGGTGGCTCGGGTTGGCGACCAGCGAGGTCTTGATCTTCGATCCGTCCCCGGCCTCGAAGTCTCCCTCGGCGCCGAGGTGGTACTTCACGTCGCCGGAGCCGTGCGCGCTGCGCGGATCGATGTTGCCCTCGAACTCCTGGAAGATTTGGGCGTAGCTCTTGCCGATGATGTTGGCCAGGACGTTGAGCCGGCCGCGGTGGGTCATGCCGACGACTACCTCGTCGAGATTCTCCTGCGCGGCCGCGGTGATCACCGCGTCCAGCAACGGGATGAGCGACTCGCCGCCTTCCAGGGAGAACCGCTTCTGCCCGACGAACTTCGTCTGCAGGAACGTCTCGAACGCCTCGCCGATCCCGAGCCGGTTCAGGACGTGCAGCTGCTCCTCGCGGTCCGGCTTCTCGTAGGGTTGCTCGACGTGCCCCTGGATCCAGGCCCGCTCCTCGGGGTGCTGGATGTGCATGTACTCGACGCCGACCGTCCGGCAGTACGAGTTGCGCAGCCTACCGAGGATCTCCCGCAGCATCATGATCGGCTTGTTGCCGAACCCGCCGGTGGCGAACTCGCGTTCCAGGTCCCACAGGGTGAGGCCGTGGTTCACGATGTCGAGGTCGGGGTGCCTGCGCTGGGTGTACTCCAGCGGATCGGTGTCGGCCATGAGGTGGCCGCGCACCCGGTAGGCGTGGATGAGTTCGAGCACCCGGGCCGACTTCGTGACGTCGTCCTGGTGGCTTGCCGAGATGTCCTGGACCCAGCGCACGGGCTCGTACGGGATCTGCAGCGACTCGAAGATGTCGTCGTAGAAGTCGTCCTCGCCGAGCAGCAGTTGGTGGATGCGGCGCAGGAACTCCCCGGACTGGGCGCCCTGGATGATCCGGTGGTCGTAGGTCGAGGTGAGCGTCAGGACTTTGCTCACGGCCAGCCGAGCCAGCGTCTCCGGGGAGGCGCCCTGGTACTCGGCCGGGTACTCCATGGCGCCGACGCCGATGATGCAGCCCTGGCCCGCCATCAGGCGGGGCACCGAGTGCACGGTGCCGATCGTCCCGGGATTGGTGACGCTGATGGTGGTGCCGGCGAAGTCGTCGAGGGTGAGCTTTCCGGAGCGCGCCTTGCGGATGATGTCCTCGTAGGTCGTCCAGAACTCGCGGAAGCCCATCGTCTCCGCGGCCTTGATGTTCGGTACGACGAGCTGGCGCGTTCCGTCGTTGCGCTGTAGGTCGATCGCCAGGCCGAGGTTGACGTGCGACGGCCGGACCAGCGTGGGCTTGCCGTCCTGCTCCGCGTAGGAGCTGTTCATCTCCGGCATCGCGGTGAGCGCCCGCACCACCGCGTAGCCGATCAGATGGGTGAACGACACCTTGCCGCCGGGGCCACGGTGCAGGTGGTTGTTGATGACGATGCGGTTGTCGATGAGCAACTTCGCGGGCACCGAACGCACGCTGGTAGCCGTGGGCACGCCCAGGCTGGTGATCATGTTCGTTGCGGTGCGCGCGGCGGCACCCCGCAGCCGGATCGCCTCGGCGTCCTCGGCGGGCTGCGGAGCCGGCGCCGGAGCCGGCGCCGGAGCCGGCGCCGGGGCCGGGGCCGGCTGGGCTTGCGGCTGGG
>WHSR01000146.1 GCA_009379995.1 Streptosporangiales bacterium
CCAGCTCAGCCCAGCGAGCCACTGACCAAAGCGAACCCCAACCCCTAGATACACGCCGTCACAACAGCCAACGGCACGTTCCCGCACGTCAACCCGCGAACTCGCGGACTATCCCACTACATCAGCTGCGGAACCCCGGTACGACGGGCGCTACGACGCGGACTATGCACGTGCCCTGAAGAAGCAGGGCATCACCATGATCAGCTCGTCCACCGAACTGGGCACCGCCGTATCGACCGGCCGATTCAAGGTCGGCCTCACATCCAGCCTCAGCAATTACACGGCGCTGAAGGAGAAGGGCGCTCCGGTCGAGTTCCTCTATCCCATGGAGGGCGGTAACTACGCCACGGTGATGTACGTGGGTCTGATCGACGGCGCCCCGAGCCCGAACGCCGCGAAGCTGCTGATGAACTGGTTCTTCACACCGGAGGGCATCGAGGCGACGACGAAGGCCGGTTATCTGTCGACGGTGCCCGACGCTCCGGCGCCGAACGGCATCCAGCGACTGGACAAGGTGGACGAGTTCAAGCCCACGCCCCTCGACGAGGTGCCCGAGGTACAAGGCAACACGCTGGCCCAACTCAAGACAATCTTCCGGTAAGTGAGGTCATAGCGATGAGTACCCCGAGGGTCCCCGCGCGGGCGGAAACCGTCGGCAGCCTGCTGCGTCCGGCCGAGCTCGTCCGGGCTGCTCAGGAGGCCGATGCCGTTTCGGCCCACCCCGAACGTCTGTCGGAAATGACCGACGAGGCAGTCCTCGCCGCGATCAGGATGCAGGAGGAGGTCGGCCTCGACGTCGTCACCGACGGCGAGATGCGGCGGATCAATTGGGCTCAGACGCCGCGTTTCCTCGACTGCTTCGAGGTCAGGGAGGGCGGCCCGTCGCTCAACTGGCGCGGAGGGGTCGGGTCGGCTCCTCCGGCCGTACCTGCCTACCCCACCGTCGTTCGGCGGGTCTCCGAAGCCAACCGCCTGGCCAACATGGCCGACGAGTACGCGTTCCTGGCGCGGCACGCGCGCACCAGGACCAAGTACTCGATGGCCGCGCCGAGCTACCACCGTCGCTACTGGTCGGATAGACACTCGACGGACGCCTACGAGAGCTGCGAGGAGTTTCTCACCGAGATCCGCGACTACCAGCGTGAGGTGGTCAAGGAGCTCGTGGCGCTCGGATGCGACTACATCCAGTTGGACGCCCCCAACTACGGCTCGCTCTGCGACCCGGACACCCGTGCGCGGATGGAGAGGGAGGGGCGGGACCCGGACGCGGAGCTGGTCTTCGACGCCGAGTTGGACAACTCGCTGTTCGAGGGGACCCAGGGCGTCACCAGGGCGCTGCACATCTGCCGCGGGAACGGCCCCGGCGGCAGGTGGCACTCCAACGGCGGGTACGGAGCGATCTCGTCCAAGCTCTTCTCCCGCCTGGACTTCGACGCCCTGTTGCTCGAGTACGACTCGGACCGAGCCGGGGGGTTCGAACCGCTCGCCGACGTCCGGCCCGGAACGGTGGCCGTGCTGGGCCTGTTGACGACGAAGTCCGGGGAACTCGAGGACGAGAGCGTGCTCGAGACCCGCATCGCCGAGGCTGCCGGGGTCAAGCCCCTGGCGGAACTGGCGCTCAGCACGCAGTGCGGCTTCGCCTCGGTCGCCAGCGGCAACCCTCTCACGCCGAGCCAGCAGCAGGCCAAGCTCGAGCTGGTCTCCAGGATCGCCCACCGCACCTGGGCAGGCGCGTCGTAGCGCCTCCCCCTCTCTTGTCCGTGATCTTGCAGAAATTTCAATCGACCCCGGGTTGAATTTCTGCAAGATCACGGACAAGGGGGCTCAGGGGCTCAGGGGCTCAGGGGCTCAGAGGCCCATGGCCTCCGCGTAGGCCTTCCTGACCTCATCGGGCTGCCCGACCTGCCACGGGAAGTCCACGTTGGCGCCGGGGATGAGCTCGGCGTTTTGCGCCCGATGCCTGAGAAGCTCCTCTCGGGTGATGCCGTCCTTGTACTTCTCGCGCCCAATTATCGGCAGTTCGACACAATGGTTCAGCTCCGGATCGCGGATGAGGCCCTTTGGGTCACGGCCTTCGGCGACGGAATTCATGTCGCGCACGAACTGCTTGCGGATCAGCGTGACTCCCCGGTCGCTCCTGCCCAGGTGCTCCTGGGTACGATCCGAATTGACGCCCTGCCCGACCCAGGCGACGAAGTCTTGGTTCATGATGTGGCTGGTGATCCAGCGGCCCGTCTTCTCATCCTTGATGGGGCTGTGCCAGTAGGGAATCCGGTCCTGCTTGTACGGTTCTTGGTCGGTGGGCACCCTGGCAAAGGCCCAGTTGACACTCAACGTGTTCTCGTCGTCGACCGGAACGCGCCACTCGAAGTGGCTACCGGTAAAGAGCGCGTTCGGCCACAGGCAGACTCGCCCGGTGGTCCACAGTGGGTTCGTTTCGTCGGTGTCCTCGGTGATCCGCCGGTACACGTACCCGTATTCGAACTCGTCGAAGGCGAGCCTGAGGTGGGTGGCCGCATACGGCCCGGACGTGCCCTGCAGGACCTTCGACCAGTTCGCGTGCAGCCACTCGAAGTGGACGGGATCGATGGAGTTCTCCTGGCACTGCAACCAGTTGCAGGGAATCTCCGAAAACACGATCTGAACGAAGCCGTTGTCCCAGGTGAAGGGCTCCCAGGTGGGAACGAGCGGCGCGGGTTGCGGTCCCAGGTACACCCAGAGAAGGCCGGCCTTTTCTTCCACCGGGTAAGCCTTGAGGTGTATTCGCTCCTTGAAGCGGGACTCCGGACTTACCACGTCTTCATACGGTTGGTGCAGGCAGTTGCCTATCTCGTCGAAGAGCCAACCGTGGTAGCTGCAGCGCAGGCCGCAATCCTCGACGAAACCGTACGAAAGATCGGCCCGACGATGCGGGCAGTGGCGGTCGACCAGACCGTACGTGCCGCTTCGATCCCGGTAAAGGACGAGGTCTTCGCCCATCAGCCGGACGGGTTTCGTGGCGTAGTCATCGAACTCGCTGGCGGCCGCGATCGGGTGCCAGTACCGACGCATCAGCTCCCCCATGGGGGTCCCCGGGCCGACTCGGGTCAGGCGCTGGTTTTCCTCCGCGGACAGCATGTGAGCACCTCCGTGGCGTGGCGGACGCGGTCATCGCAGCCGGGATGATCTTCTGTCTTGATCAGCGAGGACGGTGTCCTATAGCCTATCAAAACACTGACCAGCGAATCCGAGCCGATTCCAGGCCGACGCCATACCGCGAGGGGCCCGAGTGGCCCACACGGGACCGTGACCGCGACGTAGCCACCTCCGCGTAGCGGTCACCGCGTAGCAGCCTTCGAGGAAGCCAGGAATTGCTGCTGAGCGTCCAGCGCCCTCACCCGAGCCGCGCTGAACAACCGGCGAAGGAGAAACAGGCATGGTGAGCCGCGCGACCGGAAGACTCCTCGCGGTCCTCCTCATCGGCGCCTTGGCGGCGGCCTGCGGTCAGGGGGCGTCCGGAGAGGGAAGCGGAGACGCGGAGCCGGTGAAGGTCGGCCTCCTGCTCCCCGCGACCGGCCCCATCGAGCCCAACGGCAAGGGCAACCGGCAGGGGTTCGAGTTCTACTGGTCGCAGGTCGGCAACCGGGCCGGTGGGCGGTCGGTCGAGATCGTCTTCGAGGACGACAAGGGCGACCCCAAGGTGGCCCTCACTAAGGCCCGCAAGCTGGTGGAAAGCGACGAGGTCGACGTCGTCGCGGGGCTGGTGTCCAGCGCTGCGGCCCTGGCTGTCACCGAGTACACCAAGGGCAACCAGGTACCGCTGATCGTCACCCAGGCGGCGACGAGCGGACTTACCAGCGAGGAGGCCGCGAGCCCGTACATCTCCCGGGTAATCGGCACCTTCGAGGACACGATGGCTCCACTCACCGACTGGGTGGCCGAGTCGTCCGGCGCCAAACGGCTGGTGTTCATGGGCTCGGACTACGAAGCCGGCTACGACGCGGAAAAGGCGGTGCGGGCGGCCGCGAAGGCACGCGGCGCACAGGTGATCAAGAGCATCTACCCGCCCCTCGGTACCGTCGACTTCGCGCCCTACCTCACCAACGTGCCCGCGGATGCCGACGGAGTGATCGCGTTCTTCGGCGGGACCGATGCCGTCCGCTTCATCGAGCAGTACGCGGACTTCGGGCTGAAGGGCAAGATCCCTCTGTACGGGCACTGGGCGCTGACGGTCGGTCCGCTGCTCGCGTCGATGGGCGACAGCGCCGTCGGCGTCACCACCGTGCAGGAGTACTTCGCCTCCATCGACACTCCGGCCAACCAGAAGTTCGTCGAGGCGTGGAGGGCCGAATTCGGGAGCGAGCCCAATGCCTGGAACGAGCAGGGCTACGTGGCCGCCCAGGTTCTCGCGGAGGCGCTGCGGGCAACCCAGGGCGACACTGAGCCCGAGACCCTCGCCAAGGCGATCAGGGACGTCAGGCTCGATGCCCCGCGCGGCGCGATCAGGTTCGACGAGCACGGGCAGGTTGTCCAGCCCCTCTACATCGCTGAGGTCGAGGCGAAGGGCGGGCCGACCAACGTCGTCGTGGAGGAGCTGTCGAAGTGAGCGCACGGGCGAGAGCTACCGGCCACCGCCTTTCCCGCCGCCGGAGGAGCAGCGGACCGGCCGGGAGCACCGGGAGCCGATGAACTGGCTGATCCAAGCGTTGAACGGTCTGTCGTTCGGGATGCTGCTGTTCCTGATCGCGGCCGGCCTGTCGGTGAGCTTCGGGGTCATGCGGGTGCTGAACCTGAGCCACGGGTCCTTCTTCCTGCTCGGTGGCTACCTCGGCCTTGCCGTGCTCGGGCTGACCGGCAACTTCCTGGCCGCGGCGGTCGCCGCGGCCGTCCTGGTCGCCGCCCTCGGCTTCGTCGTCCAGCGGTTGTTGCTGTGGCGAATCCGCCACGACGAGCTGGCCCAGGTACTCATGACGCTCGGCGTGCTCCTCATCCTTTCCGACCTCGCGCTGTTGATCTGGGGCGGTTCACCCACCCGCCTCCCCGAGCCGGCGTTCCTGCAGGAATCGGTGGGCATCGGTGGCCGCATGTTCCCGACCTACCGGCTGTTCCTGATCGGCTTCGGGCTCCTGATAGCGGCGGGACAGTGGTGGCTCATCGAGCGGACCAGGGTGGGCGCCGTCGTCCGCGCCGGTGTGGACGACGCCGAGCTGGCGCAGACGCACGGCATCAACATCCCGGCCATCTTCACCCTCGTCTTCGCCGTGGGCGCCGCCCTGGCCGGCCTCGGCGGCGTCGTCGGGGGACCGATCGTCGGGATGTACCCGGGCGCCGACATCGAGGTACTGACCCTGGCACTGGTCGTCATCGTGGTCGGCGGGCTGGGCAGCGTGGAGGGGGCGCTCGTCGGCAGCCTGCTGGTCGGGCTGGTCGACAGCTTCGGTAAGGCCCTCTTCCCCGAGCTAGCCCTGTTCACCGTGTACGCGCCGATGGTGGTCATCCTCGCGTTGCGGCCGCAAGGACTCCTGGGGGCGAGAACGTGATCGGATCGGTGCCACTGCGGCGGGCCGCCCTCGGGGTGCTGGTGGCCGCGGCGCTGCTCGTCGCCGGCCGGGCCGTCGACGACTTCCAGCTCCGGCTGCTGACCGAGGCGCTGATCTTCGGTCTGTTCGCGATGAGCCTGGACCTCCTCCTCGGCTACACCGGTCTGCCCTCGCTCGGCCACGCCGCTTACTTCGGGACCGCCGCCTACACGACCGGGGTCATCGCCGCCGAGGCGACGAGCGGTTTCTGGCTGCCGGCGGCGGCGGGGGTGGGGGCGAGCGTACTTCTCGCCCTGCTCTTCGGGCTCGTCGCGCTGCGGACTCGAGGGGTCTACTTCCTGATGATCACCTTGGCCCTGGGTCAGCTCACGGTCGGGCTTGCCCTGCGGAACCGCTCGCTCACCGGCGGCGCCGACGGGCTGGCCGGCGTACCCCGGCCCGACCTGGGCGTGGGTTGGAACCTCTGGCCGACCCAGAACTTCTACTACTTCACCCTCGCTGTCGTCGCGGTGGCCGCCCTCGTCCTCTGGCTCGTGGTGCGGTCACCGTTCGGCGTCGCGCTGCGCGGGATCCGGGACAACGAGGCCCGGATGGACGCGCTCGGGTACCACGTCTGGCTGCGCCGGTACGTCGCCTTCGTGCTGGCGGGCGGGTTCGCCGGGGTCGCGGGCGTGCTGTTCGTGTACCACAACGCGTTCGTGAGCCCGGACGCGCTGGGGCTGGCGACGTCGGCCGAGGTGCTGCTCATGGTGATCCTCGGCGGCGCTGGGACGCTCTTCGGGCCGCTGTTGGGCGCGGGCGTCCTGGTGACCCTCAACTACACGATCAGCTCCTTCGCCGAACGTTGGGTGCTCTTCCTCGGCGCCGTCTACGTGTTGACAGTCCTCGTCGCGCGGCGTGGGCTGTGGCGGGCGGTACCGGTGTGGGCACGCGGGACGCGATCCATGCTCGCGGGTGTCGTGACGATCGCCCGGGCGAGGACGGGGAGGGGGGCGAGGTGACGACGTCGCCGGCGCCCGGCGACACCGAGGTCGGGCTCGTGGTCGACCGGGTGTCCAAGTCGTTCGGTGGGATCAGGGCGCTGCACGAGGTGAGCATGACCGTGCCGAAGGGGCAGCGGCGTGTCCTCCTCGGCCCCAACGGGGCCGGCAAGAGCGTGCTGTTCAGCATCATCGGGGGCCAGCAGCCGCCGACGGGTGGGCGGATCCTGGCCTTCGGGCGTGACATCACGCGTCTCCCGCGGCGGCGCCGGGCAGCGCTCGGACTCGCCCGTACCTTCCAGTTGAACAGCCTGTTCCCCAGGCTGTCGGTGGAGGAGAACCTCTTCCTCGGGGTGCAGGCGCTGGACCGCGGCAGCCGTTCGCTGCTCCGGCCGGCCTCGACCCATCGCCGGCTCGTCGAGCGCACCGACGAACTGCTGCGCGAATGGCGGCTCGACGACCGCCGCGGCGCCGTCGTCGAGGAGCTGTCGTACGGCGAGCAGCGGCAGATCGAGATGGTGCTCGCCCTCGCGGGCCGGCCACGGCTGCTGCTCCTCGACGAGCCGACCTCGGGTCTGACGAAGAGCGAGACCGACGAGGTAGTCGCGTTCCTCGGCAGCCTCGGCCGCGAGATCACGGTCCTGCTGGTCGAGCACGACATGGACGTCGCGGATCGGCTCGCCGAATGGATCACCGTGCTGTCTCTCGGCGAGGTCGTGGCCGACGGTCCGCCCGGCGTCGTCCGCGCCGACCCGAGGGTGCGGGAGGTCTATCTGGGCGTCAGCGCCGAGCGATCGGAGGGCCGCGATGCTTGACGTCGTCGACCTGCACGCGTCGTACGGGAAGAGCGCTGTCCTGCACGGGATGACGCTGCACGTCCCGAGGGGCAAGCTCGTCGCCGTGCTGGGCCGCAACGGCGTCGGCAAGACCACCCTCGTGCGGTCGATCGCCGGACTGACCGAACCACGGCAGGGTCAGGTGATCTTCGACGGCAAGGACGTCACCGGGCAGCCGCCGCACCAGATCGCCCGGCTCGGCATGGCCGTGATGGCGCAGGGGCGGAGGGTGTTCCCGTCGCTGACCGTACGGGAAAACCTCGACATCGGCCGGCGCGCCGCCGACCGGGGCCGGGACGGCGGGGGGATCCGGTGGTCCCTCGAAGACGTGTTCGCCGAGCTGCCGGTCCTCCGCGAGCGTCTGTCGATCAAGGCCGAACGCCTGTCCGGCGGCGAGCAACAGATGCTCGCCTTCGCCAGGATCCTGCTGCGTGGCCCGCGGCTGGTGCTGATGGACGAGCCGTCCGAGGGCCTGTCGCCGCTGCGCGTACGGGAGCTGCACCGCATCGTCGCCAGGCTGAGGGACACGGGCATGACGTTCCTGCTCGTCGAGCAGAACCTGCCGTTCGCCCTGGACCTGGCCGACCACGTTTACCTGATGGCGAAGGGCGCCGTCGTCCACGAGTCCGATCCGGAGTCGCTGCGAGCCGACGAGGGGGTGCTCCAGCGCTTCCTCTCCGTCTGATCCCAGGAGCATGCCTCGATGAGCGGACTGCAGGTGTACGAGCTGTCACACGTCTTCGAGAACTCGATGCCGCACTACTGGGCGGTCCCTCCGTTCCAGCACCTGTACAAGAGCCGTCTCGGCGAGACGGTGCGTGAGCACGGCATCACCGTCGCCTCGGACATCGTCGTGGCGTCCCTTCACACGGGCACCCACATCGACGCGTTCTCACACGTCCACGTCGTCGGAGGGGGACCCGACGCGCCCGAACCGGGGCCCGGCGGCGACGAGCTGCCGATTCTGCTCCGGCGCGGCGTCCTGATCGACTGCCGCGACGCCGTCTCCGCCGGCCACGTCGAACTCTCCCGGTCGCTGCTCGGCGAGGTGGTCGCCGAGCGCGGGCTCAAGCTGGCCGCCGGCGACGTGGTGCTGGTGGCGACCGGGTGGGACCGGCACTGGCCCGACCAGGAGCTGTATTCCGGCCGGAACGCACGGCCACCTGGCGTCACCGTCGACGGGGCGACGTACCTGCTGGAGCACGGGCCGGTCGCGGTCGGGGCCGATACGCCCACTCTCGAACCCGTGACGACCGGCCTGCAGGTGCACCGCCTGCTGCTGAGCGAGCGCCGGGTGCACATCATCGAGAACCTGCTCCTCTCCAAGCTGGCCGACGCCGGCCTCGCCTCGTTCGTTTTCGCCGCGTTGCCGCTGCGGATCAGGGGAGCCACCGGCTCGCCGCTGCGCGCCGTCGCGCTCGCCGGGCCGTCGCTGCCGGAACTCGTCCGCCTGTTGCCCGACGGTGCGGCCTGACCGGAAGGAGGATCACGTGGAGGTAGGCATCCTGGTCGCGCCGGGAGCTGAGACACCCGGCCTGGTGGCCCGGGCCGAAGGGCTCGGGTTCGCCTCGGCGTTCTTCGTCGACTCGCCGGTGCTCTTCGGTGATCTCTACGTCTCGATGGCCGCCTGCGCCGCACGGACCAGCAGGATCCTGCTGGTGACCGGCGTAACGAACCCGCTGACCCGGACCGCGCCGGTCACCGCGTCGGCCCTCGCCTCGCTGAACGCGTACGCGCCGCGGCGGGTCGGAATGGGCATCGGCGTGGGGTTCACCGCCACCCGGGCGATGGGACAGCGCAGCGCGACGCTGGCCGAGCTGGAGCGGTACGTCGCCCAGGTGCGCGGGCTGCTCCGGGGCGAGGTCGTCGACGTGGCGTTCGACGATGACGCCGTGCCCGTGCAGCTGCTCAACCAGACCCGTCCGTGGTTCGACCTCGAGGACGAGATTCCCGTGTACATGGCGGCGGCGGGCCCCAAGGCCCTCGCCCTGGCCGGCCAGATCGCGGATGCCGTCATCCTCGGCGGGATCGCCAACACCGACGTGATCGCCGCCTGCCGGGAGATCCTCGACCAGGGTGCACGCAAGGTGGGCCGCACCGTTGACGACATCCGGATAGCGATCACACCATCGGTCTACGTGACGGACGAGCCGCCGCGCTTCGAGCACCTCCGTGCGACGCTCGGCCCGAAGAGCCTGGCGCCGGCGCTGACCTTCAGCCGGATCGCGGAACAATCGCCGCTGGTCCCCCGCTCGGTCGCCGACGACCTCGCCGCCGTACGCCTGGCCTACCGGCCGGATGACGAGCCGGGCGGGGACGAGCGCTCCCGCCACCTCCGCGCCTACCGCGGCTACATGACCGAACTCAAGGAATGGCAGGTGCCGCTGATCACACCCAGCGTTCTGGAGGCGACGAGCATCGCCGGCACCCCCGACGAGTGCTACCGGAAGCTCACCCACCTGGGGCGAAACGGCGTGGACCACGTCGTCCTCTCGCCCCTGCCTCAGCACGCCGACGCGGTGGTGGAGTCCTTCGGCGGGATCATCCCTCGGCTGCCCTGAGCGGCCCGCCCTCCGTTTACACCCTCGTGTCGTCCACGAGCAGCTCCACCGCCGACTTCACGGCGGCGTCGGCGAGCGCGGCGATCCGCTCCCGAGGCTGACCTCCGATGGGGTGTTCCACCTCGACGATCCTGATCCGCGGCAGGCCCGCCCGCTCGGCGGTCACCCGGGCGAGGCGGACGAACGCGTCGGTGCAGACGAGCACGGTAGGTGTCCCGAGCCGCTCGAGGGCTACGGCGTCGTGGCAGCTCCACGAGGTACAGCCACCGCAGTCGCCGCTTCCGGTGATGGCCAGGTCGCAGGCCTCGTGCACGCCCTGGAGTTGCTCCTCCGAGGCCCCCTGCGACGCGCTCAGCTTGCGCTCGACGACGTAGGAGTCCGCTCCGTGCTCGCCGACCAGGACCTCGGCGATCCTCTCCATCAACTCGACGGCGCCCGGCTTCGTGTTGTCCAGGACGGCGATGCGGGCGCCGTCCAGCCGGGCCGGGCCCGGCCGCGCCACCGATTCCGCGTCGGCCGTCCTGCCCGTCGGGTCGAGGACCGTGAGCTGGTTCATGTCAGGCACCATTTCCCTGTGGGGACGCCGCGAGGGCGTGAAAATTGGAGTTGGGGTGCCCGCCGACGCCGGTGGAGGGTTTGGGCTGCGAGCTCGTATGTCAGTCTGGCGGCGGGGCCTTGACCTGACGGGTCGC
>WHSR01000034.1 GCA_009379995.1 Streptosporangiales bacterium
GCAACAATCGCACTTGCGAGGTGTCCTCTCAGCTCGGAACGTGGAAGCATCAGCAACTCCCATCGTCCCAGCTCAGAGGACACCTTTCGCGTCGACACACCCCACAGGACCGCTACCTACGCGGTGGATTGAGGCTGAGGTCCTTCCGACTCGCATCCCTGGGGCAGCACGAATTGCCCGTTCGGCAGCCGCTGCACGTACCAGACACCCTCCGGTCAGGCCGGGCACCACGATGCCGGCACCCGCGACGGCACCCGCGACGGCGCAGGCCACCCCGACGGTCCGGCGGACCCCCCTTTCCTGCCCCGACGGTCTCGCTACGGATACCGGCCTGGGGGAAGGAAAGGGTTGCCCGGCGCCTACACCTCGACGACGACGGGGATGATCATCGGACGCCGCCCGTACGTCTCGTTCACCCACCGGCCGATCGTCCGGCGGACGAGCTGGCGAAGCTGGTGCATGTCGTTGATGCCTTCGCCGGCGGCCTGGGTGAGTGCCTCCTCGACCCTCGGCAACACCTCGTCGAAGGCGGCCTCGTCGATGCCCGACCCTCGGGCGTGCAGCTCCGGGCCGCCGATGATCTTGCCGCTCGTCGAGTCGACCACGATCACTACCGACACGAAGCCTTCGTCGCCGAGGATGCGCCGGTCCTTCAGCGCCGACTCGGTGACATCGCCGACGGACAGGCCGTCGACGTAGACGTAGCCGCACGGCACCGCGCCGACGATCTCGGCGCGGCCGTCGACCAGGTCGACCACTACGCCGTCGTCGGCGAGCACGACGTTCTCCTGCGGGACACCGGTGGCCTCGGCAAGCCGGGCGTGTGCCCGCAGGTGCCGCCATTCGCCGTGTACCGGCAGGAGGTTGCTGGGACGGACGACGTTGAGCACGTACAGCAGCTCCCCGGCCGGCGCGTGGCCGGAGACGTGCACGAGCGCGTTGCCCTTGTGCACGACTCGGGCGCCCCAGCGGGTGAGACCGTTGATCACCCGGTAGACGGCGCTCTCGTTGCCCGGCACCAGGGACGACGCGAGGACAACCGTGTCACCGGGCATCACCCGGATCGGGTGGTCGCGGTTGGCCATCCTGGTCAGCGCCGACATCGGCTCGCCCTGCGAGCCGGTGGAGATCAGCAGCACGTCCTCCGGGGGCAGCTCGTCGACCTCGCGGGCGTCGACCACGAGGTCACCGGGAACGCGCAGGTAGCCGAGGTCGCGCGCGGTGTTCATGTTGCGGATCATCGAACGTCCGACGAAGGCCACCTTCCGCCCGTGGATCTTCGCCGCGTCGAGGACCTGCTGGACCCGATGCACGTGGCTGGCGAAGCAAGCCACGATGATCCGCTTCTCGGCGGCCGCGAAGACCTCGCCGAGCACCGAGGAGATCTCCCGCTCGCTGGTGACGAAGCCCGGCGTCTCGGCGTTGGTGGAGTCGGACATCAACAGGTCGACCCCCTCCGCCCCGATCCGGGCGAAGCCGCCGAGATCCGTCAGCCGCCCATCCAGCGGAAGCTGGTCCATCTTGAAGTCGCCGGTGTGCAGCACCAGGCCGGCAGGGGTGCGGATGGCAAGGGCCAGCGCGTCCGGGATGGAGTGGTTGACGGCGATGAACTCGCAGTCGAAGACGCCGAACCGCTGCCGCTGGCCCTCCCTGACCTCGAGGGTGCGCGGCTCGATCCGGTGCTCGGCCAGCTTGACCTCGACCAGTGCCAAGGTCAGCCTCGAGCCGACCAACGGGAGGTCAGGGCGCTCCCGCAGCAGGAAGGGCACGCCGCCGATGTGATCCTCGTGCGCGTGGGTGAGGATCAGCGCCTCGACGTCGTCGAGCCGGTCCCTGACGTAGTCGAAGTCGGGCAGGATCAGGTCGACGCCGGGCTGCTCGGACTCCGGGAACAACACGCCGCAGTCCACGATGAGCAGCCGGCCGCCGAACTCGAAAACGGCCATGTTGCGACCGATTTCCCCGAGTCCGCCCAGAGGTACGATGCGCAGGCCGTCGGGGTGTAGCGGTGGTGGTGGGGCGAGCTCGGGGTGAGGGTGGCTCACGCGTGAGCCACCTCCGGCACCTTCACACCGGCAGCGGCCATGTCCTCACGCAGCACAGCCATCTGCTCGGGCGTGGCGTCGACGAGCGGGGACCGTACGGAGCCCGCGGGCAGTCCAAACATGTTCAGCGCAGCCTTGGTGAGGATGAGGCCCTGGGTGCGGAAGAAGCCAGTGTAGACGGGCAGCAGCCTACTGTGGATATCCCGGGCACTGCGTACGTCGCCGCCGAGGTACGCCTCCAGCATCTCGCGCAGGTCGCGGCCGACCACGTGGCCGACGACGCTCACGAACCCCGCGGCGCCGATGGACAGCAGCGGCAGGTTGTTGATGTCGTCGCCGGAGTAGTAGGGGAGGCCGGTCCGAGCCATCACCCAGGACGCCTCTTCCAGGTCGCCCTTGGCGTCCTTGTTCGCGACGATCCTGGGATGCTCCGCCAGGCGCGCGAATGTCTCTCCCGCGATCGCCACGCCGGTGCGCTTCGGGATGTCGTACGTCATCGTCGGAAGCCCCGTCGCGTCGGCGATCGCCGTGAAGTGGCGCAGCAGCCCCGCCTGCGGTGGCTTGTTGTAGTACGGGGACACGACGAGCAGCCCGTGCGCGCCTGCTCGCTCCGCGGCTCTGGCCAGCTCAACCGCGTGGTTGGTGTCATTGGTCCCCGCGCCGGCGACGACCGTCGCCCGGTTGCCGACGGCGTCGAGAATTACCCGCAGCAACTGCTCCTTCTCCGCGTCGGTAGTCGTCGGCGCCTCCCCCGTGGTGCCGCTCACTACGAGCCCGTCGTTGGCTACCTCGTCGACGAGGTAAGTCGCCAGCGCTGCCGCTCCTTCGTAATCGACGGCGCCGTCGGAGGTCATAGGGGTGATCATTGCGGTCAGCACCCTGCCGAAGGGTGCCTCGAGGGACGTAGTACCAGCCATGCACCGAACGGTACCCTGCGGCGACGAGAAATGTGACTCCCCTGGCCCGCCGAGCCGGAGCCCCGTCGCTTCCGGTCAGTACCGGAAGGCCAGATCTCCCCATCACCACGCGCAATCACCGGAAGGATTCCGGCGGCCGGGCCGGCGGAGCGAAAACATTCTATTCTCAGAAGACCGGGATAATGTCCTCGGCCGCTATATCCCCCGAAACCTCGACGCCGTCGATGTCGAGCTCGGGAATGGCGGGGAACTCGATGCCCCACCGTCCGACGATCGCCCGGACCTTCGCCATCGCGACCCGCCAGTTCTCCGCCTGCTCCTCGTAGCTGAGCACGCCCAACCCGCCCTCGCGGGCGTACTCTACCAGCACCCTGTGGTTCGCCAGGAAGTACGGCGGCAGGTCCCAGAATTGGCTCGGCGGCTCCCACAGGATCATCGACAAAAAGACGAACCCGGCCCGGAGCTGCTTGGTGATCTGCTTCTTGTCGACCTCGTTCAGCCCGGGCCACTCGTTCTCCAGGATCGTCATGCAGATCTGCAGGTGCCGGCTCTCGTCCCGACCGATCCGCTGGAACATGTCCTGGAAGACCGGATGAGTGGTGCCCGAGGCCATCATCCGGAACAGCGTCGAGGCGGCCACCTCGCCCATCATGAAGCTGGTGAAGAGCACGGCAAGGGAATGGCGCCCGACGGACGTGTTGTAGCCGCTCCAGTACCGCCCGCCGTTGTGGTAGAGCCAGCCGATGTTGTTGTGCGCCGCCTTCTCCAGATCGGTAGTGGGCTTCCAGTCCAGCGGCCCACCGGGCCATAGCCTGCCGATGGTGCGCTGGCAGCACTCCTCGTGGTTCATCTCGTCCCGGGTGATCGAGAAGAAGCACTTACGGACCGGGTCCTCCTCGTGCTTCTCGAACGCGTGGATCGTGGCCCTGGCGAACACCGCCGGTCCCGACGAGTCGAAGTTGGCCAGCACCGAGAACCAGTACATGATCCCCAGCCGCTGCTCGTCGGTGAACTCCTCAGGGTCGAGCCCATCCCACGGCAGGTCGGCAGGGTTCCACACGGCCCGCTTCGACTTCTCGTAGATCTCGGCCAGCCTGGGAGTGTCGACGTGCCACTCCATCGGGTAGATGTTCGGTTGCGGGATCTCCGGTGCCGGCCAGAACCCACCCTCCGGTACGACGAGTTCCCGGTCGCTGTCAGACATCGCTCGCTCCCGCCCACGCGGCTGTAGTTTCAGGGTATAGCGGGGGCCAGACGGGTTGGTCGGGGGACACTTGCCTGATGGCCGATGTTGGCGTGCGACCGGCAGCCCCGACGGACGCTGCCTCGGTGGCAGCGATCCAGGTTCGGACATGGCGCGGGGCATACAGCGAGATACTGCCCACGCCCGCCCTCGAGGAGGTGACCAGCCCAGAGGCGGAGCAGTTGTGGGCCGGGCAGTGGCGCGAGGCGGCGGCCAACCCGCCGAGTCCGCGGCACCGGCTGCTGATCGCCGTCGAGACCGGCACCCCCGTGGGTTTCGCCGCGTACGGACCGGCGACCGAACCTGGCCGTACGGCCGAGGACGACGCCGAACTGATCACCCTGCTCGTCGATCCCGCGTATTGGCGCCGTGGCCATGGCAGCAGACTACTGGCCGCGACGGTCGACAACATGCGCGACGACGGCTTCACGGCCGTGGTCACCTGGGTCTTCGAGGCCGACGTCGTGCTGGAGTCGTTCCTGGTCTCGGCCGGGTGGGCGCGGGACGGGGCCCGGCGGGAACTCGACATGGGGGAGCCGATCCGACAGGTACGGTTGCACACCGCGATCGACGCGACGGAGATCGATTCCCGCTGAACGGTCGCTATACCGGCTTGTGCGGCGCGCTGGAAAGATCGCACACTGTGGTGCAGCCCGCCCCTCCTCGGGCGGGAGTTGCATTTTATCCTGCCGCCGACGACGCGCCGCGGACCGGTACCGTACGTTCGCCGACGCGCCGAGTCAGGGAGACGGGACATGACACACCCATCGGGAGAGGCTGGGGCGCGTACCGCCACCGTCGGCCGCGTGTTCCGCGACATGCCGCTGACCTCTGCCCATTACAAGGCGGGCATCGCCCTGTTCGTCGCCTTCGTGATCGAGGCGTGGGAGATGCTCATCATCGCCTTCATCGCGGGACCGCTGAGCGAAGACCTCGGCTTCGGCCAGGTCGCGACCGGCTTCCTCATCTCCGCGCTGTTCTTGGGCATGATCCCCGGTGCCCTGCTGTGGGGACCGGTCTGCGACCGGGTCGGCCGCAAGAGGACGGCCCTGGTGAGCATCGGCGCCTACGGGGTGTTGACGCTTCTCGCGGCCACGTCGGTGTCGTACGAGATGCTGTGGGCGCTGCGGTTCATCGCCGGCCTGGCCATGTCCGGGATCTTCGTGATCACGTTCCCGTACTTCGAGGAGCTGCTCCCGGTCCGGTACCGGGGACGCGCCACCGTCTACCTCGCCTCGGGCTGGCCCTTCGGCACCCTGCTGGCGGTGGGGGTCGCGCTGTTGCTGCTGCCGCTCGGCTGGCGCTGGGTGATAGTGGTCAGCGGCCTCGCCTCGCTGTGGGCGTTGGCCATCTGGCGGTGGGTGCCGGAGTCCCCGTACTGGCTGGTGAACCAGGGCCGCACCGACGAGGCACGCGACGTGCTCCGCCGGCTCAGTGGGGGTGCGGTCGGCGACGACGTCGAGCTGACGATCGAGCACGGCCGCGGCACCGCCGCAAACCTCCGGGAAATGCTCGTCGGCGGCTTCGGCATGCTCACCTTGATGCAGGTGCTGGTCAACTTCACCTTCGCCTACGGCTACTGGGGTCTCGCCACCTGGCTACCCCCGCTGCTCCAGGAACGTGGGTTGAGCCAGACCGGCAGCCTGGCCTTCATCGCGATCACCGCGCTTTTCATGATCCCGGGCTACATCACCGCCTCGTCCCTCACCGGACGGTACGGCCGCAAGCGGGTCTTCCTCGCCTACATCATCGTCGCCGCGATAGGCGGTTTCCTCTTCGCCGCCGCCAACTCGGTGACCATGCTGTACCTCGCCAGCTTCGTGCTCTGGTTCTTCGCTCTCGGCGCCTGGGGAGTGTGGGACACCTGGTTCGGTGAGCTCTACCCGACCCGGCTGCGGGCCAACGGCTACGCCTGGGGCGTAGCGAGCCAGCGGGTCGCGAACGCCATAGCGCCCACGATCACCGGGGTGTTCGTCGCCTCCGGGGCCGGGTTCACCGGCACCGTGGCCTTCGTCGAGGCGTTCGTCGTCGTGGCGGCGCTGCTGGCGTTCTACTTCCGGGAGACCGAGGGCCTCGAACTCGCCTGAGGACTCGCCTGAGGACTCGCCTGAGGAGGTGCCCGTGACGACCCGAATTCTGTGGCTCAACCCCGTCGCGACCGACGTCTACGACGCCCCGATCGCCGAGTCGCTCCGCCGGGCGGCCGCGGAGCACACCCACCTCGACGTCCTCTCCCTCGAGCCGCCCGGCCCCACCCACCTCGAGTACTCCTGTTACGAGATGACGGTCGGTGGGCAGCTCATGGCGACCGTTCGGTGGGCGGAGGACGCGGGATACGACGCGCTGATCATCGGCTGCTTCTACGACACGGGCCTGCGGGCCGCCCGGGAGATCGCCACCCGAATGGTGGTGACCGCTCCCGCGGAGGCATGCCTGCACCTCGCCGCCACCCTCGGTGACACGATCTCGGTCCTGGTGGGCCGGCGGAAGTGGCTGCCGGAGATGCGGGACAACGCGGAGCGGTACGGCTTCGGCGGCCGGATCGCCTCCTTCCGGGTGCTCGACATGGGCGTGCACGACTTTCAGCGCGATGCCGACACGAGCAAGGCTCGGATCCTGCGTGAGGCCCGGGCCGCCGTCGAGGAGGACCGGGCGGAGACGATAGTTCTCGGGTGCACCATCGAATACGGCTTCTACGAAGAGGTGCAACGCCAGGTCGGGGTGCCGGTGATCGACGCGACGCTCGCACCGCTCAAGTACGCGGAGTACCTCGCCGACGTGGCCGGGAGGTTCGGCTGGCGGCACAGCAAGGTCGGCGGGTACCAGTCGCCGCCGGCCGAGGAGGCCGCCGCGTGGATCCCCGGGGGCAGGCCGACGACCGCCGGCGTGGCCTAGCCTCGGGTTGGTGAGCACACGGCTGTCGCCCTGGGTCCAAGGCGCGCGTCCACGTACGCTTACCGCCGCCGTCACACCTGTCATGGCCGGGGCGGCGGTTGCCGTCGCCGAGGGGGGCGCCGTGTGGTGGCGCGCCGGGCTCGCGCTGGCCGTCGCGCTCGCGCTGCAGGTAGGGGTCAACTACGCCAACGACTACAGCGACGGGATCCGGGGAACCGACGCGGCTCGGGTCGGGCCGACCCGGTTGGTCGCCTCCGGCCTCGCCGCCCCGCGGACCGTGCTGGGGGCGGCGTTGGCCTGCTTCGGCCTCGCCGGTGCCGCGGGCCTTGCCCTCGCGGCGGCCACGACCTGGTGGCTGCTGGCCGTCGGCACCGCCGCCATCGCCGCCGCCTGGTTCTATACAGGGGGCAGCCGACCGTACGGCTACCGCGCACTCGGCGAGGTGTCGGTCTTCGCGTTCTTCGGCCTCGTCGCCGTCGTCGGCACCGCCTACGTCCAGGTGGAAAGGCTGACCCCGCTGGCGTTCGCGGTTGCGGTACCGGTGGGGCTGCTGATCTGTGCGCTTCTGGTGATCAACAACCTGCGGGACATCCCGGGCGACGCCCTCGCGGGCAAGCGCACGCTCGCGGTCGTGCTGGGTGGCCCGCGCACCCGGGTGCTGTACGCGGGATGTGTCGTCGTGCCGTTCCTCGGGGTCCTGTTCCTTGCGGTGGCCCGGCCGATGGTCCTGGTCGCGCTGCCGGCGGCGGTGCTCGCGGTGCCGCCGCTGCGGCTCGCGCTCGGCGGCGCCACGGGAAGGGACCTGGTTCCGGCGCTGCGCGACACCGGGCGGCTGCTGCTCGGGTACGGCATCCTGCTCTCCGTTGGCCTCCTCATCCCCTCGGGTGGGTGACTGCCCTCGGCTGGGGCGGAACCTCGCCGGGCGGAGCGGTGTAACAAGGGTGGAGTGGCCGGTCACCCAGGAAAGGTTCACATCACGGACGACGCCGAGGCGATCGACCGGGCTCGAGGCGGCGACCTGGACGCGTTCGGGGTCCTCGTCGCGCGGTATACCGTGCTCGCACACCGGACGGCTGTCCTGCTCGGCGCCGGAGACGACGCCGACGACATGGTGCAGAACGCGTTCGTGAAGGCGTTCCGGAAGCTGCCCGCGTTTCGGGCCGGATCGTCGTTCCGCCCCTGGCTGCTCGCGATCGTGGTCAACGAGACCAAGAACCGGCACCGGGAGAAGCGCCGGCGCGACGGGCTCACCGTTCGGCTGGCGGCCCGTCGCCTCGACGTCCCGGACGACCCGGAGGACGACGTACTGGCCGCCGAGCGTCGCGCGGTGCTGCTCGACGCGGTCCGCGCCCTGCCCGACAGGGATCGGATGGTCGTGACCTGTCGGTACTTCCTCGATCTCAGCGAGGCCGAGACCGCCGAGGCCCTCGGATGGCCGCAGGATTCGGTCAAGTCCCGAACCTCACGGGCGCTCGCGCGGCTCCGGTCGAGCCTCGTATCCCGACCGGGCGCGGAGGTGAGCGATGGCTGACCCCCTCGACACCGGGCTCGAGGCCGAGCTTCGGGAGCTGGGCCGCCGCCTGGACGTACCGCCCGCCCCGGACGTCGCCGACGCGGTACGTGCCCAACTGGCCGGGCCCGAGGATGACGCCCCGGCCACACCCCGGCGACCGCTGACCCGGCGGCCGCGCCCGCGGCATCTGGCGGCCGCGGCCGTGGTGCTCCTGGCCGCCGTCGTCGTGGGTACTCCGATGGGGCGCGCGGCGGTGGTCGAGGTGCTGCGCTTCGCCGGGGTCGAGGTACGTCAGGAGCCGCGGCCGACGCCGCGGCCAACCGGTCCCGGGATGCTACCCGGCGAGACCCGCACCAGCCTGGAGGAAGCCCGCCGGCGGGCGGCCTTCCCGGTGTACGTACCCGAGGCGCTCGGCCGGCCGGAGGCCGTCACGGTGAGCGACGGCGATCCCCCGCGGGTCGTGTCGCTCCTCTACCGAGACGGTCGGGTGCGGCTCGACGAGTTCGACGGCCGGCCGTCGCCGTACTTCGAGAAGTTCGCCGGCAGAGCCGACGCGAAGATGGTGCGGATCGGGGACCGCCGCGCGCTGTGGGTCCGCGGACCGCACGAGGTGGTGTACGCGGACCGCACCGGCCGGACCCGTACCGGGTCGGCACGGCTCGCCGCCAACACGCTGGTCTGGCAGACGGACGGGGTCACCCTGCGCCTGGAGGGCGACTTCGCCCCGAATCGGGCGATCGCGGTCGCCCGCTCAGTTTCTCCCGAATAGGAGGACCCGACCGGCATCATAGATGTATGCAATCTGAACACAACAGGCCCCGATGGGACCCCCGTGTCGAGCTCGGCCTGCCCGAGCCCCTCGGCGCGGTGATCGACGGCGAGTGGTCGGGCACTGACGCCGCGGAGACGTTGTGTGTGCGGGATCCCGCCGACCTCCGCGAGATCGCCGTCGTCGCGGAGGGCGACGCCGACCAGGTCGACGGGGCCGTGCGGTCCGCGGAGAAGGCCTACCGAGGGGCCTGGCGGGCGGCCGACGCCACGACACGTGGCCGCATCCTCACCGCCCTCGCGGACACCATCCGCTCCCACGCGGAGACGTTGGCCAGGCTGGAGACCGTCGACACGGGCAAGCCGCTGTCGCAGGCGCGCTCCGACGTCGAGACGTCCGCGCGGTACTTCGAGTACTACGCGGGGGTGGCCGACAAGATCCTCGGGGACACCCTTCCCCAGCCCGCCGGCTCCTTCGCGTACACCGTCCGGGAGCCGTACGGCGTCGTGGCGCACGTCACGCCGTGGAACTCCCCGCTGAGCCAGATGTGTCGCGGCCTCGCGCCCTCGCTCGCGGCCGGCAACACCGTCGTGGTCAAGCCGTCGGAGGTGACCCCCCTCTCCTCCCTGGTCGCGGCCCGCCTGTTTGCCGCCGCCGGGCTGCCGCTCGGGGTCTGCAACGTCGTGCCGGGGCGCGGGCCGACCACCGGCGCCGCGCTCGTCGCGCATCCCCTGGTACGGCACGTGAGCTTCACCGGATCGGTGGCCACGGGCCGGGAGATCCTGCGCTCGGCCGCCGCCGGCATCGTGCCCTGCAATCTGGAACTCGGAGGCAAGTCGCCGACCCTCGTCTTTCCCGACGCGGACCTCGACGCCGCCGCGCGTGCCGGTGCGATGGCGGTGGTACGGAACTCGGGCCAATCCTGCTTCGCCACCACACGGCTCATCGTCCATCGCAGTATCCACGACGCGTTCGTCGAGCGTGTGCGTGCGCACGTCGGCCGGCTCTCCGTTGGCCACGGCCTGGACGACCCCGACCTGGGCCCGCTCGCTTCCGCGGAGCAGCTCGACAAGGTGGTCGGCTATCTCGACGCGGCCCGCGAGGAGGGAGCTCGTGTCGCGATCGGAGGAAGCCGCCCGGGCGGCGCGCCGGCAGGCTACTTCCTCGAACCGACGGTGCTCGTCGACGTCGCCAACGGCATGCGGGTGGCCCGCGAAGAGATCTTCGGTCCCGTCCAGTCGGTGCTCTCCTTCGACACCGAAGACGAGGCGGTGGCGATGGCCAACGACTCCGACTATGGGCTCGCCGCCGGGGTGTTCACGGGCAGCCTTTCGGTGGCCCACCGGGTCGCGGCGCGGCTCGAGGCGGGCCAGGTACAGGTCAACAAGTATCCCGCCGGCGGAGTGGACACCCCCTTCGGCGGATACAAGAAGAGCGGCATCGGCCGCGAGAAGGGTCTCGAGGCGCTGTTGCACTACACCCAGCTCAAGACCGTGATCATCGAGCTTTCCTAGCGCCAAGCAGACCGCCGAGATCTATGTTGTGGGGGTACCAAATCGGACAAAACGGCCCCACAACATAGATCTCGGCGTTATGGGCGGGCGGCGGCGCTGGTTCCGGCGATGCGGCCGAACACGGCGCCGTTGGTCAGCCCCGAGCCGCCGGGATAGTTGAAGTAGAAGATCCCCCCGACGAGCTCGCCCGCGGCGTACAGGCCGGGAATCGGCCGCAGGTCGGTGTCCAGCGCCTGTGCGTCCCGGTTGATCCGCAGGCCGCCGAAGGTGAAGGTAATACCGCAGGTGATCCCGTACGCCTGGTACGGCGGCGAATCCAGGGTGTTGGCCCAGTTGCTCTTCGGAACCGCCAGCCCGGCCGTCCCGCGCCCGTCCTTGACGTTGGGGTTGAACGGCACGTCGGTCATGACCGCCGCGTTGTACTCCCGCACGGTGCGCACGAAGCCGTCGGGATCGACGCTGTCCATCTTCCCGGCCAGTTCCTCGAGGGTGTCCGCGGTGACCTTTGTGACCTCGCGAATGCGGTACTCGTCCCGGAGCAGGTGCTCCACCTTCCGGTCGAAGACCTGCCAGGCGAACTGTCCCGGCTGCTCCAAGACGACCCGCCCGTACTTCGCGTAGGTGTAGTTGCGGAAATCCGCGCCCTCGTCCACGAACCGCTCGCCACGGGCGTTGACCATGATCCCGAACGGATAGCTGTGCTTCTGAAACCCGTCGCCCACCGCGAGGTCGCCGAACTCCGGCGCGTTGAGATCCCAGCCAACCGCGTGGCAGCCCGACCAATGGCCGACCGGGCTCGCGCCGACGTCCAACGCCATCCGCAGCCCGTCACCGGTGTTGTACGCGGTGCCCCGGACCTTGGCGAGATCCCAGTTCGGCCCGAGGTAGCGGGTCCGCCACTCGGTGTTCGCCTGGAACCCTCCCGCCGCCAGCACCACCGCGTCGGCGGCCAACTCCCGGGTCCGCCCCTCCTGACGCACCACAACGCCCTGAACCCCGTCGTCGTCGGCGACCAGCCGCACCGCCCGGGCACCGTACTCGATGCCGATCCCCTGCCGGGCACAGGCGTCGACGAGCGCCTGAACCAACCCGGGCCCACCCCCGGAAACCTCGACGGTCAGCCCGCCCCAGAAGGTGAACTTCCCGCCCACCTTGAACGCCTGGCGCCCGAAGATGGGGACGAAACGCACGCCGTGCGTCGTCATCCACTTGAGCGTGTCGTGGCTGCGGGTGACCAGGATCTCGGTGAGGTCGGGGTCGCAGCGGTACTCGGTGACCCGGGCCAGGTCGTCGAGGAACTGCTCCTCCGGGTACGACCCGAAGTCGGTGTTCGCGATCTCGGATTCGGAAAGGTCCGGCATCAGGTCGAGCAGATCGTCGAGCCCCCGGTAGGCGACCCGCATCGCTCCCGCGGTGAACGCCGAGTTGCCGCCGCGAAGCCTCTCCGGCGCGCGCTCCAGCACCACGACCCGCGCTCCCTGCTCCCGCGCGGCGAGTGCGGCGCACAGCGCGGCGTTCCCGGCGCCTACGACGACCACGGTCCTCGCTCGAGGTTCCAAGGCTCCTCCCCTGCCCCCTCACACTTTGCGTACAGGTTGCATGTAATCTCACCGGAGATGCAAGCCGGAGTTGCCTCTACGCGTCGAGCAGGCCCTGCACCCGCGCATCGCGGGCACGGCGCATGTGTTCGGCGGCCTTCTGTTGCGCCGCGTCCGCGTCGCCGGCGGCGATGGCATCGAGAATCGCCCGGTGTTCGGCAAGCATCTCCGTCACCCGACCGGGTAGCTCGTACGTGCTCCGCCCGAACCGCCGCACGGCGTGTTCGACCTGGGTGAGAAAGCGCTCGAGGTAGGGATTGCCGCTGGCCTCCCGCAGGAGGCGGTGGAATTCCAGGTTGAGACGTACCAACTCGCCGGTGCCGCCCTCTTCCGCGCGCTCCGTCATTGCCCGGTGGACCCGGGAGAGAGAGTCGATCAGGCCGGCAGGGCGACGTCTGGCCGCGATCTGCGCCGCCAGACCCTCGAGAGATTCCCGCACGAGGTAGACCGCGAGAACGTCGTCGAAGGTCATCGGCGCCACCAGGCTGCCCCGATGAGCGGCCCGCACGATCAGCCTCTCGTCGGACAGCCGGCGCAGAGCCTCCCGCACCGGGGTCCGGCTCACCGACAGCTCCCTGGCCAGCTCGTCTTCCCTCAGCCATCTGGACGGTGGGAGCGCCCCGTCGAGGATCGCCTCCCGAAGGGCGTCGGTGACGACATCCGTGGTGGACCCGTGCTCGGGCGAGGCATCGAGATACGCGCGCAGACCGCCCTCCCGCGGGCGTTGCGTCTCGGTAGCACCCACGTTCACATCCTCGTGTCACGGCAGGTTGCATGCAACTCGCCCCCAGGCCCCTCTCCTTGGCCGTGATCTTGCAGAAATTTCAAGATAGGTCTTGAAATTTCTGCAAGATCACGGCCAAGGAGGGTGGGCGGCTATTCGATGCCCAGGTCCAGCGTAGGGTTCTGGCGTGCGAGGATCTCCTCGGACCTTCTTCGGATGGCGTCGTCCCAGGCGTGATCGGTGAAGATGTAGAACTGGCCCTCGCTGATCGCGCGCAGCACGAGGTCCGCGACCTGCGCCGGCGGCTGTGCCCTGGCGAGGCGCTCGTTCATCGCGACCCGCCGGGCCTCGCCGTCGGTGGCGCCGGGCGGGTCGACCTCGTTGCGCAGTTCGGCCGGGCGGTTGCGGCTGCCCTGGAAGAGACGCGTGTGGACCATGCCGGGGCAGAGCACGGAGATGCCCACCTTGGCGTTGCGTTGCTGGAGTTCCCCGTAGACGGTCTCGGTCAGCGCCACCACAGCATGCTTGGCGACGCCGTACATGTTGGCGCCCCGCACCACGCCCATCGTCGAGCCGGTGTTGACCATGTGGCCTTCCTCGTCCTGGGCCAGCATGATCGGCAGAAATGCCTGCACACCGTACACCACGCCCCAGAAGTTGACCCCCATGGTCCACTGCCAGTCCTTGGCCGTCGCCTCCCACAGGGTGCCGTCCAGATAGCCCTCCACGCCGGCGTTGTTGAAGACGAGATGTACCTTGCCGTGCTCGTCGAGGACACGATTGACGAGGTCCTGCACCGACGTGCGCTGCGATACGTCGGTCACCACGCCGACGGCCTCGTGCCCCGCGTCGCGCAGCTCCCGTACGGCGGCGTCCAGGGCGGGCGGTTCGACGTCGGCCAGGACCACTTTCATGCCCCTGCCGGCACAGCCTTCCGCGAGGGCCCGACCGATGCCGCTCGCCGCGCCCGTGACAACGGCTACCCGACCGGCGAAGTCCTTCATATCAGTCCTTCCTAGCGCCAGGGCTCGACGGTGATGCCCACCAGATGACCGGGAGCCCGCAGCCGTTCGAACGCGGCGGGCACCTCGGCGAGCGGAATGCGTTCGCTCACCAGCGGATCGGCGTTCACCGCGCCCGAGCCGACGAGGTCGAGCGCGCGCCCGAACTCCTCGCCTGCGTACGCGCACACGCTCAGCAGCCGCAGGCCCTTGGTCACGAAACCGACCATGTCGAAGGACGCCGGAGGCCGGCCCAGCGCGAGCTCAACGATGGTGCCGCAGACCTCGACCGTCGCGATGCAGGCGAGGAGTGCCTGCGAGTCGCCGGAGCACTCGTACGCCGCGGCGAAGGCGAGGCCCGCGTCCGCCGCGTACCGCGCGACCGAGGTCTCCCGACCATCGAGCACCACGTCGGCCCCGACCAGGGAGGCCGCGGCCCGGCGGCCGGGCGACCGGCCCACCGCGACGATCTTCCCGGCGCCGTACGCGCGCAGCGCCAGCACGACGCTGAGCCCGATCGGCCCCAGGCCGAACACCAGCGCGTCGTCGCCTGGTGCCGGCCGAGCCTCCTCGACCGCCCGCACCGCTACCGCGAGCGGCTCGACGTGCGCGCCGTCCCGCACCGCCATACCGTCCGGCAGCGCGAAGAGCTGGGGCACCGGGACGGCGGCGTACTCGGCGAACCCGCCGGGGGCGTTCAGGCCGAGGTTCGGCACGGCGCCGCACAGCAGTGGCACGCGTCCCCGGCACCGGGCACACGATCCGCAGCCGCCCAGCGGGTTCACCGCCACGGGCGTACCGACCCGCGGCTCCCGTACGCCGGGGCCGAGCTCGGCGACGGTCCCGGCGAACTCGTGCCCGAGGATCTGGCCGGGAGGCGGCAGGCCGGCCTCGACCATGTGCACGTCGGAGCCGCAGATCCCGCACGACCGGACGGCCACCACGGCTTCGCCCGGGCCCGGCCGCGGATCGGGATGGTCGACGACATCCAGTCCGTCCGGGGTGGTCACCAACGCCTTCATGACGAAGTCAGCTCGTCACACCGCCGTCGATCACGTAGACCCCACCGGTGATGTAGCCCGCCTCGGCGCTCAACAACCAGGTGACAAGGCCGGCCACGTCCTCGGCCGAACCCAGCCGCCCCAGCTTGACGCTCGCGGTGAGCCGGGCGGCGGCACCCTCGGGGTCGTCCGGCGCGATCTGCTGGTTGATGGCCGACAGCATCCGGGTGTCCATGTAGCCGGGGGCCACCGCGTTCACCCGGACGCCGTACTCGCCGGCCTCCTGGGCCGCGCAGCGGGTCAGGCCGATCACTGCGTGCTTGGAGGTGATGTAGGGGCTGAAGTTGCCGGCGCCCCGCAGGCCGGCGATCGACGCGGTGTTGACGACGGCGCCGCCGGTGCCCTGCCGCTTCATGGCCCGCAGCACCGCCTGCAGGCCCAGGAAAACGCCGCGGACGTTGACGGCCTGCACCCGATCGAAGTCGGCGACGTCCAGCTCGGTGATGGCCGCCACCCGGCCCTCGATCCCGGCGTTGTTGAAGAAGAGGTCGACCCGCCCGTACTCGTCGACGGTCCGTCGTACGTAGCCCGCGACGTCCTCCTCGACTGCCACGTCACCGGGCACGGCCAGCACCGAACCCGGCTCCGAGTCCAACCCCGAGTCCAACCCCGCCGCGGCCCGCTCGAGCTGCGACTTGTCGTTGTCGACCAGCGCGACCCGCGCTCCGTCCGCCAACAGCCGCGCCGCGACGGCGCTGCCGAAGGCGCCCGCGCCGCCGGTGACGATCGCCACCCGACCCTGGAACCGGCGGTCGGCCATGGTTACCCCTCTCCCTTCGGGTCCTCCATGAACTCCAGGACCACGCCGTCCGGGTCGCGCGTGTAGATCGCGCGCCGGCCCTTCTTGGGGCCGTGCTGGACCGTCGGCACCGGGCCCGCCGGCTCGAAGCCGGCGGCACCCACCGTCTCGACCACCCGATCGATGTCGTCGACCATGAAGCAGAGATGGAAGAAGCCGGGGTCGCAGGGGCGAAGCGTGGAGCGGGCGCGATCCTCCGGCTTCACGTAGCTGAGCAGTTCGATGGTGTGGCCGGGCGCCGTCACGAAGACGATGTCGATCTCGGCCTCCGGAAGACCGGTCACCTGCGCCACAAGCTCCCCGCCGAGACGGATCGTCTCCGTCACCGGAAAACCCATCACATCCCGATAGAAGGCCACCGAGCGATCGAGATCGGACACCGTGATACCCGTGTGTCCGACGCTGAGAATGGGGAGCCGAGACCCCGAAGCGCTCATTGCCTACCCCCTAGACCTCTACCAGACAGAGGTGCTCGCCCACCTGGGCGTCCTCGCCTTCGGGCACGCATATCTCGAGCATCCTCCCGTCCTCGGTGGCCTCGATCTCCTGACTGATCTTCTCCGTCTCGATTTCGTAGAGGATCTCGCCGGCCTTGAACGAATCGCCGGGCTTCTTGTGCCACCGGGAAATGGTGGCCTCCTCCATGTTCATGCCGATCCGGGCCAGTTTCAGATACATCTTCATGAGGCGACCCCCGAAGCGAGCATCGCAGCGGAGCGGAGGGGTCGCCGGGCCAGCAGAGTCACGGCGCCACCAGCCCGAGGACCGCCTTCGAGACCCCGTCGGCGTCGGGGAGCACCCGGCTTTCCGCGCTGGGCGCGTACGGCATCGCGACGTTGGGCACCGAGACGCGCTTGACCGGCGCCTTGAGCGCGGGGAAGGCCCGGTCGGCCACGACCGCCGCGATGTGGCTCGCCGCGCCGCAGCGGTCGCGCGCCTCGTCGACGACCACCAGCCGGCCGGTTCGCTCGACCGACCGGAGGATGCTCTCCTCGTCGAGCGGGACCAGCGTGCGCGGGTCGATGACCTCGACGCCGACTCCCCGTTCGGCCAGCTCGTCGGCCACGCCCAGGACAGGCTTCACCATGTGCCCGATCGCCACGACGGTGACGTCCCGGCCCTCCCGCAGGACCGCCGCCTGGCCGAACGGAACCGTGTAGTCCTCGTCCGGAACCTCGCCGCTCTCCGCGCCACGACCGCTCGCCTCCAGGAAGAAGCTCGGGTTCTCGCCGCGGATCGCCTGTTTCAGCAGTCCTTTGGCGTCCGCGGGCGTGGACGGGGTCAGCACGTTGACCCCGCCCAGGTTCATCAGCAGGGGGTAGGGCGTGTCGGAGTGCTGGGCGCCGGTGGACCGGCCGGCGCCGTAGCCGGCCAGCACGGTGATCGGCAGGTTTAGCTGCCCGCCCGTCATGAGGCGGAGCTTGGCCATCTGGTTGGCGATCGCGTCGAACCCCGTGTAGACGAAGTTCGAGAACATCATGTGCAGGACGACGCGGTAACCGGCCGCGGCGGCGCCGACGGCCATACCCGTCAGGGTCGCCTCGCAGATGGGCGTGTTACGGATGCGGTCGCGGCCGAACCTGTCGAGCAGGCCACGGGTATCGCCGAAGATGGCAAGCTCCACGTCCTCGCCGAAGAGGATGACCTTCGGATCGCGGTCCATTTCCTCCAGCAGCGCGTCGTTGATCGCCTGGATGTAGCGTCTGCGAGCCATGGCCGCCCCCTCAGGGTCGCTGTCCGACGAACATCAGGTCGAAGGCGAGCTCCGGGTCCGCGGGCTCGCCCTCCGCGGCGAAGGCGGCAGCCTCCTCGACGGCACCGGAGACCCGCGACTCGATCTCCGCGAACCCGTCGTCGTCGCAGGCGCCGGCCGCGGACAGGTGCTCACGGAGGCGGTCGATCGGGTCGCGGCGCCGCCATTCTTCGATCTCCGCCTCTTCCCGGTACTTGCCGTCCAGGATCACTGCCTCGGCCTCGAGATGTCCCTGGATCCGGTACGTCTTCGCCTCGATGAAGGATGGCCCTCCCCCGCCGCGGGCCCGCTCGACCGCCTCGCCTGCCGCGCGCCAGACCTCGACGACGTCGTTGCCGTCGACGACCGCGCACGGCATCCCGAACGCCCGGGCGCGGTCCGAGATCTGTCCGGCGGTCACCGTCTCGGACGGCGTGAACTCGCAGAAATGGTTGTATTCACAGAGGAATACGACGGGTAGCCCCCACAGCGTGCTCACGTTGAGCGTCTCCATGAAGACGCCCTGGTTGGCGGCGCCGTCGCCAAAGAAGGCGACAGCGACGCGCCCGTCGCCGTCGAGCCTGGCGCCGAAGGCCGCGCCGGTAGCGATCGCGATACCGCCGGCGACGATGCCGTTGGCGCCGAGAATTCCCTTGGAAAGATCCGCCACGTGCATGGAACCGCCCATGCCCCGACAGATCCCGGTGCGCTTGCCCCAGATCTCGGCCATCATCGCCTTCGGGTCGCCGCCCTTGGCCAGGAAGTGGCCGTGGCCGCGATGCGTGCTGGTGATCCAGTCGCGGTCGGTCAGCTGCGCGCACACGCCGACGGCGACCGCCTCCTGCCCGATGTAGAGGTGCACCGCGCCCGGCAGCTTCCCTGCGGCGTAGTCGGCGCTCAGGCGTTCCTCCATCCGGCGGATGAGCAGCATCCGCTCGTACATCGACAGCAGCTGCTCGGTGGTCGGCACAGCACCCGACCTCGTAGCTTTCATGTTGGGTCCCTTCCGACTCGGCCGCCGAACGATGCGGGCGCGCGGCTCATTCCGTCCGGGCCTCCTCGGCCACCCCGTGTGCCCAGCCGAGGTCCGGCTTGCCGGCCGGGCTGCGTCGCACCTCGGGAACGATGATCACTCGGCGGGGTCGCTTGTAGCCGGCGAGCCGGCTCCCGACGAACTCCTGGATCTCGGACTCGGTGAGCGAGGCTCCCGGCGCCGGGGCCACCATCGCCACGATGCGCTGGCCCCACAGCTCGTCGGCGATGCCGACGACCATGGAGTCCAGCACGCTCGGATGGGTGCCGATCACCTGCTCGACCTCCTCGGCGAACACCTTCTCGCCGCCGGAGTTGATCACTCGGCTGCCGCGGCCCTTGAAGATCAGCGAGCCGTCGGCCTCGACGGTGGCCATGTCGCCCGGTATCACGTAACGACGGCCGTCGACCATCCGGAACGTCTCGGCGGTCTTCGCCTCGTCGCCGAGGTAGCGCACGTCGTCGTTGGTCGGCGCGGCGAGCACACCGACCTGGCCGGAACCCGGCTCCACGTCCCGGCCGGACTCGTCCAGCACCCGCGCGCCGGGCGCGAGCACGAAGCGCGAGGTGACCGCGTTCTCGCCGCGCTGGGTGAGTGAGATCGCGAACGGTCCCCCTTCGGAAGCGGCGACGACGTCCTTGCAGACCAGGTCGCCGTGCCGGACCAGGTGCTCCTTGACCTGTCCCGACCAGGTAGCGCCCACGCTCGCGATGCGCCGCAGGGCGGACAGGTCGGCCGGCTCGCCCTCCGCGGCGGCGCGGTCGAGCGCGTCGGCCAGTGGCCGGGCGAAGATGTCACCCACGATCACCAGATCGGTGACCCGGTGTCGCTCGACGAGCCGGATCAACTCGACAGGGTCGTAGGAGCGATAGGTCGCGAACACCACTGTGCCGCCGCCCAGCAGCGTGCCGAGCGTGGTGTAGATGCCGGTCCCGTGTATGAGCGGCGCGGCCGGCAGGCACACCACCCGGTCGTCCGGGTTCCGCTTGCGGGTCAGCTCCGCGAGCTCGGCCAGCGAGTCGGGCGCCAGCTCCTCGAGGAGGCCGATGCCGTGCGGAACGCAGACGTTGAACAACCAGGAGTGGAGGGTGAGGACCCCCTTCGGAGCGCCGGTCGTACCCCCGGTGTACAGCAGCCAGTGATCGTCGCCGCGCCGCTGCCGCGGCAGGGGTTCGCTCGCCCGTACGGCGGTCTCGAAGTCGACGGTACCGGGAGGATCCGCCGCGTCGCCCGAGCCGCCGACCCGCACCAGACAACGCAGCCGAGGTAGGTCACCCTGCACGCCGGCGACCCGCTCGGTGAGCGCCGTGTCGAACAGCAGCGCTTCCGCCTGAGCGTCGTCGAGCAGGTAGCGCAGCTCCTCCTCGCGGTACCGATAGTTGACGTTGACCGGTACGGCGCTGAGCTTGAACGCGGCGAAGATGCTCTCGACGTACTCGATGCCGTTGTACTGGCCGATGCCCACCCGCGAGCCGGCGCGGACGCCCCCCGCGGCGAGGTACCCGGCAAGGCGCGAGGCCCGGGCGTCCAGCTCGGCCCAGGTACGGACACGGTCGCCCTGCACCAGCACCGGCTGGTCAGGCAGGACGTCGGCGATGGTTTCCAGGACCGTCCCGAAGTTCTCCTTCACCTGACCGACCCACCTTCCCGGCGCCGTGTCCCAAGTCGCGACGCTAGACACCTGATTGACGCCCGTCAATGCCTTGATCGCCTAAGCTGCCGGGCGGGCATGGGCCAGGATCATAGGCCTCATCGACTGCCAGCAGGTGGCTGCGATAGCGCGGTGACATGCGAGGCTGTCGTATTACGGTCGTCAGGCGACTGGCCAGCTGATTTTGCACAGCGAGCCACGTCCCGGCGGGACGCTAGGCTCCCGGTATGGACGTGGCGGCGCTGATCTCCACCGCGTTGGCGTGGCTGGTCGTCGTGGTGGTACCCGGACCCAACTTCCTGACTACCGTCCAGGTCGCGGCGACGAGGTCCAGGGGCGCCGGCCTTGCCGTGGTCGGTGGCATCGGCGTCGGAACAACCGCCTGGGCCACCGCGGCGGCCGTCGGGCTCGCCGTCGTCTTCCAGACGGTTGGCTGGCTCTACCAGGTGCTGCGGGCCGCGGGAGCTGCCTACCTTCTCCTCCTCGGCATCGCCATGATCTGGCACGCCCTCCGGACGGGCAGAGCGCCCGAGGGGCAGCGGCCGACGAGACGAACCGGGGCGACGCCGCGGGTGGCTTTCTTTCGCGGGTTGCTCACCGATCCGAGTAACCCGAAGGCGGCGGTGTTCTTCACCAGCCTGTTCGCCGTCGCCGTCGCCGTCGCCGTCCCGCCCGGCGCCGCGCCCGCGGAGCTTGCCGCCTTCGTCGCCCTCATGCCCGCCATCGCGATGGCCTGGTACGCCACCGTCGCCCTCGCCCTGTCCGCGGGCCCTGTCGCCCGCGCCTTCCAGCGGGTTCGCCGGCACGTGCAGGTCGTAGCCGGGGGAATCCTCGCCGCCTTCGGTGTTCGCCTCGCGGCCGAGCACTAGTACTGGGGCCTGTTCTTGCCCGTGATCTTGCAGAAATTTCAAGATAGGTCTTGGAATTTCTGCAAGATCACGGGCAAGAAGAGCACTGGGTAGCCGCTCAGTCCACGGCGGCCTCGGTGATGCGGAACACCGGGTGCCGGGACGCCTCGGCGACGAAGTCCTCGTCCGGCGAGTCCGGCTCGACGTCGAAGAAGGGTCGCACGATCGCGACCTTGGTCAGGTACCGCCGCAGGATCGGGGCGCTCTCGGTCGCGCCGACCTCCACCACACCCACCGTCTCGACCCGCCGCCCCCGGCGCAGGGTGACCTTCCCCGCCGCCCGGACGTTGTGCACCCAGCCGACCGCCCCGTACGGCGCGACCAGCCAGCGCCGCCCGCCCTCCTCGACCAGGTCCACCGGCGTGGTGCGGGGGACCCCGCTCTTCCGCCCGACGACCGTCAACAGGTGGGTCGACCTCGGCCCGAGGCCCAGCCGCACGAACGCCCGCATGAAGACGTTCGCAGCCCGCCTGAGAACGCCTAACCGGTAGGTCCGCGCCATGCCCTCATCGTTCCACAGACAAGCCCCCCTTCTTGCCCGTGATCTTGCAGAAATTTCAAGATAGGTCTTGAAATTTCTGCAAGATCACGGGCAAGAAGGGCCGTTGCTCAGCCGAGGTCGAGCAGGGACTCCAGGCCGACGGTCAGACCGGGCGTCTCCCGTACCCGCCGCACGCCGAGCAGGACACCGGGCATGAACGAGGACCGGTGCAGCGAGTCGTGGCGGATGGTGAGCGTCTCGTCCTGCCCGCCGAGCAGCACCTCCTGGTGCGCGACCAGTCCGGCGAGCCGTACCGCGTGCACGCGTACGCCCTCCACCGACGCGCCGCGCGCCCCTTCCAGGGCGGAGGTGGTCGCGTCCGGCGGCGCACCCCGGCCCGCCCTGCGCCGCTCCTCGGCGACGAGCGCGGCGGTACGGCGGGCGGTGCCGCTGGGCGCGTCCGCCTTGCCCGGGTGGTGCAGCTCGACGACCTCGACGGAGTCGAAGAACCGCGCGGCCTGGGCGGCGAAACGCATCATCAGCACGGCACCGATCCCGAAGTTGGGTGCGATCACCACACCCACCTCCGGCGCGTCGCCCAGCCAGCCACGCACGGTCCGCAGACGATCCTCGTCGAAGCCTGTGGTGCCGACGACTGCATGCAGACCCTGGCTCACGCACCACCGCAGGTTGTCCATCACCACGTCGGGGTGGGTGAAGTCGACGACCACCTCGGCCTTGGTCAGCTCCTCGATCGGGTCGGTCGCGTCCACCGCGGCGACCAGCTCCATGTCGTCGGCGGCGTCGACGGCGTGGGACACCTCGCTGCCCATCCGGCCCAGCGCGCCGAGCACCCCTACCTTGATCACGGCCGTTTCACTCCCTTCTCGCGCCCAGGACACCCCCTACGCCACGGCGTCGGAGAAGTCGCGCTCGCCGAAGGGGCCGATCACCGCGAGGGTCTGCGGCTGGGTGAAGAAGTCCTGCGCCACCGCGCGTACGTCGTCCAGGGTGACGGCGTCGATGCGGGCGAGGATCTCGTCGGCCGACGGCAGGGTCTCGTACACCAGCTCGCTCTTGCCGATGCGGCTCATCCGCGAGCCGGTGTCCTCCAAGCCGAGCACGAACGAACCGCGAAGCTGCCCCTTGCCGCGGGCGAGCTCCTCCTCAGAGATGCCGTTACCTGCGGCCTTGTGCAGCTCCTCACGGCAGATCTTCAGCACCTCGTCGATCTTGGCCGGAAGGCAGCCGACGTAGACCCCGGCAATCCCGGTGTCCGCGTACTGCGCGGTGTAGCTGTACACGGCGTAGGCGAGCCCTCGCTTCTCCCGGATCTCCTGGAACAGCCGCGACGACATCCCGCCGCCGAGCGCGGCGTTCAGCACCCCGAGCGCAAACCGCCTGTCGTCGTTGCGGGACACGCCGGTGGTGCCGAGGATGAGGTTGGCCTGCTCGGTATCCCGGTGCAACGACCGAACGGACCGCCGCGCCCGCCAGGGGCGTCCGCCGATACGCGGCGGGGAGGGGCGCATATCGGGATCGCCGAGCTCGTCCGCGCGGCTGAACGCCTCCCGGACGAGCTCGACCACCCCCTCGTGCTCCAGGTTGCCCGCCACCGAAACGACCATGTTCTCGGGCCGGTACCGGCGGCGGTAATAGCCGAGGATGCGCGACCTACCGAGCGACCGGATGGAGTCGACGGTCCCCTGGACCGGACGGCCGAGCGGGGCGTCGCCGAAGAAAGCCTCGGCGAAGTGGTCGTGCACGGCGTCGGTCGGATCGTCGTCGTGCATGGCGATCTCTTCGAGGATCACGCCTCGCTCGGCCTCCACCTCGGCCGGATCGAGCACCGACGAGGTGACCATGTCGGAGAGAAGGTCGAGCGCGAGCGACAGGTCGGAGTCGAGCACCCGCGCGTAGTAGCAGGTGTACTCCTTGGCGGTGAAGGCGTTCATCTCCCCGCCCACCGCATCCATCGCTGCGGCAAGGTCGAGGGCACTGCGGCGCTTGGTCCCCTTGAAGAGCAGGTGCTCCAGGTAGTGGGTGGCGCCGGCCAGCGGCCGCGTCTCGTCGCGGGATCCGACACCTGTCCAGATGCCGACGGTCACCGATCGGACCGACGGCACCGTCTCGGTGACGATCCGGAGTCCGCCGGGCAGAACCGTACGGCGGACCACACCCGAGCCCTCACGGGCCGGCAACAGCGTGATGGTGGAGTCGGGTTCCTGTTCACTGGCGGGCAGCGGGGCGCCCAGGTCCTGTTCGGTACTCACCGGTTCCGGTGCCCCCGCGTCCTCATCCTGCGACGGCGGCCGGCTTCGTCGCCGGACCCACCCGACCCCCCGGACCCACCGGGTCGGGAGTCGTCATCGGACCCGGGGTCGTCGCCGGCATGCTCACCACCCGCGCCCTGCGCGGCCTCCTCCTGCTCGACGACGTCGACCGGCACGAGGGAGAGCTTGCCACGGTCGTCGACCTCGGCGACCTCGACCTGTAGGCGGTCACCCACCTTGATGACGTCCTCGACGTTCTCGATGCGCCGGCCACCGTGCAGCTTACGGATCTGCGAGATGTGCAGCAGGCCGTCCTTGGTGGGCAGCAGGGAGAGAAACGCGCCGAACGCGGTGGTCTTCACCACCGTGCCGAGGTAACGCTCGCCGACCTCCGGCATGTGCGGGTTGGCGATGGCGTTGATAGCCGTTCGGGCAGCCTCCGCGGACGGGCCGTCGGTGGCGCCGATGTAGATGGTGCCGTCTTCCTCGATGGTGATCTCGGCGCCTGTGTCGTCCTGGATCGAGTTGATCATCTTCCCCTTCGGGCCGATGACCTCGCCGATTTTGTCGACCGGAACCTTGATGGTGATGATCCGCGGCGCGTGCGGGCTCATCTCCGCCGGCACCCGGATCGCCTGCTGCATCACGTCGAGGACCTCGAGGCGGGCGGCCTTCGCCTGCTTGAGCGCCGCGGCCAGCACCGACGCCGGGATGCCGTCGAGCTTCGTGTCGAGCTGGAGCGCCGTGACGAGCTCACGGGTCCCGGCGACCTTGAAGTCCATGTCGCCGTAGGCGTCCTCGGCCCCGAGGATGTCGGTGAGGGTCACGTACTCGCCCGACTCGTGGATGAGCCCCATCGCGATCCCGGCGACCATGTCCTTGAGCGGAACCCCGGCGTCCAGCAGCGCCATGGTGCTCGCACACACCGAGCCCATCGAGGTGGAGCCGTTGGACCCGATCGCCTCGGAGACCTGCCGGATGGCGTACGGGAACTCCTCGCGGCTCGGCAGCACCGGGGTGATGGCTCGCTCCGCGAGCGCGCCATGCCCGATCTCCCGGCGCTTGGGTGAACCCACCCGGCCGGTCTCGCCGGTGGAGTACGGCGGCATGTTGTAGTTGTGCATGTAACGCTTGGTGCGCTCGGGGCTCAGCGTGTCGAGCATCTGCTCCATGCGCAGCATGTTGAGCGTGGTGATCCCCAGGATCTGGGTCTCGCCGCGCTCGAACAGGGCGGAGCCGTGCACCCGCGGCACCACCTTCACCTCGGCGGCGAGGCGGCGGATGTCCCGCAACCCCCGGCCGTCGATCCGGACCCCGTCGCGGATGATCCGCTCGCGTATGAGCTGCTTGGTGAGCGAACGGAAGGCGTGGGCGATCTCCTTGTCCCGCCCCTCGAACTGCGCCGCCGCCTTCTCGACGGCAAGCGTCCGGACGCGGTCCATCTCCGCTTCGCGTTCCTGCTTGCCGGCGATGGTCAGCGCCCTGGCCAGGTCCTCGCGTACCGACTCCGACAGCGCCCGATACACGTCGTCCTGGTAGTCCAGGAAGCGGGGGTACTCGGCGACCTCCCTGGCCGCCGCCCGCGCCACCTCGGTCTGTGCCGCGCAGAGGACCTTGATGAAGGACTTGGCGGCCTCGAGGCCATCGCCGACCACCTCTTCGGTGGGCGCCACGGCGCCCCGGCCGACCAGGTCCAGGGTCTCCTTGGTGGACTCGGCCTCGACCATCATGATGGCTACGTCGTCCTCGTCCACCACCCGGCCGGCGACGACCATGTCGAAGACCGCCCGCTCCAGCTCGTTGTTGGTGGGGAAGGCGACCCACTGGCCGTCGATGAGCGCCATCCGGACGCCACCGATGGGCCCGGAGAAGGGCAAGCCGGCGAGCTGGGTGGACAGCGACGCGGCGTTGATGGCGACGACGTCGTAGAGGTGCTCGGGATTCAGCGACAGGATCGTGGCGACGACCTGGATCTCGTTACGCAGGCCGTCGGTGAAGGACGGGCGCAGCGGACGGTCGATGAGGCGACAGGTCAGGATCGCGTCCTCGGACGGGCGGCCCTCCCGCCGGAAGAACGAGCCTGGGATGCGCCCGGCCGCGTACATCTTCTCCTCGACGTCCACGGTGAGCGGGAAGAAGTCGAGCCCTTCCCTCGGCTGCTTGGAAGCCGTCGTTGCCGACAGCACCATCGTGTCCTCGTCGAGGTAGGCGACGGCGGAGCCGGCGGCCAGACGCGCGAGCCGGCCGGTCTCGAAGCGAATTGTTCTGGTGCCGAAGGAACCGTTATCGATAACGGCCTCGGCGCTGTGGACACCCTCCACGGGTGAACCTCCTACGGCGGATCAATGGAAGCCCGCCTCCGTTCCCCGGAGATACCAGCGCCGGTCTTCGATCGAAGCTCCCGGCTCGGGATGCCCGACCCGGGAGCCACTACCGAGGACCGGCCCAGACGCCGGGTCCGGGAAGGACGGGCCGTACGGAACTTCTCTGTTCAGTTGTCGCGCGGGCCGTTCGGACCTCGCCTACCTGCGCAGGCCGAGCCGCTCGATCAGCTGGCGGTAGCGTCCGATGTCCTTCTTGGCCAGGTACTGGAGGAGACGACGCCGCTTACCGACCATCAACCGCAGCCCGCGACGGCTGTGATGGTCGTGCTTGTGCACCTTGAGATGCTCGGTGAGTTCGTGGATGCGTCGAGAGAGCAGCGCGACCTGGACCTCCGGTGATCCTGTGTCACCGTCGTTGGTCGCGTAGTCATCGATGATCTGCCTCTTGGCAACGGTCTCGAGCGGCACGGCGCCCCTTTTCTCTCTCCAAGCCTTCTCAGGTCTGATCGACGCGGTGTCGTCCACCGTTGTCGAGCAACGGTCGCATCACATGTGACACACCAGCGGTTCTCCACCGTACCAGATCACGGGGAGCCCCACGCGGCGCTCACGCGCCGCCGACGATGTCCCGCACCCGCTCAACGTCGTGCCGCATCGCGGCAACGAGTTCGTCAACGGAGTCGAACCTCTGGGTGTCCCGCAGGCGCGCGACGAACTCCACCGCCACATGCTCCCCGTACAGCTCGAGGTCGTCCCGGTCGAGCGCGTACGCCTCAACGCTGCGATCGGTGTCGCCGAACTGCGGGTTGGTACCGACCGAGATGGCCGCCGGCCATCTGCTGTCCCGGGACGCCAGCCACCCCGCGTAGACCCCGTCCGCCGGGATCGCGGTGTGCGGCGGGGACTCCAGGTTGGCGGTGGGGAAGCCGAGCAGCCGGGCACCCCGGTCGTGCCCGCGCACCACGACGCCCTCGATTCGGTGCGGGCGCCCCAGCGCCGCGGCGGCCGCGTCGACGTCGCCGGCCGCGATGCGTTCCCTGATCGCTGTCGAGGACAGGGTGGCGGGACTCTCTCCCTCGAGGGAGACCCCTTCGACGTCGAAGTCGTACTTCTCCCCCAGCTCCCGCAGCGTCTCGACGTCACCGACGGCCTTGTGGCCGAAGCGGAAGTTGTCACCCACCACAACCGCGGCCGCGTGCAGAGCCTCCACGAGCGTCGCCGAGACGAACTCGTCGGGGCCACGCTGGGAGAACTCGACAGTGAAGGCGAGGACCAACACCGCGTCCACCCCGAGCGTCTCCAGCAGGGAGGCCTTGTACGCCGGGGTGGTGAGTACGGCCGGTTGGCGGTCCGGCCGTAGCACCGCGGCCGGATGGGGGTTGAACGTCACGAGCACCACCGGCAGGCCGGCCGCCCGCCCCCGCTCCACGGCACGTCGGATGACCCGCTGATGGCCTCGGTGGACACCGTCGAACACGCCGATCGTGGCAACGCAACGTCCCCAGTCTGGCGGGACCTCCTCGAGCCCGCGCCACCACTGCACGCCGTCCACTCCCTTCACTTCGCACACCGCCGGTACGACAACCGCGTTCCAGCCGCGGCAATTCCTTCCATCGGGTCTTCCATCAACCGGGCACGGCAAAGACCGCGAGCGGTCGGGCGACGTCGTCGGATTCCTCGACGAGAGCGAGCAGCTCCCCGTCGGGCCCGAAGACGCCGACCGGGCCGGGACCGATGCCGGCCGCCGGCAGACGTGCCCCGTGACGGACCTCCCGAGCCTCCTCCACGGAAACTACCCGGCTCGGAAAGGCCGCCAGCACCGCCTCACCCAGGGGCATGATCTCGAAGGCCTCCGCCAGCCGTTCCAGCGTCCGCGCGCCCTCCAGATCGTACGGACCCACCCGGGTACGTCGCAGCCGGGTGAGGTGTCCGCCGACGCCGAGCGCGGCGCCGAGGTCCCGCGCCAGGGACCGGACGTAGGTGCCGGTGGAGCAGACCAGGGAGACGTCGACGTCGAGCAGGTCACCGTCTCGGTGCACGTCCCGGGCGGCCAGCGAGTACACGGTCACCTGCCGGGGCTGGAGCTCGACGTTCTCACCGGACCGCACCCGCCGGTACGAGCGCTTCCCACCCACCTTGATCGCACTCACCTGGGGCGGGATCTGCTGGATGCGTCCCTTGAACGAGGACAGCGCGGAAAGCAGCGCCGTGTCCGTGATCTCGCCCGCGGGCGCGGATTCGGTCTCCTCGCCCTCGGCGTCGTCCGTGGTCGTGGACCTGCCGAGGCGGATCGTGGCGTCGTAGGCCTTCTCGGCCAGCGCGAGATGGCCGAGGACGCGGGTGGCCCGTTCGACGCCCACCACGAGCACCCCGGTGGCCATGGGATCGAGTGTGCCCGCGTGGCCGACCCGCCGGGTACCGGCCAGCCGGCGAACGCGCGCGACGACGTCGTGGGACGTCCAGCCGCCGGGCTTGTCGACGATGACGAGACCGCTCTGCGCGCTCATACTGCGAGAATCCAGGATTGGCGGGTTCGGAACCACTCACCCTAGTCGGTAGCGCCCCGCTGCCTCCGTCCCCCTCCCCCCTTGCCGTGCCTCGGCGAGCAGGTCTCGCAGTTGGTCCATGATCTGGTCAACCTCGGCGTACGAGGTGAAGCCGGCGGCGGATCGGTGGCCTCCCCCGCCGAACTGCGTGCAGAGACCGCCCACGTCGATCCGCTCCCGGGACCGGGCGGACACCCGCCAGGCTCCCTCGTCGTCCTCCTTCAGCACCACGGCGACCTCCGCCTCCTCGGTCTTCCGCAGGGTGTCGATGATGGACTCGACGAGGTCGAAAGGCAGCCCGTGGACGACCCGATCGTGTCGGGTGACGGTGGTCCACACCATGCCGAGGCCGTCGGCCGCGGGCGGCTCCAGCACCGCCCGGTCGAGTGCGGCGGCGAGCACCTGCAGGTAGCCGAAGGGCGCGCTGTCCCACAGGTGACGAGCCACGACATCTGGGCAGACGCCGGTGCGCAGCAGCCGTGCGGCCAACTCGTGGACGTCGGGCGACGTGCTCTCGAAGCGGAACGATCCGGTGTCGGTCACCAGGCCCGCGTACAGGTTGATCGCGATGTCGCGGGTGAGCGGCAGCTCCAACCGCCGGATCAACTCCTCGACGAGCACCGCCGTCGCCGCGGCCGAAGGGTCCAGCAGTTGTAGGGTGCCGAACCCGGTGTTGGACGCGTGGTGATCGACCACGATGAGGTCCTGCGCCTTGAGGGCGTTCGGGGCGAGGACCCCGAGCCGTTCCACGTTGCCCACGTCGAAGGTGACCATCACCTCCGGCGCGGGGGGAAACTCGGCCGGCTCGGTGAGCAACTCCAGGCCGGGAAGGAAACGCAGAATGGAGGGGATGACGAAGGGCTCGTCGCCGAACGACGCCATCGTGCGCTGTCCGCGGGCACGCAGCGCATGGGCCAGACCGAGCATCGACCCCAAGGCGTCACCGTCGGGCACCACGTGGCAGGCGAGGCATATCTCCTCGGCCTCGGTGAGCACGGTCGTGGCCCGGTTCCAGTCGTCCGAGCTGGGACCCCGATGGGGCTCGACAGGACTGCTCACGAAGCGGAGTATCCCGCTTCGTCTCCCTCCTCGCCCTCGGTTTCGCCAACCTCCCTGCGCGGACTCCGGTACGGATCCGCGTCGCCGGCCGGTCGCGCGTCGGCCCTCACCCGCTCGAGTTCGGCGTCGGCAATCCGGGCCTTCTCCAGGAGCTGGTCGATGTGGCGGGCGTCCTCGGGCACGGTGTCGAGGGCGAAGGTGAGGCTCGGCGTGTGCCGCAGCCCCGTCTGGCGGCCCACCTCGGACCGAATGAGCCCTTTGGCGCTTTCCAGGGCAGCGGCCGTCTCGGCTCGTTCCTCCGCGGAACCGTAGACCGTGTAGTACACGGTCGCGTCGCGCAGATCGCCGGTCAGCCGGGCGTCGGTCACCGTGACGAAGCCGAGCCGGGGATCCTTGACCCGCCGCTCCAGCATCTCGGCGACGATCTCCCGAACCCGGTCGGCAAGCCTGTGTGCCCGCGCTTCGCTCATGGCGGCGCTCATCCCTCCGCGCTAATTCCGTTCGCTTCTCCGCCCGCTCGCCGGGTTCTCGCCGTCGGCGATCCCCCCGATGGCTCGCGTGCGTCGCTCACCTGGCTAGTCTTCTTCGTTGAAGAGCCGCTGGCGTGCGGAAAGCAGCTCGATCTCCGGCCGCGCCGCGACCAACCGCTCGCAGGAATCCAAGACCTCGCGGCAGTTCCCAGCGGTGGCGGAGACCACTGCCACTCCGATCTCCGACCGGCGGTACCGATCGAGATACCCGGTCTCGGCCACGGCTATCGCGGGGAACCGCCGCTGCACCTCGGCTATCACCGGGCGCACGACCGACCGCTTCTCCTTGAGCGAGCGCACCTCACCCAAAAGTAGATCCAAGGTCAGCGCCCCGACGTACATGCTGATCTCCGTGCGATGAATGGGCCATCCACCCCGCTAGGTCCGGATGAACGGCCCATTCATCGGATTCATCTCGGCTTTTCGCGCATCTCGAAGGTCTCGATCGAGTCTCCGATCTTGATGTCGCTGTAGCCGATCCCGATGCCGCACTCGAAGCCCTCCCGGACCTCGGTGACGTCGTCCTTGAACCGCCTGAGCGAGCTGACGGTCAGGTTGTCGGCCACGACCACACCGTCGCGCACCAGCCGTGCCTTGCTGGCCCGGTTGACAGTTCCCGACCGCACCATGCACCCGGCGACGTTGCCGATCCGCGGTACCTTGAAGATCTCGACGATCTCCGCCGTGCCGAGCTGGACCTCTTCGTACTCGGGCTTGAGCATGCCCTTGAGTGCCGCCTCGATCTCGTCGATCGCCTGGTAGATGACCGAGTAGAAGCGGACGTCGACGCCCTCGTGGTCGGCGAGCTCCCGCGCCTTGCCCTCGGGCCGCACGTTGAAGCCGATGACGACGGCGTCCGAGGCGATGGCGAGGTTGACGTCGTCCTGGGTGATGGCACCCACACCGCGACGGATGACCCGAAGGCCGACCTCGTCGCCGACGTCGATCTTGGTAAGGGCATCCTCGAGGGCCTCGACCGAGCCGGACACGTCGCCCTTGATGATGAGGACCAGCTCCTGCACCTCGCCCTTTTCGAGGTCGGAGAACAGCTCCTCGAGAGTGCGCCGACCGCGGCTCTGTGCCAGCTCCGCGGCGCGCACCCGGGCCTCACGCCGCTCGGCGATCTGCCGGGCCACCCGATCGTCGGGTACGACTATGAAGTTGTCGCCGGCGCTCGGAACCGCTGTCAAGCCCAGCACCAGCACCGGACGCGACGGCGGTGCCTCCGCGACGGAGTTGCCGTTCTCGTCCAGCATCGCGCGTACCCGGCCGTACCCCTCGCCGCAGACGATGGCGTCGCCGACCCGCAGCGTGCCCCGCTGCACCAGCACCGTGGCCACCGGGCCGCGGCCGCGGTCGAGGTGAGCCTCGATCGCGATCCCCTGGGCCTTCTGCCTGGGATTGGCCCGCAGATCCAGCTCGGCGTCCGCGGTGAGGACCACCGCCTCGAGAAGGCCGTCGAGACCCTTGCCCTGCAGCGCGGAGACGTCGGCGAACTGGGTCTCGCCGCCGAACTCCTCGGCCACGATCCCGTACTCGGTCAGCTGCGCGCGGACCCGCTGCGGGTCCGCGCCCTCCTTGTCGATCTTGTTGACCGCGACGACGATCGGCACACCGGCCGCCTGGGCGTGTTCGACCGCCTCGGTGGTCTGCGGCTTCACGCCGTCGTCCGCGGCCACGACGAGCACCGCGATGTCGGTCGACTTGGCACCGCGAGCACGCATAGCGGTGAACGCCTGGTGGCCCGGGGTGTCGATGAAGGTGATCTTGCGCTCGTTGCCGTCGACCTCCGTGCTCACCTGGTAGGCACCGATGTGCTGGGTGATGCCGCCGGCCTCGCCCCCGGCCACGTTGGTGTTGCGGATGGCGTCGAGCAGCTTGGTCTTACCGTGGTCGACGTGACCCATGACGGTGACCACCGGCGGACGCGCCGCCCGGTCGCCCTCGTCGCCCAGATCCTCGCCGAACTCGATGTCGAAGGACTCGAGCAGCTCCCGGTCCTCGTCCTCGGGGCTCACTACCTGGACTTCGTAGTTGAGCTCGGCGCCGAGGAGCTGGAGGGTCTCGTCGCTGACCGACTGGGTGGCCGTCACCATCTCACCGAGGTGCAGCAGCGCCTTAACCAGCGAGGCCGGGTTCGCGCCGATCTTGTCGGCGAAGTCGCTGAGCGTCGACCCCCGCGGCAGCCGTACCGCCTCGCCGTTGCCGCGCGGGAGCCGCTCGCCGCCGATGGTGGGCGCCTGCATGTTGTCGAACTCTTGACGGCGCTGCTTCTTGGACTTGCGGCCCCGGCTCGGACGTCCGCCCGGACGGCCGAACGCACCCCCGGCTCCGGGGCGGCCACGGCCGCCGCCTCCGGGACGGCCGACTCCGGCACGCGGCGGCCCACCGCCGCCACGAGGCGGCCCACCGCCGCCACGAGGCGGCCCACCGCCGCCACGAGGAGGAGCACCGGTGCGTCCGCCTCCCCCGGAGGGGCGCCCGCCACCGGGCGCCGGCCTACCGGACGACGACGGCCGCGAGGGCATCATCATCGGATTAGGCCGCGGCCCGCCAGGTGGGCGCGGCGGCGCGGAACCCGAGTGCGGACCGCCGGCTCCGGGCGCGCCGGAACGCGACGACGAGGGCCGCGACGGAACACCCGCACCTCCTCCACGCGGGGCCGAGGGGCGGGACTGCTGCGGCTTGGACGCGCCCATCCCGGTGCTCGTCGAGCTGAACGGGTTGTTGCCGGGCCGCGGACCGGTACCCGGCCGCCGGGGCACGGCCGGCCTGGGCCGCGGCGGAGCCGGCTTGGGCGGGCCTGGCTTCGGACCAACCTGCGGCGTTGCCGCGGCGCCGCCCGGACGCTCCCTGGGCGCGGGTGCCGGACGCTCCTCCGGCACCGGGGGCTGCGGAGGCTGCGGCGCGGGGGGTTCCGGAGCCTGCGCCTCCTCCGCTTCGGGACGCGCGGGCCGGCGCTGCTCCGCAACGCATTCGGCCACTTCCTGGGCTGCCGGCTCCTTGGCCGCGGGCCCACGCGCGGGCGCCTTCTTTCCCGATGCGGCCTTCGCCGACGCTGTGCTGGCGTCCGACTCAGCCTGCGGTGCCGGCGCTGTTGCGAACGCTTCCTTGAGCTTGCGAACGACCGGCGCCTCGACCGTCGAGGACGCCGACCGAACGAACTCGCCCATCTCCTGGAGCTTGGCCATCACGGCCTTGCTCTCGACGCCGAACTCTTTGGCGAGCTCGTACACCCGGACCTTCGCCACGTCACTCCCAACCTCGGTCCGGGGGCGTCCTCCGGACCGTCGCTAGCTTGCCGTATTCATCGCTTCGTGCTCATCGAGTGCTCATAGCAATCTCGACCCGCCTTCAACTCGAGGCCGTCTTCTCTTGTCCACTTCTGTCCGCCTGCTCTGCCCGTCGTGTCTCCAGGTAGCTCCTGAGCACGCCCGTGTCGAGCGGTCCCGGCCGACGGAACGCCCGCGGGAACGCCCGACGACGCTCAGCAAGCTGGAGACACCCTAGATCAGGATGCAACGAAGCACCCCGACCGGGCAGCCTCCCGCGAGGGTCGGGGACTACCACGCCCTCGACCACCACGAGATGCAGCAGGTCGGACTTGGCCGCTCGAACCCGGCATCCCACACAGGTGCGCACCGGATCCGCCCAGCCAGTATTCATTACCTTACCGTGCTGAGGCGTCTGCTGATCCGGTCACCTGCTCCGGCGAGGCCTGGTGCTGGGGAACAGCACTCTCCGGCTCGGTATCGGGACGGATGTCGATCCGCCATCCGGTGAGACGAGCCGCCAGCCGGGCGTTCTGCCCCTCTTTGCCGATCGCCAGGGAGAGCTGGTAGTCGGGGACCGTGACCCGGGCCACCTTCGCGGCCAGGTCGACCACCTCTACCCGACTAACCCGAGCGGGAGACAGCGCATTCCCGACGAAGACCGCCGGGTCGTCCGACCAGTCCACGATGTCGATCTTCTCGCCGTGCAGCTCGTTCATCACGTTGCGCACCCGGCTGCCGAGCGGGCCGATGCATGCCCCCTTGGCATTCACCCCTGCCTTGCGCGACCGTACGGCGATCTTGGTACGGTGACCGGCCTCGCGGGCGGTCGCCGCGATCTCCACGGTCCCGTCGGCGATCTCCGGAACCTCCAGCGAGAAGAGCTTCTTCACCAGGTTGGGGTGGGTACGGGACAACGTGATCTGCGGTCCGCGGTGGCCCTTGCGGACCTGGACGACGTAGCAACGCAGCCGCGCGCCATGCTCGTACCGCTCGCCCGGGACCTGCTCGGGCGGCGGGAGCAGGGCCTCAACCCTGCCGAGATCGACGAGGATGTTGCGCGGATCCTTGCCCTGCTGGATCACACCGGCGACGATGTCGCCCTCGCGTCCCGCGTACTCGCCGAACGTCAGCTCGTCCTCGGCATCGCGGAGCCGCTGCAGGATCACCTGTTTGGCGGTGGTGGCGGCGATCCGCCCGAATCCGGTGGGGGTGTCGTCGAACTCGCGGACGAGGTTCCCCTCGCTGTCCGCCTCCTGGGCCCACACCGTCACGTGCCCGCTGCCGCGGTCGAGCTCGACCCGCGCCTGCGGGTACGCGCCCTCCGTACGGTGGTACGCGATGAGCAAGGCGTCCTCGATAGCCTTGACGACGAGGTCGAAGGAGATGTCCTTTTCTCGTTCGAGGCCTCGCAGGACGTTGATGTCGATGTCCACGACCGCCCCCTCAGCCCTCACCGTGTTCGCCGTTGTCGCGGTGGAACTCCACCTGCACCTTGCCGCGGCCCAGATCGCCGTGGCGGAAGGTGCGCCGCCGCCCGTCGACGTCCAGCACGACGGACTCCTCGTCGGCGGTCAACACCCGTCCACGGACCTCGCCGCCCTCCGACAGGGGAGCACGGACGAGATGGCCGGCCGCCCGCCGCCAGTGCCGTGGCTCCGTCAACGGTCGGTCGACGCCGGGCGAGGTCACCTCGAGGACGTACGGTCCGTTGCCCATCGCGTCGGAGCTATCGAGAAACCTGGAGACGGCCTGACTGACGACCGCAACGGAGTCAAGGCTCACGCCACCATCCGCGTCGACGACAACCCTCAGCAAGCGCCGCTTGCCGGCAGGGGTGATCACGACGTCCTCCAGGTCGAACCCGGCCCGGTTGACCACAGGCCGCAACAACTGCGCGAGGCGGTCGCGTCGGGAGTCAACGCTCATGGAAACCTCCTCGTCACCTCTGCTGTTGTCGGGCCTTGCACGATCCGCTGGCAATCTCCAGCCTATCGGCAGGAAACGCGGCAGGTGACGGCCGACGCCGGCCCCCGGCGTGTCTCATCCGGTCCCCTCCTTGGCCGTGATCTTGCAGAAATTTCAAGACCGGTCTTGAAATTTCTGCAAGATCACGGCCAAGGAGGGGCATGGGGAGGATCCCTATGTGCCGATCTGGTCACGCCCGACACGGCCGGCGGCGACAGCGCCTAACATGCGAGGGCGCGAGAGAGCAGGCACGCCGGGATGGGAGGAGAACAGGCTTGCGCGAGCATGGACCCACCCGCCGCGCGCTCCTCGGGGGATCGCTCTCGCTAGTCGCCGCCTGTGGCCCGCTCGGCCGGGCGGACTCCCCCGATCTGGGCAACGACCGTGAGCTTGCCATCCTGCGCAGGGCCATCAACGCCGAGGAGGCTCTGATCGCTCGGTACAAGGATGCGACCGGCCGTTACCCGCATCTGGAAGCGCGGCTGGCTCCGATCGTCGCCCACCATCGGCAGCACGCCGCCGCCCTGCGCCGACGGCTGCCGCCCGGCGTCACCCCGACGCCCAGCGAATCTCCCCCCGGCCGTTTCGCGGGCCGTTCCCCCGGCGCCTCACCGGTGCGGGTGCCGGCCCCCCTCCCCGACTCGCCAGAGTTGGCGCTCGAGGCGCTGGGGTCGCACGAGCGGGCGCTCGCGACCGCCCGCATCAAGCAGCTGCGCGACGTGTCCGCGCCGCTGGCCCAGCTCCTCGCGAGCCTGGGTGCCAGCGAGGCTGGCCATACGGTGCTGTTGGCGGAGTACCTGTGACGCCGCCGGAAACCCCCGAGGACCCCCTCGCCGCCGGGTTGCAGGCGGCGCTCGCCGCCGAGCACGCGGCGATCTACGGCTACGGGATCGTCGGCGCCTACCTGCTCACCGACCAGCGGGCCGTCGCCCGCCAGGCGTGGGACGCCCACCGCAGACGGCGCGACCGCCTCCGCGCCATCCTCGCCGCGCGCGGGGTGTCCCCGGTATCGGCCGCTCCCGCCTACCGGCTGCCGCGAATCGTCGACGGACCGCAGAGCGCCGCGCGGCTGGCGGCGCGCCTCGAAGAGGGCGCCGTCGACGCGTATCTCGGCCTCGTCGCCGTCGACGACCCGGGGTTACGGCGCTACGCGGCCCAGGCGATGCAGGACTGCGCAAGGCGGGCGGCCCATTGGCGCGGCTCGACTTCGGCGTTTCCCGGTCTTCCTCCCCGTGCCATCTATGGCCCGACGCGCAAGGAGTCGCCGCGCAGCTGATGCCCGCGCGCCCGCGGGCTGGGTTGGGTGAGCTCACCCACCTCGATCCGAGTCGGATATCAGCGGAAGCAGATCCGCGAGCCGATCGATCACGGCGTCGGGCTCCGCGCCGTCGTAGCCTGGCACGTTGCTGTTCGGAAGGAGAACCGCCCGCATGCCCACCGTCTTGGCGCCGTGCACGTCGTCGTACGGCCGGTCGCCGACGAACACGCACGCCCGCGGGTCCTCCACACCGACGGCCGCCATAACGGCGCGGAACGCCTCCGGATGCGGCTTGGTCCACGGGATCTCACTGGTGTAGACGGCCCCGTCGATCAGGTCGAGGATGCCGTCCCGAGCGAAGATCCGCTCATGCCACGCCCGCGACCAATACGTGTTGGACAGCACGCCTACCTTGGTCCCGCCCTCACGCAGCCGGCGCAGCAGGTCGGGTACGTCGGGACGGGTGAACGTGTGCGGCATCCACGCCTCGAACCACGCCGCCAACAGCGCGTCGCTCGGCTCCACCCCGGCCAGCGCGAACACGTCGGCGAAGGTGGCGCTGCGGTGTTCCTCCTCGCAGCGCCGCCAGACCTCCCTCTCGGCGGCGAGCAGCGCGTCGGCTACCTCCTCGACCCGGGTCGCGTCGAGATGTGCCGCGGCGACCCGGCGCAGGATCTCCCGTTGGTCGATGTCGTGCCAGGGCGTCAGCGTGCCGCCCCAGTCGAAGATGACCGACTCTATGGTCATGCCCGCTATATGTCATGCCCGCGCCAGCCCGGTCAACCGATCAACTCGGTCGACCGACCAACCCGGTCACCCGGTCGACCGCCTCCTCGAGCGGCAGGTCCTCGCGTTGTCCGCTGCCTCGGTCCCGGAGCTCGACGACGCCCTGGGCGAGCCCCTTGCCGACGATGAGGATGGTCGGCACCCCGATGAGCTCGGCGTCGGTGAACTTCACCCCCGGCGAGACACCCGCCCGGTCGTCGCACAGCACCCGTACCCCGCGCGCCTCGATCCGTTGCGCCAGGTCGAGCGCCACCTGGATCTGGTTGTCCTTCCCGGTGGCCACGATGTGGACGTCGGCCGGCGCGACCTCGCGGGGCCAGATGAGCCCCTTGTCGTCGTGGGCCTGCTCGGCGAGCGCCGCGACGATGCGGGACACCCCTATGCCGTACGAGCCCATCGTGACCCGGCCCGGCTTGCCGTCCGGGCCGAGGGCGTCGAGCTGGAAGGCGTCGGTGTACTTGCGGCCGAGCTGGAAGATGTGGCCGATCTCGATGCCCCGCTGCAGCGACAGCGGCCCGCCGCAGCGCGGGCAGGGGTCTCCGGGGAGCATCGTCGCGACGTCGACGTAGCGGTCGACAGTGAAATCGCGGCCGGCGACGACGTTCCTCGCGTGCTTGTCCACCTGTCCCGCGCCGGTCACCCAGGCCGTGCCCTGAGCGACCCGGGGATCGGCGAGGTAGGAAACGTCCCCGGGCAGGGCGTGCGGACCGACGTATCCGCGCACCAGGTCCGGCCGTGCCGCGAAGTCCTCGGCCTCGAAGATCTCGACAGTGGCCGGGGCAAGCACCGCCTCGAGCTTGTCCATGTCGACGTCGCGGTCGGCCGGCACGCCCACCACCACGACCGAGGTGACCCCGCCCTCGGTGACCTTGACGAGGAGGTTCTTGAGCATCGCCGACGCCGGCTGGCCGAGGAACTCGACCAGTGCCTCGATCGTCGGGGTGTCCGGCGTGTCCAGCACCTCGACCGGTGGATGCTCGCCGGCCGCCTCGACCTGTGGGAGCCGGGTCTGCACGGCCTCCACGTTGGCGGCGTACTGGCACTGGGCGCAGGAGACGAACGTGTCCTCTCCCGTCGGCGCCGGGGCGAGGAACTCCTCGGAGTGGGAACCGCCCATCGCGCCGGACGTCGCCGACACGATCCGGTAGTCGAACCCCAGCCGGTCGAAGATCTTGATGTACGCCTCGCGGTGCAGGTCGTACGACTTCTGCAGACCGGCGTCGTCGAGGTCGAAGGAGTAGGAGTCCTTCATCACGAACTCGCGGCCCCGGAGGATGCCGGAACGCGGCCGCGCCTCGTCGCGGTACTTGGTCTGGATCTGGTAGAGGATGACGGGGAAGTCCTTGTAGGAGGAGTACTCCCCCTTCACCATCAGGGTGAACATCTCCTCGTGGGTGGGGCCGAGCAGGTAGTCGCCGCCCCGGCGGTCCTTGAGCCGCAGCAACAGGTCCCCGTACTCGGTCCACCGGCCGGTTAGCTCGTACGGCTCCCGCGGCAACAGGGCCGGGAACAGCACCTCCTGGGCGCCGATCGCGTCCATCTCCTCGCGCACCGCGCGGGTGACGTTCTCCAGCGCGATCTTGCCGAGCGGTAGCCAGGAGTAGATGCCTGCCGCGGCCCGGCGGACATATCCGGCGCGCACCAGCAGCTTGTGGCTCGGCACCTCGGCGTCCGCCGGGTCCTCGCGCAGCGTCCGGAGGAACAGGGACGACATCCGCAACAGCACGCGTACTCCTTACGTTCTTCTTGGCGGGCTCAGGCTACCGAGGAATGGGCATCGCCGCAGACTTCCTGGGCCGGTCAGAACAGCACCGACATGAAGGCGCCGACGTCGGTGAAGCCGACCCGCTGGTACGCGCGACGCGCGGGCAGGTTGTAGTCGTTGACGTAGAGGCTCACCGTTGGGGCGATGGAGCGCAGCGCCTCGTCCACCACGCTGGCCATACCGTGTACGGACAGCCGGCGCCCGCGTAGCTCCGGCGGCACCCATACCCCCTGGATCTGGCAGGCCTGCGGAGTGACCGCGCCTATCTCCGCCTTGAACACGACGGTGCCGTCCTCGATCCGGGCGAACGCCCGGCCGGCGCCGATCAGCTCGGCGACCCTGGATCGGTAGAGAGCGCCCCCGTCGCCGACGTCCGGAGAGATGCCCACCTCCTCGGTGAACATCGCCACGCACGCCGGCACCAGGATGTCGAACTCGTCCGGGCGTACCCGGCGCACGCAGGGGTCGGGCTCCACGGTGGGCGGCGTCGACAGGGTCATCACCGGCTGCAGCGGCCGGACCGCCCGTGCCGGACCCCAGTACGGGCGCAGCAACTTCCACAGCTGGGTGACCATGTGGGCCGGACCCACTATCGAGGAGCATCGGCGCCCCTGCAGGCGGGCCCGGTTCGCGAAGGCGCGGGTCGCCTCCGGCGTGGCCTCGACGGACACCAGGTTGGCGCCGACGTAGCAGAGGGACTGCAACTCCCCGTGCGGCGCGAACCCCCACATCTCCGCGCCGAGCCGACCCGGGTCGAGCCCCGCCGTACGCACCCGGGAACTCACGAAGACGTTCGCCACCGGGTCACGGTCGAGCAGCGCGAGCACATCGTCGAGGTCGCGCTCGTCGAGCACCCGAAACGGGGCAACGCGGAGCAGCCGCATTATGGCCCCATCATGGCTCGGGTGGGCCCGGACACGTCTTCAGCCTACGGGAAACTGGTCGGTGCCGATGCCCGCCGGTCACGGACGCCGGAGGAACTTCACCAGATCCAGATGCTGCTGGCTTCCGAGGCTCGCGGCCGTGCGCTGCGCTCCCTGGGGTGTCGGGGCGGGCAGCGGCTCACAGGTGGCGTCCGGGCCGAGCCGGTCGGCCGGCAGCGTACCGTCGCGCAGGTAACGCGCGAGGTGGCCGTCCACACACTCGTTCCCGGCGAGAGAGATGCCGTGGTTGCCCCCGCCGTCCTCGACCACCAGCCGCGAGCTGTCCAGCAGCCGGTGCATGGTCTGCGCACCTCCGTACGGGGTCGCCGCGTCCTTGGTGGCCTGCAGGAGCAGCACCGGCGGCAGCCCGCTGCCGGTGATCTCGGTCGGCTTGCCGCCGGGGACCGGCCAGAACGCGCACGGCGCGTTGTACCAGGTGTTGTTCCAGGTCAGGAACGGCGCCTGCAGGTGGCCTCGGGTGGCGTCGAGGTGCCAGCGGACCCAGTTGCGGGGCCACGGCGCGTCCCGGCACTCGACAGCTACGTAGTTCGCGTAGCCGTTCTCCCCCGCCTCGTCGATCGCGCCGAACGAGTCGTAGGCCTCGACGAGGCCATTCGTCTGGCCCGACCCCTGGTAGGCGGAGAACGCGTCGGCCAGGATCGGCCAGGCGGCGTCGGTGTAGCCGCCGATGAGGAACGTGTCGTCCAGCTCACTCGGCCCGACCTTGTCGCCGGCCGGCTGCGCCTCGAGCTTGTCGCGCATCGAGTAGTAGGTGTCCTCCACCTGCGCGGCGGAGGTACCCAGGTGGTACGCGTCGTCGTGTTGCGCGACCCAGCCGAAGAAGTCCTTGATCCGGGCCTCGAAGGCGTAGTTCTGGTTGATGTTGGCCTGGTACCAGACGTCGTTGGGATCGACGATGCTGTCCAGGACCAAGCGCCGCACCCGCTTCGGGAACAGCTCTCCGTACACGGCTCCCAGGTAGGTGCCGTACGAGTAGCCGAAGTAGTTGGTCTTTCTCTCGCCGAGCGCCGCCCGGATGCGGTCCATGTCACGGGCCGCGTTCACGGTGGTCATGTGCGGCAGCATCGCGCTGTGGTTCTCGGCGCAGGCCTTGGCGTAGGAGCTGGCCCGTTCGATCCAGGCCCGCTCCTCGTCGGCGTCGGCGGGAACGTAGTCGGCTCGCGGCGGCTTGAAGTAGTTCGGGCCCAGACAGCTCAGAGCGGGCGTGCTCCGGCCCACCCCGCGCGGGTCGAAGCCGATCACGTCGTAGCTCGCGGCGATCTCCGGCGGCAGGTTGTCGGCGATGAAGCCGGCGAACGTCAGGCCGCTCCCACCCGGGCCGCCGGGGTTCACCAGCAGCGCGCCCTGACGCTGCGCCGGGGTTCCGGACGCCTTGACCCGGGAGACCGCGAGGGTGATCTTCTTGCCGGCCGGGCGACGGTAGTCCAGGGGCACCCGGAGCTTCGCGCACTCGAGCGCCTTGTAGGTCGGGTCGTTACAGGAGCGGAAGTCCAGGCCCTTCCCCTGCGGAGCCGCCGCCTCCGGCCGGGGGGCGGCCGCACCCGCCGGCACCAGGATCGCCAGCCCGGCAACAAGCGCCGCCGACACGGCGCCCATCCTGAGAACTCGCTTCAACGTCTCCTCCTCGTCCGCCCGACCCGAGCGGCCCAGCCACAGCCGACGGGGCGCCATGTTGCCCCGAATGGCACGCCGGACGAGGGAGACTCGCCGAGATACTTATAAAGCTGTGACCCCTCACGACCCCTCGCCCGTGATCTTGTAGAAACGTTCGAACGAGGTTCGAACGTTTCTACAAGATCACGGGCATAACCTCGGGGTCTAGCTGACGATCACCTCGGGGTTGCCGGAGCCGTCGCCGTCGGGACCGGCCTCTGGGTCGATGCCCATCTCCTCGGCGATCCGCATCGCCTCCTCGATGAGCGTCTCCACGATCTGCGACTCGGGGACCGTCTTGATGACCTCGCCCTTGACGAAGATCTGACCCTTGCCGTTGCCGGACGCGACGCCCAGGTCGGCCTCCCGGGCCTCGCCCGGACCGTTGACCACGCATCCCATGACCGCGACGCGCAGCGGCACCTCGAGTCCTTCGAGCCCGGCGGTCACCTCGTCGGCGAGCCGGTAGACATCGACCTGGGCGCGGCCGCAGGAGGGGCAGGACACGATGTCCAGCCCGCGCTCACGCAGGTCCAGCGACTCCAGGATCCCGATGCCCACCTTCACCTCCTCGACCGGAGGGGCCGAGAGCGAGACCCGGATCGTGTCGCCGATGCCCTCGGCCAGCAGCACACCGAAGGCGACGGAGGACTTGATGGTGCCCTGGAACGTCGGCCCGGCCTCGGTGACGCCGAGGTGCAGGGGGTAGTCGCAGCGCTCCGCGAGCAGCCGGTACGCCTTGATCATCACGACCGGGTCGTGGTGCTTCACGGAGATCTTGATGTCGCGGAAGTCGTGCTCCTCGAACAGCGAGCACTCCCACAGGGCCGACTCGACCAGCGCCTCGGCCGTCGGCGTGCCGCCGTACTTGTCCAGGAACCGCTTGTCCAGCGACCCGGCGTTGACGCCGATGCGGATGGGGACCGCGGCGTCCTTGGCGGCCCGGGAGATCTCGGCGACCCTGTCGTCGAACTTCTTGATGTTCCCCGGGTTCACCCGAACACCGGCGCAACCGGCCTCGATCGCCGCGAAGACGTACTTGGGCTGGAAGTGGATGTCGGCGATGACCGGTATCTGCGACTTCTTGGCGATCGCCGGCAGCGCCTCGGCATCGTCCTGGCTGGGCACCGCCACCCGCACGATCTGGCAGCCGCTGGCGGTGAGCTCGGCGATCTGCTGCAACGTGGCGTTGACGTCGGCGGTCACCGTCGTCGTCATCGACTGGACGGACACCGGCGCGCCGCCGCCAACCGGGACGTTGCCGACGTGGATCAGGCGCGACTGGCGTCGTTCGGCCAGCGGACGGGGCCGAACGTCTGGCATCCCAAGGTCAATGTTCATAGTCATTGAAGGGTGAGTGGATTGACGATGTCGGCAAGGATGAGCAGCACGCCGAGGCCGATGAGAAGCACGACCACGGCATAGGTGGCCGGCAGGAGTTTGCGCATGTCAACCGGACCGGGATCGGCACGGCCCCGTAGCCGGGCGATCCCGGCACGGCTCCGCTCGTACAAGAGTACGGCAAGGTGACCTCCGTCCATCGGCAGCAGCGGCAGCAGGTTGAGGACGCCCACGAAGAGGTTCAGCGAGATGACGATCGATAGGAACGTGATCGCCCGCTCCCGTGCCGGAGCGTCGGCGGCGACGGCCTGGCCGGAAACATAGGCGGCGCCGACGATGCTGCCCACGCCGCCGCCGTTCTCGCCGCGCTCCTCGGAGAACAGGTGGGGGATCGCCGCCGGCAGTTCGGCCAGAACCTGGCCCACCATCACGAACATCCGGCCCATCATGTCGCCGGCGAAGACGGCGGCGTCGACGGGCCCGAGGCGCTGCGGCTCCTGGTAGACGATGCGAGGCTCGATGCCGAGGAACGAGCCGGAACCCGCCGGGCTGGAGGTGAGGTTCGCGCGCAGGCTGACCCGCTCGCCGTTGCGAACCACTGTGATCTCCGTCGGCCCGGCCGGATGGTTCTCGATCGCCCGGGACAGCTCGGCCCAGCCGGCCACCTCCCTGCCGTCGAGGGCGACGATCCTGTCGCCGGGCCGCAGCCCGGCCTGCGCGGCCGGGGAGCGACGGTCGGTCCCGGTGCACTCCGCGTTCGGGCTCGACGGCACGCATTTCGAGACCGCGCCGACCGTCGCCGTGGCCTGGCCCTCGCCCGGGAGGCCCAGGCCCATCGCGACGACGAGCAGGAGCACGAAGGCAAGGACGAAGTGGGTGACCGAGCCGGCGGCGAGCACTACCGCACGCTGCGGGCCCGGCTGGCGGTAGAACGCCCGGGGCTCGTCGGCCGGGTCGACCTCCTCCAGCGGAGTCATCCCGACGATCTTGACGTAGCCACCCAGCGGGAGCGCCTTGAAGCCGTACTCCGTCTCGCCCCGCTGGCGGGACCAGATAGTCGGGCCGAAACCGATGAAGTACTGGGAAGCCTTCATCCCGAACTTCTTCGCGGTCACGAGGTGCCCCGCCTCGTGGATCGCGAGGGAGACGAGCAGGGCGACGACGAAGGCGACCACGCCAAGGATCATTCAGCTGCCCCCCAGATCGGTCGTGGCGGTGAGCTCCCGAGCACGAGCACGTGCCCACCCGTCCGCCTCGAGAACCTCCTCGAGGCTCGGTGAGCCCCCGCCACGAGAGCAGTGGTGCTCCGACACTACCCGCGCCACGGTATCCACGATGCCCAGGAACGGTAGCCGACGGTCAAGGAAGGCTGCCACCGCCTCCTCGTTGGCGGCGTTGTACACCGCCGGTGCGGTACCTCCTGCCGAACCCACCTCGCGCGCCAGCTCGACGGCTGGGAACGCCCCCGGGTCGAGCGGCAGGAACTCCCAGGTGTGCGCGCGTGTCCAGTCGACCGGCGACGCGGCCTCGGGTACCCGATCCGGCCAACCCAGGGCGAACGCGATCGGCAACCGCATGTCGGGCGGGCTGGCCTGAGCGATCGTGGACCCGTCGACGAACTCGACCATCGAGTGGACGACCGACTGGGGATGGACGACCGCCTCGATGCGGTCGAAGGGCACGTCGAACAGCAGGTGGGCCTCGATGACCTCGAGGCCCTTGTTGACGAGCGTCGCCGAGTTGACCGTGATCACCGGTCCCATATTCCACGTGGGGTGGGCCAGTGCCTGCTCCGGGGTGACGTCGGCCAGCTCGGCACGGGAGCGGCCGCGGAACGGCCCACCGCTCGCGGTCACCAAGAGTCGCCGTACCTCGCTTCTGCGGCCGCAGAGAAGGGCCTGGGCGAGCGCCGAGTGTTCGGAGTCGACGGGCACGATCTGGCCGGGGGATGCGCGTTCCTTGACCAGCGGGCCGCCGACGATCAGCGACTCCTTGTTGGCCAGCGCGAGCGTACGGCCCGCCTGCAGGGCGGCGAGCGTGGAGGTGAGGCCGAGCGAGCCGGTAACCCCGTTCAGTACGACGTCGCACGGCCAGGCGGCCGCCTCGGTCACCGCGTTCGGCCCGGCCAGAATCTTCGGCAGCCGGAAGCCGCCCGAGCTGAAGCCCCGTTCCTTGGCCGCGGCGTAGAAGGCGAGCTGGAGATCCTGCGCCGCGCTCGCCTTGGCGATCGCCACCACCTCGACGCCGAACTCCAGGGCCTGCCGGGCCAGCAGATCCACTCGCCCGCCGCCCCCGGCGAGACCGAGGACGCGGAAGCGGTCCGGGTTGGCCCGGACGACGTCGAGGGCCTGGGTCCCGATCGATCCGGTGGATCCGAGGATGACGACGTCGCGGCAACCCGCGCGGGTCTCGGCGCCCTCCTCCCGCGTCCGCGACGCGGGGTCCTCGGGCGAGTACCACACGGCGCCGTTGCGTGACACGAGGCCATTGTCCCTCCTCCGCTTCCGCGGCGCGCGTCCCCCTCCGGTTTGTTCAGCTATCCGTGGCCCTGGGGCCACCCTCGGCCATCGGTTTGTTGAGATATGCCAATAGTTCTCCACCTTTGCTCCAAGTACTGTGGCGATTACTCGGCGAGGTCAAATCCCCCGTCGGTAACGGGTTTGCGGCGGTGAAAGGTGCGGGTGGATGAGAAGAGCTATACGCGTGGCCGGTGTCGCGGTGCTGAGTGGCTGGCTGTTGATCTCGGCCGGCCCTGCGTTCGCCGCGCCGCCACCGACACATGCTCCGGGCGACGTTGCCGCGCACGTGGCGGCGGTGACCGACGCGAAGCAGGCGAAGATCCAGAGTTACTGGACGCCGGAGCGAATGGAAAGCGCCATCCCACTCGACCGCCTGGTGGGCAAGGGGCAGCAGCGCGTTCAGGAGGTGGAGCGCGGTGCGCCCAGACTGATCCCTCCGGAGGTCAGCGGGCTGGTCGACGGACTGCTGGACCCGCAGGCCAGCGGTGACCCGTGGACCGGAGACGGGGCGGTGAGCCAGACGGCGGGACGTGTCTTCTTCACCACCGGCGGCCAGGATGCCTCTTGCTCCGGCAACTCGGTGAACAGCGCCAACGGGGACGTGGTGGTCACCGCCGGGCACTGCGTCAAGTACGAGGGCGAATGGTCGACCAACTGGGCCTTCGTGCCCGGCTACGACCAGGGCGAGCGGCCGCACGGGACCTGGGCGGCACGGGAGCTGCTGACCACCGAGCAGTGGAACAGCAACGAGGACATCAACCACGACGTCGGCATGGCAGTGGTCGAGGAACGGGACGGGCAATCCCTCACCCAGGCCGTCGGCGGCCAGGGCATCGCCTTCAACCAGGACCGCGGGCAGCAGATGTACTCCTTCGGCTACCCGGCCGCGTCCCCGTACGACGGGGAAAGCCTGATCTACTGCAGCGGCGAGGTACGCAACGACCCGACCGGCCTGTCCAACGACCAGGGCATGACCTGTGACATGACCGGAGGGTCGAGCGGCGGCCCCTGGTTCATCAACTTCGACGAAGCCACCGGGGAGGGCGTGCAGAACTCGGTGAACAGCTTCAAGTACATCTTCGACGACTCGACGATGTACGGGCCCTACTTCGGCGACTCTGTCGAGGAGCTGTACGACCGCGCGCAGAGCTCCTGAGCTGTACCTCCGGCGGGGCGCACC
>WHSR01000020.1 GCA_009379995.1 Streptosporangiales bacterium
CGCCCTGGAACAGGACCTCCGTGAGTGGACCACGACCTGGAACGACAACCCCAGGCCCTTCACCTGGACCAAGACCGCCGACGAGATCCTCGAACGACTCGCCTCATATCTTCAACGGATCCCCGGCGCAGGACACTAGCATGGCCGAGCCGACCGAGCCGACCGAGAGACTGGTCTCCACGGTGGAGCGCGCCGTTGCGGTGCTCGTCGCGCTCGCCGAGTCCCCCGTCGACCTGGGAACCAACGAGATCGCCCGCCGCACCGGCATCAACGCCAGCTCCGTTTCGCGGTTGCTCGCCACCCTCGCCGTCGACGAGCTGGTCCGCCGCGTGCCCGAGAGCGGCCGGTATCGGCTCGGGGTCCGACTGATCCAGCTCGGCAACGCCGCGCTCGACCGAGTCGATCTCCGCGAGGTCGCCCGTCCCCATCTTGTCGCGCTGACCGAGGCGACGGGCGAGACGGCCACGCTGTCCCTGCCCGGCGAGCAGATGCCGATGACCGTGGACTTCGTGCAGAGCCCGTCCACGGTGCGCAGCGTCGCGGAGGTCGGCCGGCCGAGCGTCCCCCACGCAACCGCGGTAGGGAAGGTGTTCCTCGCCTATCGCGGCGGGATGCCGGACGGCCCGTTGGAGTCCTACACACCCCGCACCATCACCGACCGAGCGGAGGTGGCCCGTGAGGTCGCGCGGGTACGGGAGTGCGGCTGGGCGGAGGCGATGCGGGAACGCGAAGGCGACCTGAGCGGTATCGCCGCGCCGGTCCTCGACGAGCGCGGCGTGCTGGTGGCGATCCTCGGCATCCAGGGCCCGGCCGGGAGGTTCGACCACCGGGCCATGGCGGCCGCCGTCGGCCAGCTGCTCGACCACGCGGTCCGCCTTTCCTCCGATACCTTGCGCTGACGGCTCACGACCCGCGATACAAGTTCGTTGCCTTCGTGGCAACGGTCTTGTGAGATGGGCATGGGGGTGGGACAGTTCAGGATCGTAAGATCAAGGTCCGCGGGGAGGTGGCCGTGCGGCGTCCGCCCATACGGGCACGCGGCGAATACCCATACGGGGTCGGAGAGCCGGCGTGAGCGAGTTTATCTCCTACCTCGAGTCCCATTGGGACGACCTGCTTGAGCTCGGCATCGCGCATGCGCTCGTCGTCGCGGTGTCGGTCGCCATCGCAACGGTGATCGGCGTCGCACTGGGCATCGCCACCTATCGCACCGAGCGCCCGCGTGAGCTGGTGCTCGCGATCACCGGGTTCTTCCTGACGATTCCCTCGCTGGCGCTGTTCGGTCTGTTGATCAGCCCGCTCGGGCTCGGCTGGCCGCCGGTGGCGGTTGCCCTGGTGATGTACGCGCTGCTGCCGATCGTGCGGAACACGGTGGTCGGCCTGCGTGAGGTGGATCCGGCGATCGTCGAGTCGGCGCAGGGCATGGGTATGGGCCGGGCGCGCCGCCTGCTGCGGATCGAGCTGCCCCTGGCCTGGCCGGTCATCATGACCGGAATGCGGGTGTCGACGGTCATCGTCGTCGGCATCGCCGCAATCGGTGCCTACGTCAACGGGCCCGGCCTCGGCGAGGACATCTTCAGAGGGCTCCGCCGCATCGGCAATCCGGAGACCGCGCTCAACCTCGTGCTCGGCGGGTTGCTCGGCATCGTCGTCCTGGCCATCCTGTTCGACCTCGTGTACGTACTGCTGTCCCGCCTCACCACCTCGCGGGGGATCCGATGACGATCAAGATCCGGTTGGAGAACCTGACGAAGCGGTTCCCCGGTGAGCGGGAACCCGCCGTCGACTCGCTGTCGATGGAGATCCCGGAGGGCGAGATCGTGATCCTCGTCGGCCCTTCGGGTTGCGGCAAGACGACCACGATGAAGCTGATCAACCGGTTGATCGAGCCGACGTCCGGGCGGATCTTTCTGGAGGACGAGGACGTCACCAAGGTCGACCCGGATGGGCTGCGGCGCCGGATCGGTTACGTCATCCAGCAGATCGGCCTGTTCCCGCACATGACGATCTACGAGAACATCGCCACGGTCCCCAAGCTCCTGGGATGGAATCGGGCGCAGATCTCCGCGCGGGTCGACGAGCTGCTCACCACCATCGGCATGGATCCCGCGACCTACCGCAGCCGGTACCCCAAGGAGCTGTCCGGCGGGCAGCGCCAGCGTGTCGGGGTCGCCCGGGCGATGAGCGCGGACCCCGACGTGATGCTGATGGACGAGCCGTTCGGTGCCATCGACCCGATTACCCGCGACCGGCTGCAGAACGAGTTCCTGCGCATCCAGAGCGAGATCAAGAAGACGATCGTGTTCGTCACCCACGACATCGACGAGGCGATCAAGATGGGCGACCGGATCGCGATCCTCCGCGACCACTCGCACATCGCGCAGTACGACACCCCCGAGGCCATCCTGGTCGATCCCGCCGACGATTTCGTCGCGGAGTTCATCGGCCGTGGCGCCGGGCTGAAGCGGCTGAACCTGAGCCGGGTGAACGACATCGAGATGAGCGAGTGTGCGACGGTCCAGGCCGGCGCCGACCGCGACGAGGTACGCCGGGCCCTGGGGGAGACCGACCGCTGCGTGCTCGTCCTCGACGAACAGCGACGGCCACGGCGCTGGGTCAATGCCGACCACTTGGAGCTGGTCGGCGGCCGGTCGCTCACCGAGATCGGGCTGCCCGCCGATGCGGTGGTCCGGCCGTACTCGACGCTCAGCGACACGTTGAACGAGATGCTCGTCGCCGACTACGCCACGGCGATAGTTGTCGGCGACGACGGCGTCTACCAGGGCGTCATCGACATCGACACGATCAACGAGGCCGTACGGGGTATGCGTGCGGCCGAGCGGAGCCGGCTGGCCGACCGGCTCGGTGAGGGGGGGTGAGCCCTCATCGCCATCCTGACCGACCAGACCGCCGAGGATGTGGGCGCGGCAGGTCCGGCCGCACGGCGCAGGTCACTCGCCGGATATCTGTTCATGCCCGCGTTGCTCGCTGCCGTGCTGCTGGCCCTTTATCTGTGGGTGGGTAGCCAGACCCTGGACAGCATCGAGCGGGCACGGGTCAACCTCGACTTCATTTTGTCGGCGACGTCGCGGCATGTTCAGCTGACGGTGGTATCCACGGTGCTCGTCCTGCTGATCGCGATACCGACGGGAGTGCTGCTCACTCGCTCGTTCGCTCGCCGCATCTCCCCGCCGACCATCGCGGTGTTCAACATCGGGGTGGCCATCCCGTCCATCGGGTTGCTGGCGCTGTTCTCGGTGGTCTGGGACATCGGGTTTTGGCCGGCCGTCCTCGCGCTGGTGGCGTACTCGGCGCTGCCGGTGCTGCGGAACACGATGGTCGGGCTGCAGCAGGTGGACCCCACCGTGATCGAGTCGGCCCGCGGCATGGGGATGAGCAAGCTCGGGGTGCTGGCGCGGATCGAGCTTCCGCTCGCCGTACCGGTGATCCTCGCCGGGGTGCGGACGGCGCTGGTGATCAACGTAGGTACGGCGGCCCTGGCGACGTTCATCAACGGCGGTGGGCTCGGGGAGATCATCATCACCGGGATAGGGCAGAACCGGCAGCTGGTGACCGTCGTCGGCGCAGTGCTCACCGCGGTACTGGCCCTGCTCATCGACTACCTAGCCGGTCTGGCCGAGGACTTCCTGCGCCCACGCGGGCTGTGAAACCGACAACCATCTGGAGGCGAGATTCAGATGCGCTCTTCGAAGTCCAAGCCGGCGCGGGTGGCTGGCGTGCTCGCGGCCCTAGCGCTGGCCAGCGTCGGCGCCAGCGCCGGATGCGGCGGCGGCGTTGGTGGCGGCGGCGTTGGTGGCGGCGGCGACGGGCCGCTGGCCGGGGTGGAGTTCACGGTTGGCTCCAAGGAGTTCCCCGAGCAGGTCATCCTCGGGCAGATCGCCATCCTTGCGCTGGAGAACGCCGGAGCCGACGTGACCGACGAGACCGGGATCGAGGGCACCGCGAACGTCCGTAGGGCCCTGGACTCCGGCGAGATCGACATGTACTGGGAGTACACCGGCACCGGGTGGAGCACCATTTTGCAGCACGAGGTGACCGACGCCCCCTCCGACACCCAGGAGCTGTACGAGGCGGTCGCGAAGGAGGATCGGGAGAAGAACCAGGTGTTCTGGCTCGACCCGGCACCGTTGAACAACACCTACGCCATCGCCACCACACAGGCAAAGGCCCAGGAGCTCGGGGTGCAGAGCCTTTCGGACTACGCCGAGCTGGCGAGCAAGAGCCCGGAGCAGGCGTCGCTGTGTGCGGCCAACGAGTTCCTTGTCCGCCCCGACGGCTTGCAGCTGCTGGAGAAGGCGTACGGGCTGAAGCTGCCCGGCGGCGCAGTCTCCGAGATGGACCTCAACATCATCCACACCCGGATACCCAAGAGCGATCCGTGTAACTTCGGGGAGGTCTTCGCCACCGACGGCCAGATCGTCACCAACAACCTCACGGTCCTCGAAGACGACAAGAGCGCCTTCGTGAAGTACAACCTTGCGATGACGATCCGAGGTGACGCCTACAACGAGCACAAGCAGGCGCTGGACCAGGTGTTCAACCCGATCGCCAAGCAGCTCACCGACGAGACCATGCAGCAGCTGAACGCGAAGGTGGGCGAGGGGGAACTGGAAGAAGACGTCGCCGAGGGGTTCCTCAAGGACAAGGGGCTCATCGACTGACGGACGGCTGGCACCATGACGAACTCGGGTCCCGGAAACGTTCGGGGCCCGAGTTCGTCATAGGGAGGCGGCGATGCGGATCACGCTTGCCCAGCTCGACTGCCGGCTCGGCGACGTCGACGCGAACGTCGAACGAGCCGGGCGGGCCATAGAGGAGGCCGCCCGGGGGTCCTCCGATCTCGTCGTCTTTCCCGAGCTGTACCTCAGCGGCTACTCGGTCGGCGAGGTCGACAGCGACCTGTCGCTTCGGGCCGACGACGAACTGATCGAGGGCCTGGCCAAGCGGGCGGGACGGGCCGGCCTGGTCCTCGGCCTCACGGAGTCCCGTACCAGGGACCTGCACACCTACAACAGCGCCGCCTGCTACGAGGCCGGCCACCTGGTGCACGTACACCGCAAGCTGTACCTGCCCACGTACGCGACCTTCGAGGAGCGCAAGCACTTCACCCCCGGCCCCTCGCTGCGGGCGTTCCCTTCGCCGGCGGGGCCAGGATCGCCGTGCTCATCTGCAACGACGCCTGGCAGCCGCAGCTGGCCTTCCTCGCCACCCAAGACGGGGCCCGGATCCTGGTCGTACCGGCGGCCAGCGCGCAGAGCAGTTTCCCGGAGCGATACGACTCCAGACGCTATTGGCGCGACATCACGCGTTTCTACGGGCGCATGTTTCAGCTGTTCGTGGTCTTCGTCAATCGGGTGGGTGTGGAGGGCGACCTGCGGTTCTGGGGTGGTTCCCACGTCGTCGACCCGTGGGGCAACGTGGTCGCCGAGGCGGCCGAGGAGCGGGAGCACCTGCTCACCGTCGACATCGACATTGCCGACGTTCGGCGGCGGCGTCGCGACATCCCGCTGGTCAAGGAGGCCCGCCTGGGCCTGATCCGCCGGGAGATCGAACGCCTCCTCGACGAGGGCGGCGACCTGTGATCGGTACGCGGGGCTAGGGGGTGTCCCCTAGGCCGTCCTGCGGGGACGGCCCGGCCGACGATCCCACGCCTTCGCGAAGGCCTCGATGGCGGACCACGTCCAGATCTTGCCCGTGCCCAGCTCGTACAGCGGCGTCGGGAAGTCCGCGTGCGACGCGAGGAGCTGGTGGACCCGCTGGCGGGACACGCCGAGGATCTCCGCCGCCTCGACCGTGGACACCACGTCCGGGTAGTTCGGCTCCTCCACGCGGCGGCTGAACTCGTCCCAGCCCATCGCCTCCACGGCCACCGGCGTCGCGTCGCGCCCCGATGCCGCGACGGCACGGGCCGTCACGGCGATACCCTCCGCGGTCGCCCCCGCGAGGTCCGTGGCGTGGCTCGTGACTGTCACACCAAACTGCCCGCGGCTCGGCACGTTGCCGACGCTGGGCTCGAAACCGGCCAGCGCTTCATCCAGCGCCATCGCCTCGTCGGGCTCTACAAGGCCGGCGAAGTCGACGGTGACGTTCCACTCGACCACCTCAGTCTCCTCTCCTACGGCGGGACCGACGCCCGGAACTCGACGCCGGCGGCCATCGGAGCCCAGCCTTGTTGAGCTCTCCGAGTAGCTGCTCCATCCTGGCCCGTGGGCGCGATGGTGTCGCCGGGTAGTAGGTCACCCAATTGCCGCGCGGGTCGCGGAAGTGGGTGTAGCCGTTGCGGGTGTCGTAGACGTTCCACCCGTTCTTCCGCGCCCACGCGGCGATCCTTCTGATCTCCACGTTCACCCTAGCCCTCTCCTTGCTCCGGAGCAACCGTTTAAACCTCTCCCGCAGCCAATCTGCCCTTCCGAGGGCGAACGCTGGGGCTTGTGACAGGGAGGCTGTGGACAAGTAGGGGTGGGCGCGGGCCTGTGGAGGAAAGGCGCGGGTAGGGTGGGCCTCACCGGCCGGAGGGTGGCTAGGGTTCCGCTGCCGGTGAGTTAGGCAGGCCTGGTCCGAGCGCCACGTAACGCCGCCGCGCGAGCCCACGACGCGGGGACGCGGAGGCGGCAGGCACCTTGAGGGACAAAAGCCCGGAGGGGATAGGTCGGCACGTTGCCGTGCCGCCGTCCCCGGAGGTTCCTCATGCGCCGGCCCTCAGCTCGCGCGCTCGCCGTGCCGCAGGCGTTCCTGGTGGTGTTCTGCTGGGCCACCTCGTGGGTGCTCATCAAGATCGGGCTACGGGACATCCCGCCCCTGCCCTTCGCCGGGCTCCGTTACCTGCTGGCCGCGCTCTGCCTCACTCCCTTCGTCCTCGCCTCCGCGGGCGCTCGGGCGTCGGTGCGATGCCTCACGCTGTCGCGATGGTGGTCGCTCGTGGCGCTCGGGCTGGTCATGGCCGTCACCCAGGGCGCGCAGTTCGTCGCGCTCGGCCGGCTTCCGGCGGCCAGTCTCGGGCTGATCCTCGGCTGTACCCCGGTCCTGGTCGCACTGCTCGGCATCGCCCTGCTCGGCGAGGTCCCGCGGCGTTCGCAGTGGGCAGGGATGGCGACGTACCTGGCCGGTGCCGCGCTCTACTTCTCCCCGTGGGCTCCGCCCGGCGCCGGCGCCGCCGCGGTGAGCGTCGCCGTGTTGGGCGTCGCCGCCGTGCAGCTCGTGGCCAATGCCCTGACGACTGTGCAGGGACGGTACGTCAACTGCGGGGGCGATGGGCATCCGGCCGTCGTCACGTTGGTGACGATGGGCCTGTGCGGGGGAGTCCTGCTCGCGGTCGGCGTGCCGGCGCAGGGTCTCCCCGCGCCGACCCCGGCCGGCTGGCTGATCACGCTGGAGCTGGCGGTGGTGAACACCGCCCTGGCCTGGGCGCTGTGGAACCACGCCCTGCGTACCCTGCCGGCGGTGCGGGCCGGCCTCATCAACAACACGATGATGATCCACGTGGCAGGCCTCGGATGGTTGTTCCTCGGCGAGCGACTGGGCGTACGGGAGGTGCTGGGGCTCGCCGTCGCCCTCGCCGGCGTGGTAGCAGTCCAGGTGGGCAGGGCTTCCGCGACACGGAGGGATCATGGCTGAACGTACGGTTCTCGGGCAGGGGCTGATCGTGGACGGCACCGGTGCCGAGCCCTTCGAGGGGTCGGTAGTGGTGGAGGACGGCCGCATCGCCGACGTCGTCGCCGGCTCCGCGGTCCCCGGCGGGGCCGGCGCGCGCGTCCTGCGCTGCGACGGCCGGGCCGTCATCCCGGGCCTCATCGACGCGCACGTACACATCGGCGCCGTCGACGTGAACATCATGGGGCAGCACCGGCGCTACCTGCCCAGCGAGGCGGCCCTGCGGATGGGGCGGATCCTCACCGAGACGCTGCTGCAGGGCTTCACCACCGTCCGCGACGCCGGCGGGGCGGACGCGGGGTTCCGTGCCGCGGTGGAGCGCGGCGTGGTGGCCGGCCCGCGGCTACGGGTGAGCGGCCGTCCGCTGTCGCAGACCGGTGGGCACGGCGACGACCGTACGCCCGCGGAGACCACGCATCCGGACGCGGGGATCGGGATCATGGGCGTCGTCGCCGACGGCGTCGACGGGGTCCGCCGCGCAGCCCGGGAGGAACTGCGCCGCGGCGCCGACCAGATCAAGGTGATGGCCAGCGGCGGCGCGATGTCGCCGGCCGACCGGCTGGAGACCACCCAGTACTCGGTCGACGAGCTGCGGGCGATCGTCGCGGAGGCCCAGGCCGCGGGCAGGTACGTCCTCGCCCACGCCTACACACCGGCGGCCATCCGTAACGCCGTCGACGCCGGCGTCCACTCGGTGGAGCACGGCAACCTGCTCGATGCGGAGACCGCGGCGCTGATGGCCCGGCGGGGCGTCTACCTCGATCCGACGCTGGTCACCTACGAGAAGCTGTACGAGGAGGGCGAGCGGTATGGCGTTCCGCGGGAGAACCTGGACAAGATCGCTACTGCGCACGACGCCGGCATCGAAGGGCTCCGGCGGGCGCACCGGGCCGGAGTCTCGATCGCCTCGGGGTCGGATCTGCTCGGCGAGCTGGCCCGGCACAAGGCGCGGGAGCTGGCGATCAAGGCCTCCGTGCTCGGCCCGATGGGCGCGCTGGTCGCGGCCACCCGTACGAACGCCGAGATGATGGGCCTCGCCGACGAGATCGGCACCCTTGAGCCCGGCAAGCACGCCGATCTGCTCGTCGTGGACGGCAACCCGCTCGACGACCTGTCGCTGCTGGCCGACGAGGACCGGCTGCTCGTGGTCATGCGGGACGGCCGGGAGTACAAGAACGACCTCGGCTGAGAGGGTAGTCGGACGGCACTGACGTTCCGTACCAATAGTGAGGTGATCGAGTGCCGCCGAGGGCCGTCTGGGACGGCGTTACCGACAGGTCGTGCTACCGCCAGCGGGAGGTCGAGCGGCGCGACCGGCTGGCCGATGCCGCCCGGGCGGGCGATTGGTCGGCCGTCTTCGGCTGGCTGGACGCGAACCCGGGGTTGGTGAACGTGGGCCGCGTCGGCGGGAGCAGCGGTTACACGGTGCTCCATCAGGCCGCGTGGCATGGCACGGATGTCGGCACGGCCGAGCGATTGCTCGACCTCGGGGCGTGGCGGACCCTCCGGGCCGGTTCCGGCGAGCGCGCCATCGACATCGCCGAACGGCGCGGGCACCGTCATCTGGTCTCCATGTTGCGTCCCGTTATCCGGCACCCGGTGCCACCCGACGTCCTCGGCGGATTGCAGCGACAGCTCCATGCGCTGGTCGAGCAGCGCGCCGGAGAACTGATCCGCAAGCATGCGGCGCGGCTTCCCCAGCTCGGCCCGCTGACCGAACTGGAGAATCCGCAATTCTGGTTCCCGGTGCCGCGCATGTACGGAGGGTTCAGCTACCGGCTGGACGGGATGGAGTTGGTGGTCGACAGCTGGTGCCGAGTTGTCGGCGGTTCCGGGCAGACCCACCGCGTCATGGCCGACGGCATACAGCTCGTGGAATCGGGATGGGGCTGATTAAGGCCTGGCGAGCCGTACGGCGACCCGGTCGCCCGCCCCGGGTGAGAAAGGCGAACAGCGCGCGCGTCGACTCTGTGCCGACTTCCTCGAAGTAGCGGATGTCCTCGACGGTGGCGAAGACGACGCGCATCAGTTCACGGATCTCGTCGTGGCCGCGAAACTCGGTCCGGAAGGTGAGCGGTGACTTGAGTATGACGTCGGGTACGAGCGCGTCCATGTAGCCCTCCAGGTCCGCCGCCTCCACGGCGGACCGGAGGCGGCGGGTGGTCGCGGCGGCTTGCGCGCCCGAGGTGCTCTGGCTGATGGTCATGACGGTCCCTCTTGTCAGCGGCCCGAGCCCGTGTCCTCGTCCGGGACCCAGCTGCCGTGGAACCCGAGCGGCACCCGGACCGGCAGGTGGACGGCCGCGACCGGGTCGCCGGTGAAGTCCTGGGCCGGCAGGATCACCAGGTCGGTCGCGTTCCGGTCCGGGTTGTGTACGAACGCGATCGCGTACCCGTCGTCCTCGGCGCCGTCCGGCGAGGAGGGCGCGAACACGGCCTCGCCGACGACGGCGTCGCGGCCGAACTCGTGTGTCTCGACGGTGCCGCGTGCCAGGTCGTGCTTGAGCAGCGCGTTGCCGAACGCGTCGTCGTCCAGGTCCTCCATGTCCTCGGTGTCCGGCATGAGCAGACCCATTAGGTCCTCGGTGGTCGCTGTGTAGCCGTAGCGGTGTGCACCGGAGACGACGCGCTCGTCCACCCGCGGGAACTCCTGGCCCCGGTCGTGCAGGCGCTCCTCGATGACCTTGCCGGCCGCGAGGTCCAGCGTCCACCGATCGAGCGTGGGCACCCCGGTACCCACGGGCCGGCTGACGTCGAACATCCGGGGGTGGCGGGACACGTCGAGCACGATCCGGTCGCCGTCGTCGTACGCGTTGAGGGTGTGGAAGACCCAGCACGGCTCAACGTCCAGCCAGCGAACGTCGGCGGCGGTGCCGGAGCGGGGCAGCACGCCGATGCGGGCACCGTGTGCCTCGTTCCAGACGTACGGGAGCCTCACCCCGGCGGCCGCGGCCTCCATGCTGAACGTCACCGGGAGGTCGTAGAGGATCACGTACCGCTCGGTGAGCGCGAAGTCGTGCATCATCGGGCCGTCGGCCACCGCTACGTCCTGCGCGCGGATCACCCGGCCGCCGGCGTCGACGACAACGTGCTGGACGGCGTCCGGGCGCGCCCAGTAGTAGGCGATGGCGTGCAGCTCGCCGGTATGGGGGTCGAGCTTGGTGTGCGCGGCGTACCCGGCCGGCAGGGTGCCGTCGAAGTCGTACGGCCCGACGGTGTCCAGGTCGTAGGTCAGCTCGTACGGCCGCGGCCCGGACTCGACCAGCGCCAGCGTCCGCCCGGCGTGCGCGATGACGTGGGTGTTGGGCGCGAAGTCCATCCCGTCGACAGGTCCGGGTCGGTGCTGCTCGCCGAGCGTGTCGGCGACGCTCGCCGAGCGGACCCAGCGGTTGCGGTACCACTCGGCCTTTCCGTTCCGCAGCCGCACCCCGTGGACCATGCCCTCGCCGAGGAACCAGTGGTGCGCGGCGGGGTCGTCGAGCCCGAGCGGGTTGGGGCCGTTGCGTAGGTACCGGCCGTTCAGCTCGGCCGGGATCCGGCCGGTGATCGGGAGGTCGTGCACAGTCACCTCCTCGGTGACCGGCGCGAACTGCCCCTCCAGGTATCTGTTGGTGGTGGCGGCCATGGGAGCGTCCCCTCTGTGATCAATTGGATAGCGCTACTCTCTAAGACTAGAGAGTAGCGCTATCTAGTCAAGAGGGAAACCGCCGAGATCCATGTTGTGGGGGACCAAACCGGACAAAATTACCCCACAACATGGATCTCGGCGAGAAGACGGAGCGCGTCTACTTCAGGCTCAGCCCGTTGGCGTCCAGTGCCTCGTTGACCGGCTGGAAGAACGACTGGAAGCCGGAGCCGCAGCCGCCGGTGGTGCCACCGGAGACGATGCCCACCCCGGTGCTGCCCTGGTACAGGGCGCCACCGCTGTCACCGGGCTGGACGCAGACATCGGTTTCGATCAGGCCGGTGACTGTGCCCTCGGCGTAGTTCACGGTCCTGTCGTATCCCACGATGGTGCCGCAGGTCTCGCCGGTGGTGGATCCGCGCTTGCAGACCTCGGAGCCGGCCGGCGGCTGGCCGACGCTGCTGATCGAGCCGTTCGTCGCGCCCAGCGCCCCCGGGTCGGAGACTTCGATGGTGCCGTAGTCGTTACCCGGGAAGCTGGAGTCGGCGGTGTTGCCGATCGTCTGCCCGGAGCTGGTCGTCCAGCTGTTGCCCGCCTCGGTGCAGTGGCCGGCGGTGACCACGTACTCCGTCGAACCGGATACGCCGACGACAGCTGCCGAGCACGTCGCCGAGCCGGACTGGATCGCGTCGCCGGGCTGCAGCGCCATCGGGCGAACCGTGCCGGCGACCCGCTCGATGCGTACCGCGTCCCCGTGCGAACGGGCCGTGCGCAGGAACTCTCGGGTGGCGGCGTTGTCCTGCCCGCTCGGGACGCTGACAACCACCGAGTTCGTGACGACGTCGGTACCCCAGGACAGCCCGGCCGCGCCGTCGCCTCGGTCGAGCGAGGCCTTGATGTTTTGCAGCCGCCGCATGCTGTCGTCGACCACCCGCGCCTCGGCGCCGGCGTCCCGGACCCGCTGGGCGGCCTCGGCGGTCGTCACGTTGACGACGAGTTGACCACTGGACCGGTCGACGTACGCGCCCGCGGCGTGTTCTCCGGCCTGCCTGGTCAGTTGGTGCGCCTTGGCGGCCGTCGAAGCCTGGTCGGCCGCCGCCGGAACGGCGGCTAGCGCGGGTACCGCGGCCAGTGCGGCGCCGCCGAGCAGCGAGACCGCCGCGAGCCGCGCGGAAGAGAATCTCTTCATCGCGACACTCACCTTCCCGCCGCCCGACCGACCTCGTGAGCCACCGGCGGCGTAACGCAGGACACCACTTCGCATTGCGCGATCTACCAATAAAGCAGCAAATCGGACACGTCGCGTAACAGATAAAGTACATGCAGTAACTAAATTGATCAAGAAGGAAATAGCTTCAATACCGTCCCTCAGGCGTCCGGAATCGGCCAGATGGGGACGAGGTAAGCAATCAGAACCGAAATCTAGGTTGTGGTGGGACTAACACCGACAAAACGGGCCCACAACATAGATCTCGGTGGGGGGAGCTGGCGTCAGCGACCGACGGCGTAGCCCTGCATGCCGCGGGGATTGGCGGCCGCGCGCAGGAAGCCGTCGCGCCCCCGGCTGACCGCGCTGAGCCGGCCGAGCGACCACGGGCCGGCGTCGGTGACGACGTGTCCACGGCGGCGCATGGCGGCGAAGGTCTCCTCGCCGAGCCGGTCCTCCGCGACGACCTCCCGCGGGTGGCGGTCCCGCGGGTAGAACGACGACGGGAAATGGGTGGTGTGGAAGGCAGGCGCGTCGATCGCCTGCTGCAGGTTCTGGCCGAAGTGCACGTGCCGCAGGAAGAGCAGCAGCGCCCATTGGTCCTGCTGGTCGCCGCCGGGGGTGCCGAAGGCGAGGTACGGCTTGCCGTCCCGGAACGCGAGCCCGGGGGTGAGCGTCGTCCGCGGGCGCTTCCCCGGCTCCAGCGTGCTCGGTAGCCCCTCCTCTAGCCAGAACATCTGCGCCCGGGTGTTCAGCCCGAAGCCGAGTTCGGGGATCACCGGCGAGCTGTGCAGCCACCCCCCGCTTGGGGTGGCCGAGACCATGTTGCCGAATCGGTCGGCCACGTCGATGTGGCAGGTGTCGCCACGGGTCCGCCCGTACCGGTCGACGGTCGGCTCGCCCAGGCCGAAACCGCCGAGCCCGACGGCGCCCGGCCCGTTCCCGACCTGCGGGGTTACGTGAGTGACGATGGCCGGCAGCCGTCCGGGTCGGCCATCCGGGGCGCCGGGTACCAGGTCGTCGGAGGCTGTCGGCCCGACGAGGACGCGGCGCTGGTCCGCGTACGGGGCGGACAGCAGGGCCTGGAGCGGTACGTCGACGAACCGGGGGTCACCGTAGAACGCGTCCCGGTCCGCGAAGGCCAGCTTGGCGCACTCCACCACCGTGTGCACGAACTCGGGGTCGTCGGGCCCGGTGCTGTCCAGGTCGAACCCGGAAAGCAGGGCGAGTTGCTGAAGGAACACCGGTCCCTGCCCCCACGGGCCGGTCTTGAAGACCTCGTACTCCCGGTAGGAGAGGCTGGCAGGCGGTTCGACCGGTGTAGTCCAGGCGGCCAGATCGTCCCCGGTGAGCACCCCGGCCCGCGGCTGACCGGTGATGTCCATGAACGCCTGGCCGGCGAAGCGGTCGATGATCTCGGCAACGAAGCCTCGGTAGAACGCGTCCCGGGCGGCCCGGATCTGCGCCTCCCGGTCCGGTCCCGCCGCCTCGGCCTCGGCGAGCACCCGCTCGTAGGTGTCGGCCAGGGCCGGGTTGGTCAGCCGGGAGCCCGGGGCCGGCACCGCGCCGTCCGGCAGGTACACGGCGGCCGAGGACGGCCAGTGCTCGCGGAACAGGTCGGCGACCGTGGCGATGGCCGTGCAGATCTGTGGCACCAGGGGATAGCCGCGGCGGGCGTAGCCGATCGCCGACTCGAGCACGTCGCGCGGCCGCATCGTGCCGTACCGGGCGAGCATGGTCATCCAGCCGTCGAACGCGCCCGGAACGGTCGTGGCCAGCTGCCCGGTGCCGGGTACGAGGTCGAGGCCGAGGTCGCGGAAGTGCGCCACGGTGGCTTTCCCGGGGGCGGGGCCCTGGCCGGCGACCACGGCGACGGAGTCCTCCTCGGCGACGTACGCGATCACCGGGACCTCGCCGCCCGGGCCGTTGAGGTGGGGCTCGACCACCTGCAGCACGAAGCCCACCGCCGTGGCGGCGTCGAAGGCGTTTCCGCCCCGCTCCAGGATGCTCATGCCAGCCGCGGACGCCAACCAATGGGTGGAGGCGACCATGCCGACGTCTCCGGTGAGTTCGGGTCTGGTGGTAAACACGACCTCTCGGCACCTCCTCGAAGCTGTCGACTGTATACGTTACGTGCCCGGAGTAAACGTGTGGGACCCCTGGGCCGTCCCATTCATCAGCGGCCTGGGCCGCGAGGGGGGGATAGGGGATTGTTGCCCTTTCGCAACCACCCGGTTCGGCCTCCGCATGCGGTCGGTCGCCGCGCCTGCGGGTAGTTTCGGCTGGCGTGCAGGAGTTCGGGCCCCGAGGCCGAAAGCGCCCACAGCCCGCGAGAGGTGGGATCGATGACGCGGAACACGGGGGGTGGGCCCGAAGGACAGCAGGGGGACGGGAGAGACAGCACGTCGGACGGTGATGGCTGGCGGAGAGACCTCAGCGTGAGGCGGGAGTTGCGGCGTCGGCTCAAGGGCCGGCTGGAGGAGGCGACCACTGCGCACCCGGTCGCGCACGCCTTGGTTCTCGCGGCGGCCGACTGGCGGGACGCCGGTTGCGGAATGCCGGTGCCGTTACCGCGACTGCGGGCGCAGGCGGCGCGTCGCCTGGAGCGGGTACGGCCCAACGGGCTGCTTTCCGGGGACGAGGTGGAGGACGGCCTGGCGTGGGCGACGAGCGAACCGGCCCTGCTGGTCCAGGAGCAGACCGGGGACGGGCTTCGGGGCTACCGGCTGTCGCCGGAGCTGTGGCCGCGCCTGACCGACCAGCATCTGTACGAACTGCCCGCTGAGGCGGTGCTCGCGCTCGCGACTCCGCTGGAGGCGGTCGGCGTGGGGGTGCGGGCCATGTTCCTGCAGGACGCTCCGGACCGGGAGTTCGCCACGCGCGCCTGGTCGGACGCCGTGCACAGCGACGACGAGGACGCGACGGCGCTCGCCCTGTGGTACCTCGCCGACCTCGCCCGTGAGGACGGTCAAGCGTCGGCCGCGCGGGACGCCTTCGCCCAGGTCATCGAGTCCGATCACTTCGACGCGGCGCCGCGGGCGATGCTGGTCCTGGCCGAGATGGAGCTCGACGGGGGCGACCACGCCGCGGCCCGAACGCTGCTCCGCGACGTGGTCGCCTCCGGGCACCCCTGCGTGGTAGCGCAGGCGGCGGGCCTGTTGGCCTCGGTATGTCTGCAGGACGACGACACCGCCGGGGCCGTCGAGGCGCTCCGGCTGGCCGTCGACGCGGACGACGCCCTGTACTCGCCGTACTGCGCGCTGCTGCTGGGCCGGCTGCTGATGCGGGACGACGATCTCGACGGGGCGCACCGCATGTTCCAGCAGGTGATCGACTCCGGCCATCCGGTTTACGGGGTCGAGGCGTTCGTCGACCTCGGCATGTTGCTGGCCCGCCGCGACGACGTCGAGGCCGCCAAGCGCACGCTGGGCCAGGCCATCGACCACGACGACCCGCTCGCCGCGCCGGAGCTGTTGCTCGCCCTGGCCGAGGTGCACGTGCTGGCCGAGGAACTCGGCGAGGCAGAGGAGCTGTTGCAGCGGCTCCGTACCTACCCGCTCGGCCTGTCCCCGAGGAACGCCGCCCAGATGGACTTTCTGTCCGCGCGCATCGCGATCGGGCGGGGGGATCACGACGAGGCCAACCGGCTGTTCGCGGGCCTGTTCGATGCCGAGGACGCCGACCGGCGGGCCTGGGCCACCGAGCTCGCGCTCGCCCTCGCCGGCCATCTGCGCCGGGCCGGAGTGTGCACGGTGCCCGGCAGCGAGCCGCTGCTGCGGTTCCTGATGGGGTCGGAGGTTGGGGAGCTCGCGGCGTGGGCGGCGTACGGCCTCGGCCGCCTCGCCCATCGGCAGGACCGGCTCGACGAGGCCAGGGACGCCTACCGCCGGGCGGCCCAGCTGGACGAACCGACGTACGGGCTATCCGTTTCCCTCCGGCTCGCCGAGATCCTCGTCGCCGAGGGTAAGGCGGGGCGTGCGTTGGAGGCGTACCTGGCGATCGCCGAGGCGGAACCCACCAAGGTGACCGCCGAGGTCGTCCTGGCGGCGGGACGGCTCGCCGCCTCCCTGGTAGTCGGGCGGGATCAGGCGCTACGCCGCCTGCGGGAGATGTGCTGGCGACACATCCGGGCGTGGGGACCGTACACGGCGCACGTCGCGTACGCGCTGGGGCGGGTGGAGCTCGACGTGCTCGGTAACCCGTACGGCGCGGCAGTCCTCCTGGACGTGGCCCTCGGGGTCGACCAGCAGGACCTGCTGCCCTTCCTCTGGCACCACCTCGGACTGGCCTACGCTCAGCAGCACGCACCGTTCTCCGCCTCCGAGGCGTTCCAGCGGGCGATGGACACCGAGCACCCCACCGTCGCGCCGCTGGCGGCCCTGGCGCTCGGCTGCCTCGCGGAGCGCCAACACGACCTGCCGGCCGCGTCCGCCGCCTACCGGCGTGCCCTCGCGGGTGAACACCCGAGGGCCTGGGCGGAGGCCGCGTACGCGCTCGGCCGGCTGATGCACTGCTGCCAGCCCGACGACGCCGAGGCCGCCTACCACGCGGTGATCGACTCCGCTGACGACGACGTGCCGGAGGCATCCGCCCCCGCCGTCGTCGGCGCGGCGTTCGCCCACCTCGGCCGGCTCTACGCGGAGCAGGGCAACCGGACGCTGGCCGAGCGGGTGTGGCGGCGGGGGCGGCGTCACCCGAACCCAGAGGTCGCCGCCTCGTTCGTGGCCGAGCGCAAGTCCATCGGCCCGGTCCGCCGTCCCCCCAAGGGGGAGGTGCGTCGCTAGGGTCGCCAGGTGCCCTGCGCGACCTCGGGCACGAACTCATCGACGTCGGCGGAGTCCCACGCGATCGTTCGGCCCTCCTGCGCCGACAGGTAGCAGGACATCAGCAGACGGGTGACGAACAGCCCGTCGTGCAGCGTCTCCGCCGGCATGACGCCGTCGCCGAACGCCCGCACCATGTGCCGGTCCTGCTCGGTGTAGCCGTACGTCGCCGCCTCGTCCGCCACCACCGGCAGCAGCCCCTGCTCGGCGTTCTGCTTCTCCACCAGGTCCTCGCCCGCCGCGCCGCGTACCTCCCGGCTGAAGAACACTGTGGCCTCGGTGTCCAGCGAGCTCGCGGCCAGCGAGTACTCCGGGCCGAGCAGCTCGAAGCCGAGCCGAAGCCCCGCGCCGACGTAGCTCCACGAGGTTGTGGCCTCGGCGACGGCCTGTTGGCCCTCGGCGGTCAGGTAGGTGATCGTCGCGCGGGCGTAGTCCTCGGCGGGTGCGCGGCGGTAGTCGACTTCCGGACCCCAGCGACGGATCAGCTCGTCCGCGTAGCCGGGGCGGGTCCACTTGAGGCTGGCGATGGACGCGTTCACCGACGTCGGCCGGAGCCACATCAACCGCTCGCCGTCCGGCGGGGTGAGCAGGTGCCGGCCGGCCTCGACGCTGTGGCACATCATGTCGTTGAGCACGCCACCGCCCTGCATGGCGCCCTGCCAGAACCAGGCCCGGTGCGGTCCGCTGTGCTCCTCCGCGCAGCGGGCCAGGTACGGGGGCCCGGCGACGGCCGCGCCGCGCCGCCAGACCAGCTCCCGGGCGCGGTTGAGGGCCGGGGCGAACACCTGGTTCTCCAGGTATCCGTGTGGCAGCCCGGCGCCCTCGATCATCTCGAGAACCTCCTTGGCCTCGGCGACCGTCCGGGCGAGCGGCTTTTCGACGGCGATGCCGGCGAGCCGGGCCCGACCGGAGGTGACCTCGTCGGTGATGGCGCGTACGGTCTCCACGCGCACGTGGTTCGGGGTCGTCACCCACACCGCGTCCACCCGCGGGTCCCGGACCAGCTCGCCGACGTCCGAGTACGTCGAGGGGTCGCCGACCCGCAGCTCCCGGCAGGCGTCGGCGAGCCGCCGGACGGTCCCGGGGTTGCGTCCCTGGATGGCGACGATGTCGGCGTCGCGTACCCCGACGAACGCCTGCACGTGGAAGTCGGCGATGAAGCCGCTGCCCACCAGTCCGACACCGAGACGGTCGGCCATGGATGTCGCTCCTCTTCTCTTCGTTACCCGGTCAACTTCGCAGTCTCCGGCCCCGGCCGTAGACGGAAAGCACGGCGAGCAGGACGGCTCCGTAGATGATCTGTCGGGGTGCGTCGCTCCCGGACTCCCCGATCTGCAGGATGTCCAGGAAAGACCCCAACACGGTGAGCAGGACCGCGCCGACGGCGGTACCCAGGTATCCGCCGACCCCTCCTACCAGCGCGGTCCCGCCCACCACGACGGCGGCGATGCTGGGCAGCATGTAGCCGTCGGCGAGCCGGAGGAACACCGACTGGGTGTAGCCGAGCAGCAACAGCCCGCCGACGCCGGCGAACACGCTGGACAGCGTGTACACGCCGAGAACCATCCGGCGAACCCGGACCCCGGACAGGTACGCCGTCCGGCGGCCCGCGCCCATCGCGTACACCCGCCACCCGAACGTGGTGCGGCGCAGCAGCCACAGCACGCCCAGGATGAGGCCGAGCCACAGCCACAGCACGCCGGGTATGCCGAGCACCGTGTTGCCGGCGACCAGTTCCCGCAGCGCCGGCGCCACCGAGCCCTTGGGCTGGCCGCCGGTGTACAGCCGGATCGCCCCCTGTACGACGCCGATCATTCCGAGCGTCATCACCAGCGGCGGCACCCGGAAGAACGTGATCCCGACCCCGTTGACCAGGCCGACGCAGGCCGCTGCGACCAGCGCGAACAGGATCCCCTGGACCAGGTTGGCGTTGGAACCCTCCATCACGCGGGAGGCGACGATCGCGGCCAGCGTGGCGACGGCGCCGACGGACAGGTCGATGCCCTCGCCGCCGGACAGGATCACGATGGTCTGGCCGATCGCGATGACCCCGAGGAAGGCCGACACCGTCAGCAGGTTCAGCACCTGGGGGTACGACGCGAAGCCAGGCGAGATCAGCGCCGCGACGGCCCAGAGGGCGACGGCCAGCGCCCCGGCCAGCAGCACGGGGTGGCCGGTCAGCCGGCCGAGCCCACGGCCAGGTCCACCACGTCCACCGCCGGGTCCACCGCGTCCCGCGGTGTCCGGGGCCGACTCGGCACCCCCGGCCCGTCGCCCGGTGTCGAGCCGCTCGGTCACGGTCCGGCCCCCCGTCCCCGCGCGGTGAGCAGGCCGGCGAGCGCGATCGCCACGATGATGATCGCTCCGGTGACCAGCTCCCGGGCGGTGGTCGGGACCCGGGCGAAGAACACCAGGCTCTGGATCAGCACCAGGACGACCGCGCCGACGATCGCCCCGCCGGCCCCGCCCGCACCGCCGGACAGCCGGGTGCCGCCGATGACCAGGGCGGCGATCGAGGTGAGGGTCAGCGAGTTACCGAGGAACGGGTCACCCGATCCGGAGTTGGCGAGCAGGGCGAACCCGGCGAGCGCGGCGAAGGTCCCGCCGGCGACGTAGCTCAGCAACCGGACGGCGGTGACCGGCACCGCGGAGGCGTACGCGGCGCCCTCGTTGCCGCCGACCGCGTACACGTGCCGGCCGAACCGGTGCGCGAGCACCGCCCGCCAGGCCAGCCACAGCAGCAGGAGCAGGACGGCCGGCACCGGGATCGCCCGGGCTATGACCTGTCGATAGCCGAGCGTCACCAGGGACGGAACCTCACCGCCGGGCGTCGGCAGGATCAGCAGGGCCAGCCCGGCGAACACGAAGCTGGAGGCGAAGGTCGCGACGATCGGCTGCAGCCGCACCACGGCGACGGCGAGCCCGTTCACCAGCCCGCAGCCGACGCCGACGAGCAGCCCGGCGCCCAGCGCGAGCGGGAGCCTGTCGGGCTGACCGGCCACGAGCTGCACGGTGACGACGCTGGACAGGGTGACGATCGTGCCGATGGACAGGTCGATGCCTCCACCGAGGACGACGATGACCTGGCCGACCGTCACGATGGCGACCGGCAGCACGGCGGCGAAGTTCGAGGTGAGGCCGTACGGGGTGAAGAAGCCGTCCTGCAGTACCGCGCTCGCCGCGACCGTGGCGACCAGCAGGACCGCCGTCGCCACGGTCGGCATCCGCGCCCCCAGCAACGGGCGTAGCGGCCCGGCGGAGAGGGCGGAGGGGCGGGTCACGGCCCGTTCCCGTGCACCTGGAGGGCGCTGGCCAACAGCGCGTCCTCGGTGAGTTCCGGGCCGGACAGCTCGCCGGTGACCCGTCCCTCGAACATCACCAACACCCGGTCACAGACCTCGGTCAGCTCGCGGTCGTCGCTCGAGCTCAGCACCACCGCGGCGCCGTCCGCGGCGAGCCCCCGGACCAGGTCGAACAGTTCGGCCTTGGCGCCGACGTCGATGCCCTTCAGCGGGTCGTCCATCAGCACGATCCGGGGCCGGCCGGGCAGCCACTTGCCGACGACCGCCTTCTGCTGGTTGCCGCCGGACAGCGACCCGGCCGGCTCGTCCAGGGACCCGTACCGGGCGTTCACCCGGACGGCGGCCTCGCGTGCCGAGGCGAGCTCGCGGGCCCGGGACAGCGGTAGCCGGAGCCGCGACCGACGCCCGAGGCTGGGCAGCGCCAGGTTTTCCACCAGCGGACGCCGCAGCAGCAGACCCTCGGTCGCCCGGTTGCCGGGCACGTACGCGAAGCCGGCAGCGACGGCCTGCGCGGGCGACGACGCGTGCACGTCGGCGCCGTCCACCCGCACCGTGCCGTTCCGCCGGCGCAGCACCCCGAACAGGGTGGCCAGCAGCTCGGACTGACCCTGGCCCTGCAGGCCGCCGACCCCCAGCACCTCGCCGGCCCGCACCGAGAACGAGACGTCGTGTACCCGGTCGGCGGCCAGGTTGCTGACCTTGAGCCGTACCTGCCGCTCGGCTGGCCCGCCGCGGCGATCCTCCCGCTTCGGCGCGGCGAGCTCGCCGACCATCAGCCGGACCAGCTCACCCTCGTCGGTCTGCGGGATCGGCACGGTGGCCACCGTTCGGCCGCCGCGCATGATCGTGGCCCGCTGGGAGATCCGCTGCACCTCGGCCAGCCGGTGCGAGGTGAACACGACCAGCACGCCGCGGTCGGCCAGCTCGCGGACGACGGAAAGGAGAACCTCCACCTGGCCGCTGCGCAGCGATGCGGTCGCCTCGTCGAGGACGAGGATGCTGGGCTCTCGAACCAGGGCCTTGCAGATCTCCACCAGCTGCCGTTCCCCGGGGGCGAGGTCCCGTACCGGCGCCTCGGCGGGCGGCCGGCCGCCGAACGCCTCCGCGAACCTGTCCAGGGCCGGTCGCGCCGCAGCCCGCGCCCTCCCGCGATCCAGGAAGCCCAGCCGGCGGGCGGGCTCCACCCCGAGCACCAGGTTGTCCAGCACGCTCAGCTCGTCCACCAGGCTCAGCTCCTGGTAGACCGCGGCCACCCCGGCGCGCAGCGCGTCGCGCGGGCCGCGTACGGACAGCGGCCGGCCGTCGATCGCCACCCGGGCCGCGTCCGGGGCGACGACCCCGGTGAGCACCTTGAGCAGGGTGCTCTTACCCGAGCCGTTGGGGCCGAGGAGGGCATGCACCTCACCGCGTTCGGCGGAGAAGTCGGCGCCGTCGGCGGCGACCACGCCCCCGTACCGCTTGTGCACCCCCCTCATCTCCAGGAAGGGCGTCACCGGAAGTAGGTGTCCGCTTCTCGTGCGCTGATCGTGCCGTCGAGGGCGTAGGCGTCCGGTTCGTCCTGGACCTCCGCCCACAGCTCGTCGAAGTTCTCGTTCGTCACCACATCGGGGATCGGTACGTACACGGTGTTGCCGTCCGAGACCACCTCGGACTTGAGCTGCTTGTCCTGCAGCATCCGGACGGCGATGTGCAGCGCGGAGCCCGCGACGCCCGGCGGGTTCACCACGCCGATGGTCTCGAAGTCGCCCTGCTGCCGCTGGTCGGCCCACTGGCGCATGAACCCGACCCGGGCCTCTCCGGTAAGTACCAGGTCGTCGAGCTTGCCCGCGCCCTTGACGGCCTGGAAGACGCCGAGCGCCATGCCATCCTGGGTCCAGATGCCGTCCAGGTCGGGATGGCTGGCGAGCATGTTCGACGTCACCTGCTGGCCGGTGGCCTGGTCCCAGTCCCCGTTGGTGACGGTCTCGATCTTGACCTGGCCGTCCTCGAGAGCCTGCCGGGCGGCGGCCCAGCGGGCCTCGTTCGCCGGGTGGCCGTCGACCCCGTTCACCACGCCGACCGAGTCACCGGCCTCGAGCTGCTCGGCGAGCCATTCGGCGGACCTGCGCGCCCACTCGCCCTGGTCGATGACCACATTGGTGACGTCCTGGCTCTGCACCGCCTGGTCGGTCGCGACGACCAGGATGCCCTTCTGCTTGGCCTCGGTGAACACCGCGTTCAGCGCGGTCGGAGAGTTCGGGTTGACGATGATGGCGTCCACGCCGGTGTTGATCAGGTTGCGGATCTGCTGGATCTGGCCGTTGACGTCAACGTCGGCGCTCTCCACCACGAGCTCGTCGACGACGCCCTGCTGCTTGTAGGTGTCGAAGACGGTTCGTACGTCGTCGAGCATCTGGGTCCGCCACTCGCTGCCGACGAACCCGTTGCTCACGCCGATCGTGAAGGTGTCCTGTCCCTCGTCGCCTCCCCCGCCCGAAGGACTCGGTGAGCTGCACGCACCCACCGCGAACAAGGCCAGCCCGGCCAACGCGGCAGCTCCGGACCGCCACGTCGTCCTCTTCGCGGGCCTGCCGAACAACGCTGTCCAGCCCATCTGCGCCTCCTACGTGCCTGTGGCTGCTAGCACCCGGTCAACATGAGCGGGGGCGAGGAAATGCTCGATCGCGAGGATCCCGGCGCCGAGGACCGCAGCGTCCCGGCCGGTGCGGCTCGGCAGGATCTCCAGGCCGTGCGTGGCGAGCGGCGCCGACCTGCGGTAGATCGCCTCGCGGATGCCGGCGAGCACGTGCTCGTGCACGGTGGCCAGCACGCCGCCGACGACGATGACCTCGGGGTTGAAGAAGTTGACGAGTCCGGCGAGGACCTCACCGACCAACCGCCCGGCCTCCCGGACCAGGCGGAGCGCCTGCGGGTCACCGGCGTGCACCAACTCGACCACCTCACGGCCGGAGCCGGCGTCCAAGCCGAGCTGGGAGAGCCGGCGGGCCAGCGCCGCGCCACCGGCCACCGCCTCCAGGCACGCGCTGTTGCCGCACCGGCATCCGGCCTCGTCGTGCCCGCTCACCCGGATGTGCCCGATGTCGCCGGCGCAGCCCTGCGCGCCGCGGTGCAGCTGCCTGTCGGCGATGATCCCGCAGCCGATACCGGTGCCGATCTTCACGTACAGCAGGTATCGAGCGTTCGGGAAGCAGTTTCGATGCTCGCCCAGGGCCATGACGTTGACGTCGTTGTCGACGAGGACGTCCACGTCGTAGGACGCGGTGAAGAACTCCGGGATCGGGTACTCGTTCCAGCCCGGCATGATCGGCGGACTGACCGGGCGGCCGCTGGCGAACTCCACCGGCCCGGGCACGCCCATCCCTATCGCCCGTACCGCGCGCACCGGGATGTCGGTCTCGCCGAGCATCTCGTGCATGCGCCGGTCGACGTGGGTGAGGGTCTCCTCCGGCCCGATCGCGATGTCCAGTGGGTCCTCGCGGACGGCGAGCAGCTCGCCGCCGATGTGCATGATCGCCATCCGGCAGTGCGTTGCGCCGAGGTCGACCCCGACCACCACGTTGTCCTCGGTCCGCAGCCGGAGCTGCCTCGGTGGCCGGCCGCCGGTGGACTCGCCGTCCTCGACCTCCCGGATCAGGCCGCGCGCCATCAGCGCGTCGACTCGATGGGACACGGTCGACCGGGCGAGCCCGGTCTCCCGCGCGAGGTCGGCGCGGGTGGTCGCCGCGCCCGCGCTGATGAGCGCCAACACTTCGCCCGGCGAGCCGATGGTGGTTCGCCGGTCCTCCGAACCCGAGAGCATCGCCGTTACAGTACGTACAAGTTTGACCGTATTCAATACTTCTATGCCTCCTTCTCTGACCAAAGCCGGCCAACTTAGTTCGCTGAGCGACCTAGGTCCGTGGCCATGCCGGCACGGATACCGGGCCGGGGTAATCTTGAGAAGGGAGAACGTGTGACCCCAGCGGAGGCAGGGCATGGCGGGATACGTCAACAACAAAGAGGACTACCTGAACCGGCTGCGCCGGATCGAGGGCCAGGTCCGCGGGCTGCAGCGCATGATCGAACGGGACGACTACTGCATCGACGTCCTTACCCAGGTGTCCGCCGCGACCAAGGCGCTGCAGTCGGTTGCCCTCGGTCTCCTCGACGAACACCTCAGCCACTGCGTGGCCGACGCCGTCGCCAGCGGGGGCGCGGAAGCCGAGGAAAAGGTACAGGAGGCCTCGGCGGCCATTGCCCGGCTGGTCCGGTCATAGTTCAGGCTTGACTGAATTCAGTTAGCGCTTTAGCGTGGCGGCATGATCGCCTCGCCGGGACCTGCCGTTGCCGTGGATGCCGCAGCGCTGGAGCGGGTCGGAATCGCGCTCGCCGACGCTACCCGGCGCCGTCTGTTGCTCGCGCTGCTGGAGGGGCCGGCGTTCCCGGCCGATCTCGCCGAGCGGCTGGGCCTCACCCGGGGGAACGTCTCCAACCACCTGGCCTGCCTGCGTGGCTGCGGTCTGGTACGGACGACGTCGATGGGCCGCCGGGTACGGTACGAGCTCGTCGATCCCCGCCTCGCGCACGCCCTTGCCGACCTGGCCGGGCTGGTGTTGCTGGTCGACCACGAGGTGGAGAGTCCGTGCGAGACCGGTGCGGGATGCTGCCCGCCCGTGGCGGCTCCCGATGCCGAGACACAGGGAGCCTCGGAGGGAGCATGAACGCCGACGACCGTGCCGCTGCGGTAGTTCGCCGGGCCCGGCTGAACCGGCGCAGCCTGCTGCTCGCCTACGCCACCGCCGGCTACAACGCGCTCGAGGCGGTCGTGGCGCTCGGCTCCGGCGCGGTCGCGGGGTCGGTCGCGCTCATCGGGTTCGGCCTGGACTCGGTGGTCGAGGTGTCGTCGGCGGCGGTGCTGATCTGGCAGTTCCGCGCTCCGTTGCCGGAGGAACGGGAGCGGGCCGCGCTGCGCGCCATAGCCGTGTGCTTCTTCGCGCTGGCGGCGTATGTGACCGTCGACGCGCTCCGGAACCTGCTCGGTTCGGCCGAGGCCGACCCCAGCCCGATCGGCATCGCCCTCGCGGCCACGTCACTTATCGTGATGCCGGTACTGGTGTGGGCGAAGCGGCGAGTCGGCCGTGAGCTGGGCTCCGCCACCGTCTTGGCTGACTCAACGCAGACGCTGCTATGCACGTACCTGTCCGGCATTCTGCTGGCGGGGTTGGTACTGAACGCCACCCTCGGCTGGGCGTGGGCCGACCCCATCGCCGCGCTGGCCATCGCCGCCGTCGCCGTCAGGGAGGGCCGGGCGGCCTGGCAAGGGAAGGATTGCTGCTGATGGGGGACGGCCGATCCCAGGGTCACGGGCACGGCCACACGCACGGCCACACGCACGGCCACACACACGGCACGGCCGCCGGTGCCCACCGGGGCCGGCTGGCGATCGTGCTGGGGATCTCCACGGCGAACGTGGCGGTGCTCGCCGTCGGCGCCTTCCTCACCGGCAGCCTGGCGCTGCTCGCCGACGCCGGGCACATGCTCGCCGACGCCTCCGGGGTGGGCCTGTCGCTGCTCGCCGTCTTCCTGGCGGCGCGTCCGGCCTCGCCGCGCCGCACGTTCGGCTACCAGCGGGTGGAGATCTTCGCCGCGGTCATCAACGCGGTGCTGCTGTTCGGCGTGGGTACGTACATCCTCGTCGAGGGTGTGCAGAGGTTCCTTGACCCGCCGGAGGTCGCCTCCACCGGCATGCTGATCTTTTCCGCCGTCGCGATGACGGGCAACTCGGTGTCGGTGGCCCTGCTCTTCCGGGGCCAGCGGGAGAGCCTCAACCTGCGGGGTGCCTTCCTCGAGGTGCTCTCCGACGCGCTGGGCTCCGCGTCGGTAGTCGTCGCCTCGCTGGTGATCATGTTCACCGGGTTCCACGCCGCGGACGCGATCGCCTCGATGCTGATCGGCCTGATGATCCTGCCGCGTACCTGGAAGCTCCTCCGCGAGGCGGTGGACGTACTACTGGAGGCCACACCGAAGCACGTCGACCTGGAGGACGTGCGCCGCCACCTGCTCGCCGCGCCGGGGGTGCAGGACGTGCACGACCTGCACGCCTGGACCATCACCTCGGGGGTTCCCGTGCTGTCGGCACACGTGGTAGTGGACGAGGACGTGCTGGCCGACGGCGCCGGCGGGCGGATCCTGGACCAGCTCTGCGAGTGCCTCGGCGGTCACTTCGACGTCGAGCACTGTACGTTCCAGCTGGAGCCGGCCGGCCACGCCGACCACGAGCCGACCCTGCACGACTGAGCCCCTCGCCGAGATCTATGTTGTGGGGGGACAGAAGTACCCAAAACCGGCCCACAACATAGATCTCGGCGCTTTACCCGACAACGCGAGGGCTGTCCGGCGGGCGTGCTACCGAGCCTTGCGTTCCAGTGCGTCGGGGCGCATCATCACGCAGTCGAACTCGATCACCCGTCCGGTGCGTTCCTCCCGGCTCACCGGGAACATCCCGGTGACCTCGAACCCGGCGGCCTCGTAGATCTCCAGCGCCTGCGGCAGCCGCGGCATGCCCTGGTAGATCTGCAGCAGCGCCACCTCAGACTGCAGGCCGACAAGCTCGGCGGCCCGGTGGCCGAGGCCGTGGAACACCTCCAGGTCGAAGCCCTGGGTGTCGAGTTTGAGGTACGGGCGGGGGTGCTCGATGCCGTCCAACAGCTCGTCGAGTATGCCGTCGAGGCGCCGTACCGGCACCTTCTCGGACTCCATCGCCCGGAACCGCTTGTAGCGGCGGCTGCCGAACTCGCTCGGCGGGAGCAGCGAGCTCATCGTCCCGGACACGACGTGCATCTCGGTGTCCGTGTCCTCGCTGCCCAGGGCCACCGGGTAGACGTACCACTCGGGGTCGGGGTCGGCGACCTCGAGCAGCCTCTCCACCAGGTGGGGCAGCGGTTCGAAGGAGGCGATGCGCCCGGCGTAGCCGGCCCGGCGCAGCGCCAGGCCGTACTGGCCGATGTTGGCGCCCACGTCGAAGACGCAGTTGACGCCGTACTTCCGCAACATCCACGCGACGTGCTCGGGGGTCAGGAAGCGGTACAGCTTCCGTTGGACGTCGCCGAGGTGCTGGCGCGCCTCCCCGGCGTGCACGACGAGGTCGGCGCCGGGCGCGAGGTCCAGGTGTTGCACGCCCGGTGCGGCCCGGGTGACGAGCCAGGCGCGGCGCGAGACCTCGGTGACCTCGACATCCTTGCGGCGTGACACCAGCGCCGTGCCCGGGCAGACGTCGATGACGTCGAGGCCGAGCCTCGGCAGGAGGGAAACGAGTCGTCTACGCAGGCCAGTCACGATTCGCGCACTATGCCAAAACAACGGCGGAAGTCAAATCGGCCGGTCGCCCACGGGGACGCGTCAACCCCCCAGCGACTCGAACAGGGCGCTGGGGAGCCAGGTGACCAGGTCGGGGAAGACCGAGAACAGCACTATCGAGACGCCGAGGATCGCCACGTACGGCAGCGAGCCGACCAGGATGTCCCGCAGCGGGATGTCCGGGGCGATGCCCTTCACCACGTACAGGTTCAGCCCCACCGGGGGCGTGATCAGGCCCATCTCCATGTTCACGGTCATGACGACGCCGAACCAGATCGGGTCGAACTGCAGCGCGGTGATGATCGGGAACAGCACCGGCGTGACCATGAGGATGATCGAGACCGGCGGGAGGAACAGGCCGAGCAGCAGCAGGAACGCCATGATGGCGAGCATCACCCACCATCTGTTGATCTCCATCTCGGTGATCGCCAGCGCCAGGTCCTGTGGGATCGCGAGGAAGCTCATGACGGTTCCGAGCACCGCGGAGAAGGCGACGATCATCATGACCATCGTGCTCTCCCCGGTGGCCTCCAGCACCATGGTGGAGAACCGCCTCCAGCTGAGCGATCGGTAGATCACCACCACCAGCACCAGGGCGAGGAACGCGCCCACCGCGGCGGCCTCGCTGGGGGTGGCGAACCCCAGGTACAACGACGCCAGCACGCCCACGATGAGTACGACGAAGGGCAGGACCTTCAGCAGCGCGGCGATGCGCTCCCGCCAGGCGAAGCTCTCCGCCTCCAGAACCTGCTCGGCGAGCTGCCCGCCGTCGGGTAGCCGTATCGCGGCACCGGCGGGTCTCGCGTACCTACTGCTCCGCTGCAGGAAGGTGGCGAGGAAGATCCAGGCACAGAACATCACGGTGATGACGGCGCCCGGGATGACCCCGCCGACGAACAGCTGCCCGATCGACTGCTCGGTGGCGATCCCGTACAGGATCAGGGTCACGCTCGGCGGGATCAGGATGCCGAGCGTGCCGCCTGCCACCACGGCCCCGGTCGACAGCCCCGCGCTGTAGCCCCGGCCTCGCATCTGCGGGATCGCCACCCGCCCGATCGCGGCGGCGGTGGCCGCGCTGGACCCGCACAGCGCGGCGAACAGCGCGCAGGCGACCACGCTGCTCATGGCCAGGCCGCCGCGGATTCGGTGCAGCCACATGTGCCCGGCCTGGAACAGATCCGCGCTCGCCTGCGAACTCCCGAAGACCGTCCCCATGAAGATGAACAGCGGGATCACCAGCAGGGTGAAGTCGTTCAGCGAGTTGAACACGAACTCGCCGAAGAAGTTCAGCTGGGCGGCGTCCAGGAACAGCACTACCGCGAGGAACGCGGTGAGGCCAAGGGCGAAGGCGATGGGCATCCCGGCCGCCATCAGCGCCAGCAGGACGACGACTATGAAGACCCCGGTCGTAAGCGAGCTCGTCACTCGGGGCCACCCTCGTCGTCGTGCTGGCCGTCGTCTCCGGCGAGCAGCGTGCGGATCGTACGGGCGACGATCACGAGGTACTGCAGGCCGATCAACAGCATGCCGAGCGGAAGGATGGCGTAGGGGAAGGTAAGCGACGGGCCCCAGGCCGTATTGGACTTCCATCCCCGCTCGGTGGCCATCCACCACATGTCGAACGACCGCCATCCGACGACGGCGATGATCACCAGCGAGAGTCCGGCGGCCACGAGCAGGGTGATCGACCGCGCCCGGCCGGGAAGCCGGTCCACGAGTACGCTGACGCTCACGTGGTCACCGTGCTTGAGCCCGTACGCACCGCCGATGAAGGTGACGAACATCAGCAGGTAGACGGCCAGCTCGGTCTGCCAGATGGTGGTGCCGCCGAGGGCGCGCACCGCCACCGCGTAGCAGATGATCAGCGTGGCCAGGAAGATGCAGGCACCGCTGAGGTAGCCGGACACCTCCGAGAGGGCGTCGATCCACCGCAGGAGGAAGAAGTCCTTGCGGCCCGTCCGCCTTGCCGCCATATCGACCTATTCGTCTGGTACCTCGAGCGCGAGGTCGATGAGTTCCTTGCCGCCCTGAACCTCCTTGCCGAACTGGGCCCAGATCGGCTCGGAGACCCGCTGCCACTCCTGGAACGACGCGTCGTCGATCTGCGCGACGGTGACTCCGGCGTCGGAGAAGGTCTTCTCGCACTTGGCGTCGTCCTGCTCGGAGGCGTCGTAGGCGAACTGCTGCAGCCCCGCGCCGACCTCCTCTACCACCTTCTGTACGTCGCTGCCGAGCTCGTCGAACTGCTTCTTGCCCATGATGAGCGGCTCGAACATGAACCAGAACGTGTTGCCCGTCGGCGAGGTGTACGACTCGACCTGCTCGTGCAGCCGATAGGAGCAGAAGGACGACGCCGAGGTGACCGCCACATCCAGCACGCCGGTCTGCATGGCGTTGTAGATCTCCGACGATGGCATGCTGGTGATGCTGTAGCCGGCGCTCTTCAGCATCCGTTCCACCCACGGGCCGGCGGCCCGGGCCACCGCGCCCCGGGAGACGTCCTTCGGCGCGACGACTGGCTTGCCCTCGTGCACGCCGATGCCGCCGGCGTTCCAGACCCACGTGAGGATCTTGATCCCGTGGCGTTCGGTCATCTCGGTGACCCGCTGACCGATCTCCGCCTCCGGCCACTTCTGCGCCTGCGCGTGGCTCTTCACCAGCGACGGCATCAGTGTGACGCTGAACTCGGGCGCCTCACCGGAGGCGTAGTCCAGTGGAAAGACCGACATGTCGAGGGCGCCCCGCCCGATCGCCTTGGACTGCTCCTCCGGTTCGACCAGCGAGGCGTTGGGGTAGACCTTGATCTCGACCTCGCCGTTGGTCTGCTTCGCGACCTGGTCGGCGAACCTCTGCGCGATCAGCGCACGGAAGTCGCCGGCCTCCGAGGTGGCCTGCGGCCATTGGTGCGAGAGGCGCAGCGTGACCTGCGCGCCTCCGCCTCCGGAGCCCCCACCGCCGCAGCCCGCGGCACCCAACAACGCGGCCCCTGCCGCGCTGCCACCGGCTGCCTGGAGGAAGCGGCGTCGTGTGAACTGCGTGTTCATCTCGGCCTCCGACCGGGAGGTATCGTATATGATATAGCTCCGATTTTCCACACCGTATACCGCCTTCAAGATCCTTACAGCCCTAGTCCACCTCCGGCCACGCCGGCTCCTCGAGTCCCGCAACCGACGGCCAGGCAGAATGGATTTCGTGATGGCTGACGGTCCCACCGGGTTCACCGTGGACGACGCCGTCGCCGTGGCCCGCAGGGCGCACGCGGGGCAGACCGACAAGGCCGGGCGTCCCTACATCGAGCATCCGCTGAGGGTCATGGCGCGTCTCGCTGGCGATGAGGAGCGGATGGCCGCAGTGCTGCACGACGTGCTGGAGGACACCGCTGTCACGGTCGGCGACCTCCGGTCGGCCGGCTGCCCGGAGCCGGTAATCGCGGCCGTGCTGGCGCTGACGAAGCAGCCCGGTGAGTCGCTGGCGCAGAGCATGGCGCGCGCGGCCGCCGACCCGATCGCCCGGGTCGTCAAGCGTGCCGACATCGCCGACAACAGCGACCCGCGGCGGCTCGCGCTGCTCGATCGGGCCGCGGCGGACCGGCTGCGGCGCAAGTACGCCGACAGCATTCGGCTCCTGGACCAGCCCCGCGCCCGGTGAACCCGGGGGTGGCCCAGGTCGCCGGGTAGGCCTACCGTCGGGCCAGGCGCAGCGTTGCCACAACGCCCGCGTGGTCGGACGGCCACAGGCCGGCCGGAGTACGGTCGTCGTCCTCCTCGCCGACGACGTCGGCGGCGACCGCCCGCATCTTGCCCGCCTCGTAGAGCACGTAGTCCACGCGGTGGTCCAGCAGCGACGGGAAGTTGTCCAGGTCGGCGCTCTGCCCGGCGGTGAAGCCGCCCTCCGGCCCGTGCACCGCGACCCAGGCGTCCACGTACCCGCTCTGCGTGAACATGCCGTACGCACCGGCGCTGTCCTCCGGCAGCGAGTTCAGGTCGCCGACCAGCGCGACCGGATGCGGCGAGCCGGCGAGCGCCGTACGCAGCTCGGTCGCCTGCAGGTTCCGTACCTCCCCGTTGAAGGCCTCCAGGTGGGTGTTGGCCACCCGCACCGTGGCGCCGCGCACCTTCACGTCCACGGCCGACCAACCGCGCGGCACTATGAACGTCCGGCCAGCGGGCGTCGGGATGACGAACTTCGCGGCGAACGTGTGCGACTGCGCGTTGCTGATCTTGAGCCGAGACGGCGGAAGGTCGGTGCGGGCGATGATGACGTCGCGGTCGGTGAAGCTCGCACTCATGGTGTCGCTGATCGGCAGCTCGCTGGAGAAGTTCGTGTTCGTCGCCACCGGCCGGTAGGCGAGCCCGCGCTCGGCCAGCGCGCGTGTCAGCAGGTCGAGGAAGTCGTACGAGGTGGTCAGCTCGCCGTCGATCGGCCCGATCCGCCACAGCGCCACCTCCTGCAACCCGACGATCTCCGGCGGGTTCTCCGCCAGTACGTCGGCGATCGCCTCGGCGCGCGCCGGGAAGTCGGTCTTCTCCATCTGCGCATACGCAGCCGCGGCCCGGCGGACCATCTCCTCCTCGTCCGGCGCGGTGATGATCGGCGTGAGGTCCGCTCCCAGGTACACGTTGTAGGTCGCGGTCGTCAGGTGACGCGGCGCGTGCCCGGGCGGGTCGGCCAGCGCCGGCCGTGCCCCGCCCAGCGCCCCGATCAATGCCCCGATCAGCACGATGCCGAGCAGCAGGGGAGTCGGTACGAGGGGGCGGGCCAGCCGGCGCGGTAACTTCGATGCGGTGAGCATGATCCGGATCACATCACATACGGTGGAGACGCGCGACAGAACCGGAGAATTCGGAATCGCTTGCTTATTGGTGCGGATGACTGCAAGGTTCTGACGACATGGAAGGTTGGCCCGAGAGCTGGACGCGACAGGATCGTCGTCCGCGTCCCGATCCGCAGTCCCAGCGCACCCGCGTGCTTCCGGAGCAGCATCCGCCGCCCCCGGGATACCAGCGCCGACCCGGGCCCCCCGGCCCGCCGCGCCGGCCGGCCCGGCCGCCCATGCCTCGGCCGCGTCGCCGCGGCCGTTTGCGCAACAAGGTGTTCGCGGTCCTCGGCGTGCTGGTGTTGCTGCTTGGTGGGCTGTACTTCTACGCCGACTCCAAGCTGAACAAGGTGAACGCGCTCGAGGACTACGAGGGCAGGCCGGCCGCGACGCCGGGACAGGACTGGCTGCTCGTCGGGTCGGACAGCCGCGAGGGACTGTCCAGGAAGGACCGCGCCAGGCTGCACACCGGCAAGGCGTCCGGCCGGCGCACCGACACGATCATGCTGATGCACATCTCCCAGACCGGGGGACGGGCCACCCTGGTGAGCCTGCCGCGGGACTCCTACGTCGACATCCCCGCGTACTCCGACGGAGACAGCCAGATTCCGGCGCAGAAGAACAAGCTCAACGCCGCGTTCGCGTTCGGCGGCCCGCAGCTGCTCGCCCGCACCGTCGAGCAGGAGACCGGCATCCGCCTCGACCGCTACATGGAGATCGGGTTCGGCGGCTTCGCCGACATCGTCGACGCGGTGGGCGGCGTCAAGATCTGCCTCGACGAACCGATCCAGGACCAGAAGGCGGGCGCCGACCTGAAGAAGGGCTGCCAGAAACTCGACGGAGAACAGGCGCTGGCGTTCGTGCGGGCCCGCTACTTCGATCCCACCGGCGACCTCGGCCGGGTGCAGCGGCAGCGGAAGTTCCTGCGGGCACTCAGCAAGGAGGTGTCGAGTCCGGGAACGCTGCTCAACCCGTTCGCGATGACGCGGATCATGAACAGCGGGCTTAGCGCGCTGATCGTGGACGAGGGCACCGGGCCGATCAGCCTGCTGTGGTTCGCCTGGCAGATGAAACGGCTGTCCGGCGGTGACGGGGTCACCACCACGGTGCCGGTGTCCGGCACCGGCATGTCGCCCAACGCGGGGTCGGTGGTCTTCTGGGACCGGGAGAAGTCCCTCGCAATGTTCGACGCCCTGCAGGCGGACGAGCAGGTCCCGAAGTCACTGCGCAAGAAGAATCCTTAACCCCTTCCGTTGGTCACGACCAAGAGGTCTGCGCTGGCGGGAGCCGGTAGACGCGCCGCGTGTTGGCGCCGAAGACCGCGTCCCGCTCCGTGGCGTCCAGGCCTTCGAGCGTGGCCTCGGCTGCCTCGACTACCCGGTCGTAGGACGCGGCGAGCAGGCACACCGGCCAGTCCGAGCCGAACAGCAGCCGGACAGGCCCGAAGCACTCGAGTGCATGCTCGACGTACGGCTGGAGTTGCCGGATCGTCCACGTCCCCCAGTCGGCCTCGGTGACCAGGCCGGAGAGCTTGGCGACGACGTTGTCGTACCCGGCCAGGGCGGCGATCTCGTCCGCCCATGGCCGCAACGCGCCGTCGGCGATCCGGGGCTTGGCGAGGTGGTCCACCACGAAGCTCAGCTGGGGTAGCGCGGCGACGGCACGACGCGCCGCCGGCAGCTCCCGCTCCCGCAGCAGCAGGTCGTAGACCAGCCTAGCGTCGGCGACCGCGCGCAGCCCTCGGCGTACGTCGTCGCGATCCAGCCAGTCGGGATCAGGCTCGTCGTGGACCTGGTGGCGGATGCCGACCAGCGCCTGCCCGCCTGGGCCCTCGCGCAGCGCCGCGATCACGTCGGCGACGTCCGGTGCGGTCAGGTCGATCCAGCCGACGACCCCGGCGACGCGCGGCGCGGCAAGCAGGTCGCGGGTCTCCTCGACCTCGGATACTGCCTGCACGACGACGGTCTGGGCGATTCCGTGCGGCGCGCAGACAGCCTCCAGGTCGGTCGCGGTGAAGGTGCGCCGGATCGGGTCGGCCCAGGGCCCGTCCATCCACGGGTACTCTCGGCGGCCCATGTCGAACAGGTGATGGTGGGCGTCGACGCGCATGGGCCCTCCTTCGCCGAGATCTATGTTGTGGGACCGGTTTGTCGGATTTGGGGCCCCCACAACATAGATCTCGACGGTGACGGCGGGGACTTCGGCAGGAACTCCGGCGGGATGAGCCCTTCCCCGGCGAGCTCGTCCCACAGTTCGCCGGGGATCGGATGGCGGTAGCAGCGCAGGTTGTCGGCGACCTCCTCGGCCGAGCGCGGACCAACGAGCACACACCTCACCACCGGGTGACCGAACGGGAAGCGTAGCGCGGCCGCACGCAGCGGAACCCCGTGCCGGGCGCACGCGTCCCGCAGCCGCAGCGCCCGCTCGACCAGCGCCGGGGGCGCGTCGGCGTAGTTGTACTTGGCTCTGCCGACCCCCGACCCGGCGAGCAGGCCGGAGTTGTAGACACCGCCCATCACCACGGCGACCCCGCGCTCGGCGCAGGCCGGCAGCAGCTCGTCCGCCCCGGTCTGGTCCAACAGCGTGTAGCGGCCAGCCAGCAGGACGACGTCGAGGTCGAGACGATGGACGAATCGGGTGAGCATCTCCGACTGGTTCATGCCCGCCCCGATCGCCCGGACCGTGCCCTCCGCGCGCAGCTCGGCGAGCGCGGGGTAGGCGGTCTCGTACACCTCGCGCTCGTGATCGTCGGGATCGTGCAGGTAAACAGCGTCCACCCGGTCCAGCCCGAGCCGGTCGAGGCTTTCCTCCAGGCAGCGGCGGATGCCGTCCCGGGTCCAGTCCCACACCCGGGTGAGCGGCGGAGCTTCGGAGAACACCTCGCCGGCATCCGGCCCCTGGCCCGGCGGGCGGGGCCGCAGCAGCCGGCCGACCTTGGTGGACAGCACGAAGGAGTCCCGGGGTAGCCGGCCGAGCACCGCGCCGAGGCGGCGCTCGGCCACTCCGAGACCGTAGTGCGGCGCGGTGTCGACGTAGGTGAGCCCGGCGTCCAGGGCGGCCCGTACGGTGGCCTCGGCGGTCTCGTCGTCCACCGGCGCGTACAGGCCGCCCAGCGGGGCCGTACCTAGCCCCAGGCTCACGCCCCGCCCCCGCCCTCGACGGGCGGGTTCTCACACGAGGGCTTGAGGACCGACTGGACCTCCGGATCGTTCATGTTCTCCTTGGTCACGAACGTGACGCCGGTGTCCGCCGAGGAAACCTGCTTGCCCTCGCGGATCGCGGTGACAGCACCGTTGACACCCTCGTAACCCATCCGGAACGGGTTCTGCACGACGAGCGCGCTGATCACACCCTCGTTGACCGCCTTGATCTCGTCCGGCGCCGCGTCCCAACCGATGATCTTGATGTCGCCCTCCTTGCCGGCCTGCCGGACCGCCTCTGCGGCACCGAGCACGCCCGGCTCGTTGGCGGCGAAGATGCCGTCCAGGTCGGGGTTGTCGGTAAGGATGTCCTCGGTCACCTGCAGCCCGGTGTTGTAGTCGCTCTCGCTGGACTGCTCGGCGACCAGGTCGAGGTTGGGATGCTTCTGCAGGCCCTTCTTGAAGCCCTCGGTCCGCTGATCGTTGGTGATGGTGCCGGGCTGGAAGGGGATGAAGGCGATCTTCTTCTTCCCCTCGCCGAGCGAGTCGGCCAGCAGGTCGGCGGCCTTCTCGGCGGCGGCCACGTTGTCGGTTGCGAAGACGGGTACGTCGGGCGGCTGCGGGTCGGTGCCCGAGTCGATGTTGATCACGTTGACGTTGTTCTGTTTCGCCGACTGGGTGACCTGATAGAGGACCTTGGCGTCGGTCGCGGCGTAGACCAGGCCGTCGACGCCCTGGGTGATGTAGTTCTGCAGCAGGTTCACCTGGCCGGTCACGTCGGTCTCCTTGGTGACGCCATCCCACTGCACCGTGACGTCCTGCTGCTTGGACGCCGCGCACTCGGCGCCCTTGCGGACCTGCTCCCAGAAGTCGAACCCCACGGCCTTGGGTACGACAGCCAGCCGGATCGGTCCCTCCTGCTTCGCTTCGCCGCTCCCGCCGCTCTCCCGTACCTCGGCGCCGCATCCAGCGGCGAGCACGGCGGCGAGTGCGGCCAACGCCATCAGCCGGTCACGCACGACATGTCACTCCTTCCGCTACCTCCCACCGGACCCGGCCTCGAGCCGCCGCCTGCGGAACTGGTCCCAGTAGACGGCGATCCAGATGACCACCCCGATGATCACGCTCTGGTAGAACGTGTTGATGTTGAGCAGCACCGATCCGTTGCGGATGAGCGCCATCATGAAGGCGCCGATCAGGGTGCCGAACACAGTTCCCTGGCCGCCGAACAGGCTCGCCCCGCCGATGACGGCGGCCGCGATGACGTCGAGCTCCAGGCCGATGCCGAAGTTGGGCTGCCCGGAGTTCACCCGGGAGGCGGCCATCATCCCGCCGAACCCGGCCAGCGCTCCGCTGATCATGTACGTGGACGTGAGCGCGGTCCGTACCCGGATGCCGGACAGCACGGCGGCCTCGGGGTTGGACCCGATCGCGTAGCTGTAGCGGCCCAGACGGGTCCGGGTGAGCACGATGTGGACGGCCACCGCGATGGCCGCTAGCGCGAGGATCGGGATCGGAAACACCCCGATCTGGCCCTGGCCGAGCAGCCGGAACGAGTTCGGCAGCCCGAACACCGCCACCGCGCCGGTCGCGATATACACCACGCCGCGGGCGACGCTCATCATGCCGAGGGTGGCGATGAACGGCGCCATGTGCGCCCAGGTGACGAGCAGGCCGTTCACCAGGCCGGCCAGGGCTCCGACGGCGGTGCCGCCGACAATGGCGAGCACTGGATCGAAGCCGAGCCGGCTCATCAGCAGCGCGCCGAACACCCCGGCCAAGGCGGCGACCGAGCCGACCGACAGGTCGATGCCGCCGGTGATGATCACCATCGTCATACCGATCGCGATGATCGCGGTCACCGCGGTCTGCACGCCGATGTTGAATAGGTTGTCGGCGGTGAGGAACGCCGGTGAGGCCAGGGAGAGGACGACGAAGATCACGATGAGCGCCCCCGCGGCCGCCAGCTGCGACATCGCCTGAGACAGCCGGTCGCTCATCGCCGCCGGACGGCCCGTCCTGCTGTTGGCGGCCGCTGTGCGGTCCGGGGTGTCGTTCATGGGACCTCGTGGTTCGTCGAGCAGTTCATCGAGTTCACTCCGGTTGCGAGCGCGATGATGGCTTCCTCGGAAAACTCGGACCGGGGGAGTTCACCGGCGATCCGGCCCTCGCGCATGACGAGGATGCGGTCGCATACGTTGATCAGTTCCGGCAGGTAGGAACTGATGAGCACGATGGCGCGGCCGTCGGCGGCCAGCTCACCGACGATCTCGAACAACTCGGCCTTGGCGCCGACGTCCACGCCGCGGGCCGGCTCGTCGAAGAACAGGACGCGGGCCTTGGTCTCCAGCCACTTGGCCACCACCACCTTCTGCTGGTTGCCGCCGGACAGCAGCTGCACCCGGCGGCGCAGCGACGGGGTACGGATGTCCAGCTCGTCGCGGCGCCGCTGGGCGACCGCGCGCTCCGCCCGCAGCCGAAGGAGCCCGCCGAGGCTCGGCAGGTTGGCCAGGGTGATGTTCTGGTCGACCGGCAGCTGCAGGGCCAGGCCCTCGCGCTTGCGGTCCTCGGTGAGATAGCCGATGCCGGCCGCGATGGCCGCCCTGGGAGAGGCCACCCGCACCGGACGCCCGTCGACCTCGACGGTGCCGGACCGCGCCCGGTCGGCGCCGAAGACGGTACGCGCCAGCGAGGTACGTCCCGCCCCGACGAGGCCCGCGAGCCCCACCACCTCGCCGGCTCGTACCTCGAACGAGCAGTCCTCGATCACGCCGGGACGGGTCAGGCCACGCACCCGCAGCACCACCGGGCCCGCTTCGACGTGGCGCTTCGGGTAGAGGTTGGTGATCTCCCGGCCGACCATCAGCCGTACCAGGCGCTCTTCGTCCAGGTCGGCGGCGGGACGGGTGGCCACCACCCGCCCGTCGCGCATCACCGTGACCATGTCGGCGACGCGAAAGATCTCGTCGAGCCGGTGGGAGATGTAGAGGACGGCGATGCCCCTGTCCCGCAGCCCCCGGATCACCGAGAATAGCTCGTCGATCTCGCGTTCGGTCAGCGTCGCCGTCGGCTCATCCATGATCAAGATCTTCGCGTCGATGGCCAGGGCCTTGGCGATCTCCACTAGCTGCTGTTCGGCGATCGAGAGGGTGCCGGCGGGCCGGGTGGCGTCGAGGGACAGGCCCACCCGCTCCAGCAGTTGGCCGGCCGCATCCCGCTCCCGCCTGCGGTTGATCAGACCGGCACCCAGGCCTGCCAACATCGGTTCGCGGCCGAGGAAGAGGTTCTCGGCCACAGACAGATGCGGTGCCAGGGCGAACTCCTGGTAGACCATGGCGACGCCCAGGGACTGCGCGTGCCGCGGCCCGGCGAAGTGCACCGGGGAGCCGTCGATCAGGATGGTCCCTCGATCCGCGCGCTCCACCTGTGACAGCAGCTTCATCAGCGTGGACTTGCCGGCGCCGTTCTCGCCCGCGACGACGTGCACGGTGCCCGGGTAGATGGCAAGGTCGACGTCCTCGACCGCGGCGACGCCAGGGAAGTGCTTGGCGACCCCACGGAGTTCCGCGACGGGGTCCACGGACCCTACCTGGGGCGTCGAAGACCTCCGATCCTTGTCGGTCGGCGATGAGGGCATCCCCGAACCTTCCGCTCCTGTTCGTGGGCGGCCGGACGCTTCGGCGTTGGCGCGCTGAAGTCGCAAGCTAGTCACCCGCTGTACCGGGTGTCAACGGACCATCCGGTGAACGAGCCGAGCCGTTATCGATCAGATAGATCGGATGTCTGTCGGCCATTCGCCGGGTGCTTCCCGGCCACCCTACGGCTTCCCGACGTGCGTGCGGTGATCTCTTCTCTCCGCCCTGAGGGGGTCCGTGACTTCGGGGGTCCGGGGGTCGATAATCCAGACGACTTCCCGCGTACGCGGGCCGTACCGCGACCCCAATGGAGGGGAAAGCAGTCATGTGATCCAGCCGCTGGCTCCTGCTCCCGATGGCCGTCGCAGCGGCGGCGGCCGTTGCCGCCACATCATTACCGGCCGCCGCGGCGCCGGACGACGGTGGCGTGGCGGTTCGGGACGGCCTCACCCAGCCGACGTTCTCCATGGACGACGCAGTCCAGGAGACGGTGTACATCCAGACCCCCGTCGACACCGACCACGACGGCCGACGCGACAGGGTGCACGCACACATCGTGCGCCCGCCTGCGAGCTCGCGGAATGTGCCGGTGATCCTGGAGGAGAGCCCGTACTTCTTCGGCGTGAATCCGATCGAGAACCACAACGTCGACGTCCCGGTGCTGCCGCAGGAGGAGCTGAAGCACCCCGGCGCGCGGGTGGCCGGGCCCGGACCGGGCGCGGTCCAGCGGGCGGCCAGGCCGCCGACGCTGGACGACGTCGGGCCACGGGGGACGGCCGCGGCCGAGGAGGACAAGGGCCTGCCGGGCTGGCTGGACGACTACTTCGTGCCCCGCGGCTACGCGGTGATGTGGGGCGAGAGCATCGGAACCGGCCACTCCGAGGGCTGCCCCACCATCGGCGACGCGGCCGAGACGCTCGGCACCAAGGCGGTCATCGACTGGCTGAACGGCCGGGCCAAGGCGTGGACCGATGACGGCAAGCCGGTCGCCGCCGACTGGACGAACGGCGACACCGGCATGGTCGGCGTCTCCTACAACGGCACGCTGCCGAACATGGTGGCAACCACCGGCGTCGAGGGCCTGACCATCGTGCCGATCTCCGCGATCTCCAACTGGTACGACTACTACCGCGCGAACGGGCTCGTCGTCGCGCCCGGCGGGTACCAGGGCGAGGACGCGGACGTGCTCGCCGAGTACACCGTGGCGGACCCGGCCGGCTGCGCCGACGAGATCGCCGCCCTGGAGCGCCGCCAGGACCGGAAAACTGGGGACTACGACCCGTTCTGGCGCGCCCGCGACTACGTCGGCCGCGCCCGCGGCGTCGACGCGAGCGTCTGGGTCATCCACGGGCTGAACGACTGGAACGTCAAGACCCAGCACTTCGCCCAGTGGTGGGAGCGGCTGGGGCGGCACGGGGTGCCCCGCAAGATGTGGCTGCACCAGGGCGGGCACGGCGGCACCGAGCACGGCGGCCAGTTCGTGCCCACCCTGCACCGGTGGTTCGACTACTGGCTGTACGGACTGGACACCGGCGTGATGGACGAGCCGATGGTCGACGTCCAGCGCGAGAACGGGTCGTGGGCCACGTACCCCGACTGGCCGGACCCGGCGACCGTGCCCACCGAGCTGCGTCTTGCCGACAGGTCGGGGGTGCAGACGCTCGTTGACCGCGGGCGTGAGCTGAAGGACGTCGACCTCGTCGCCGATCCCGGCCGGCCGAACCCGAACCGGCTCGCCTACCTCACCCCTGTCCTGGACGAGGACGTGCGGATGAGCGGCACCCCGGTCGTACGGCTGCGCGCCTCTCTGGACAACCGGCACGCCGCCAACCTCACGGCGCTGCTCGTCGACTACGGCCCCGGCGACGCCGAGCCGGAGATCGTGACCCGTGGCTGGATGGATCCGCAGAACCGGCACTCGGCGAGCCGGAGCAAGCCGATCAAGCGGGGCAAGCTCTACCGGTTCACCTGGAACATGCAGCCCGACGACTATGTCTTCAAGTCGGGTCACCGCGTCGGGGTGGTGATCGTCTCCACCGACTACGACTACACGCTGCGTCCGCTGCCCGGCACCCGCCTGAGGGTGGATCCCGGGCGCAGCGGGGTCACGCTGCCGTTCGTTCGGCCAAGCGACTAGGCGGTCAGGCAGTCAGGCGCAGGTAGCGTCGCTCCTCGGGTGTGGTGCCGCCCCACACCCCGTGCGGCTCACCCGTGCGCAGCGCCCACTCGAGGCATTCGTCCCTGACCGGGCATCGGGCGCAGACCGCCTTCGCCGCGGCGACCTGCTCGAGGGCTGGCCCGGCCGTACCGATGGGATAGAAGAGCTCAGGGTCGACGCCCCGGCAGGCGGCCAGCTCGGTCCAGTCCGAGACCGGCGTGATGACCATGGTCACAGGCGTCTCCGATGACGTGACTGCGGTCTACTATTCGTAGTACTACGAATAGTAGTACACGACGGCGGGTGCTGCCTCCGTTCTGGGGGATTCCCCAGTTCCGCCGGACGTCACATCGCCGGGCCTGTCTCCCGTCAGGTGAAGATGTCAAGCGAGAGGAACGCCGACACCAGCGGGTTCGGCGCGTCGACGACCTGGCTGATCTTGAGGTCCACGGCGACGCTGCACAGCGCGTACGCCTGCTGGCGGGAGTAGCCCCGCTCGCCGAGCAGCTCGATCATCGCGAGCAGCGCGTTGCGCGCGGCCAGGGTGAGGTCCTCGGCCCGGTTCTCGTCGTCCGGCCCCACCGGAATGCCGGTGGTGGCGAGGAAGCGACGCGGCGCCGCGTACTCCGGCGAAACGAAGTAGTCGTCGCGCTCGAACCGCGGTCCGCGCAGCCGGCTGCCCTCACCCTTGCGTACGGAGAACCGTACGTGCAGGCGCGCCCGCATCTCGATAGCGGTGCCGCAGGTCTCACAGTCCCCCTGGGCGAAGTGGGCGTCGCCCGCGGAGAACAGGGCGCCGGGCACGTACACCGGAAGCAGCAGCCGGGTGCCTCTGACCAGTTGCTTGATGTCGACGTTGCCGCCGTTCTCCCGGGGCGGGACGGTCCGCAGGGCCTCCGCGGTGATCGGGCCGCCCGCCGGCACCGCGCCCTCGGCGGACGGAGGCAGGGCGAGCCCGCCCCCGTCGGCGGCGGCCTGCTCACGGGCGGTGGCGCGGGCCATCAGGTCCCGGCTCGGCGCCACCCCGATCGTGCCCATGAACGGCGCGCCCGGGATCCGCACCCCTGACAGGTCGGGGGAGGTGGCCCAGCCGTCCGCGATCCGCCAGTCGATCTTGTGCGGGTCGGGGAAGACGTCACGGAGGAAGCCGAAGCCGGGGATCTGCACGGTGAAGCCGTACGAGTCCGGCTCGATGTCGAGTATCTCGACGATCAGCAGGTCGCCCGGCTCGGCGCCCTCCACGTGGACCGGGCCGGTCAGCGGGTGCACCACCGACAGGTCGGCGCCGCCGACCTGCTGCACGGCGGTCTGCGGCCCTACCTGCCCGTCGAGCGCGTCCCGGGTCTCCAGCACCACCTCGTCGCCTTCGCGGCAGCCGACGACGGCCGGGATGTCGGGATGCCAGCGGTTGTGCCCGGTCTCCGGCTGCTGGGCCAGCGGGCGGCTCGAATCGATACGGACCTCGTGCGACGCCATCGCGCACCCCCTCTTCTCGGCGGGTTGGCCCGATCTTACGGCTGGGTTTGCGGAGACGGGCGGTCCGGACGGGCGAGGAGCACGACGGCGCCGGCGACCACGAACGACCCGGCCATGACGAAGAACGCGGTCCGGAATCCGGCGTGGTCGATGATCGCGCCGAGGGCGGTGAGCCAGAGCGAGCCGACGCCATAGGCGATCGCGAAATAGAGCCCGAACGCGGTACGGACGTTTGCGCCCTGCACACCGTCCGAGAACAGTGACTGCAGCAGCGGCGACTCGGCGTACGCGAACACACCCACCAGCAGTCCGACGGCGATGAGCGCCGGCACCGACGCCCCGACGAGCACAAAGGCGGCCAGCGCCGCCGCGCCGACGAGGAACACGGTGAGCAGGACCGCCCGGCGATCGAGCCGGTCGGAGAGCAGGCCGGCCGCAACCGGCCCCACCACACTGCCGGTCACGAGCACCGTGAAGACCACCCCGACCTGTACGGGGGTGAGGTGCAGGCCGGATTTCAGGTAGGCGGGCACGTACGCGGTGAGGGCGCCGAGCCCACGCCCGGCCGCCGCGATCGTGCTGGCCAAGAGCGCCGCCACGACGGTGCGGCGCAGCAACACCGTCCGCAGCCGCAGCGTCGGCGCGTGGTCATCGTCACCGGCGGATTCGCCCGCCACGGCGTCCTCGGAGCCGGCGCCCGACCGTGTCCCCCGCAGGCCGGCCATCACCAGTACCCCGCTGATCGCCATGGCCAGCGCGAAGATGGCCAGCGACCAGCGCCAGCCGACGTGCGCGATGAGCACGCCGGCCAGCACGGGGACGGCGAGGGTGCCGATGCTCCCGCCGGTGGTGTGCCAGCTCAGCACCAACCCGCGCCGATCGGGGAAGCGTCCGGTCAGGTACGCGCTGCCCACCGGGTGCTGTGGCCAGCTGGTAAACGCGCCGACCATCCGGGCGGCACTGAACGCGGCGAACCCCGGCGACAACGCGCCGAGCAGGGCCGCCACGGCGAGCCCCAGGTTCTGCGCGGTGAGCAGCACACGGGCCGACATCCGCCGGACCATTCCGGCGGCGGCCTGCAGCACGCCGCCCACCACGCCGGCCGCGCCCAGCAGGATGCCGAGGGTGCCGTAGGAGATGCCGAAGTCGGCGACGACGAACGGGTAGGTCAGCGCCAGCGCGGCGACGTAGACGTGCTGAACCGCGTGGGAAAAGGTGACGACGCCGAGGTCGGCGATGTCGCCGGGCCGCCACGCCCGGTCTCTTCTCTGGGCGAGAAGATCGGCGCTGCGGGACGACACGCCCACCACCGTAATCCGCGCTGCCCCGTCGCGTCGCTTACAGCCGAACGGATGTGTGCGGTTTCACTCTCTATTCGTCCTTGTCAGCGCGGGTGGAACGCGGCGGCTTCCGGCGGTGTAGTAGTTCCAGCGGATCGGAAAGGGGGTGTCGGGTGCCGGGAGCCTGGGGTCGTGTCCTCGCCGCCGGCCTGCTGTTGAGCGCCGCCGCCGGGTGTGTCGGCGCCGACGCCGCGGAGGGGCAGCGGCGCCCAGCCGACGCCTCCTGCCCGGTGACCATGCCGATGGACGTCGCCCGCCTGCCGCCGGTGCTGGCCCGCTCCGGCGATGACGTGTGGTACGGCGAGGGCGGGCTGTGGGTCGGGCTGTCGTGGGTTGGCGCGCCCGGCGCCGCCGCCCCGGTACGTCCGGACGGCGGTGGTCTGAAGTACCCCTCGGTGACGCTCCGGGACGGGCGGCACACGGAGGCGCTCGGCCCACCCACCGTGCGCGCCAGACGACTCGACGCGCCCGGTACGGCCAGGGTTTCGTTCGGCGGGTACGCCGACGGCGGCATCGACTCCATTCCGCGGTACTGGTGGCCCACCGGGATCGACTTCCCCGACTCCGGATGCTGGCTGGTCACCGAGGCCCTCGGCGACGACGTCGTGCGATTCGTCGTGCGGGTGGAGGAGACGACGTGAACCCCGGACACCCCGTGGGTCGTGTAGCGAGAGAGGGCACCGGGTCCGTGGGGCCGGTGGGAAGACAATGGAAGGGGTGCGCATGGCGCTGCTCAGGGCGCTCGTCGTGGTGGGCCTCGCGGTCAACGCGTACGTCCACCTTCGCCTGGCGACGGAGTGGGACACGATCACGGAGGGGATCGGCGGGGGCACCATGTTCCGCATCGACGGTGTGGTCGCCGGGCTCACCGCCCTGATCGTGCTGGTCTGGGGCCGCCGTCGGATGACCTATCTCCTGGCGTTCGGGGTCAGCGCCGCCGCACTCGGCGCGGTCCTCCTCTACACCTACGTCGACGTCGGCCCCCTCGGGCCGCTGCCGAACCTGTACGAGCCGGTGTGGTTCGCGGAGAAGCTGGCCAGCGCGGTAGCGGAGGCGGTTGCGGTCGCCGCGTCGGCCGCCGGGTTCTGGCTGCTCGGCCGGGCTCCCCGGGCTCCCCGAGGCCGCCGGAGCGGCTCGACGGCCGATGCCGCTCCGCGCGACGAGACAGCCGAACCCGTCGACCGCTGATCTCGATTACTCGGCCGGACGAGCCGACGGACCGTGACCGTGCCCGCAGAGCGTCTGCCGGGTCCGCTCGATCTCGCGCCGCAGGTACGGACTGCCGAGCTGGTCGGCAACCGTCATCCCTTCGTCGAGGCAGCGCAGGGCCTTGTCGGTGTCCCCGGTGCCGAGGTGCAGTTCACCGAAGGCATGCAGCAGATGGGTCCGCAGGATCGGGTCGTTCTCGTCGTCGTTGAGGTCGGCCGCCCGCTCCAACTCCTCGCGGGCCCGGTCCGGGTCGCCGCGGGCGAGGTAGCTTCGGCCGAGGCCGAAATGCGTGTAGGCGGTGCCCCGGCGGTCGCCCACCCGCTGGACGAGGGCCATGGTGTGCCGGAACCGCCGCTCCGCATCGTCCGGCCGGCCGAGCCGGAGGTCGACCATGCCAAGCCAAAGGGTCGCGTTGGCCTGATGATGTCGGTCTCCGGTGGCGGTGGCGATGTCAAGTGTTGTGCGGTATGCCTCAGAGGCTGCGTCGAGGTCTCCAGACTCCAGCTGGATGTGACCGAGGCAGAGAATGAGTTGCGCCTCGGCGCCCCGGTCGCCGGACTCGTGCAGCAGCGGCCTGGCCGCCTCACCGTACCGCTGACCTTCACTGTAGTTGCCGCGCCGCCAGCCGGCGATGCACAGGCTGCGCAGGGCGAGTCCACGGCCCTGGGTATGGCCGATCCGCTCGAAGAGGCGCAGGGCGTCGCCGAGCAGTACCTCGGCGGCGTCGTAGTCGCGCTCGACGTTGAGTGCCAGTGCCCCGAGGCTGGTGAGCAGAGCCCCTTCGCCTCTCTGGTTGCCCGTCCGGCGGCAGGCGGCAAGGGCGACCTCGTGGGTGTGCCGCCAGTCGTCCACGTAGTGGGAGAGCTGGAACCCGGTGGCGGCTCGCAGGGCCAGCTCCCAGCACTGTTCGTCGAATCCCAGCCGGGCCGCCTGCCGTACGACGATGACCATGGCGAGCCGTTCGGACTCGAACCATGCCATCGGTTCGGTCAGCAGCCGGGCCGCCGTCCCGGGATCGGGCGTCCACCGCGGAGCATCCCCGTACACGGCCGTGTAGTCCCCGCCGAGCACCTGGCGATGCACTTCGTCGGCGAGTGCCAGCCACGCCCCGAACGCCCGGACCAGCGCCGCCCGCTGGTCGGCATCCGCGTCCTCGGCGAGGGCGCGCTCATGGGCGTACACCCGCACGAGATCGTGGAACCGGTAGCGGAGCTGGCCGGCGGCATCCCGGCCGGCTGCCTGCAGCAATTGGACGTCCACCAGCTGTTCGACGATGTCCTCGGCGACCTGCGCGGAGGTGTCCAGCGCGGCGGCAGCTACCCAGCTGGCGAAATCGGGCGCCTCCAGCAGCCCGAGCCGGCGGAAGGCCGCCTGCGCCATGGGGTCGAGATTGTGGTACGAGAGCGCGAGGCTGGCACGGATATTGAGGTCGCGGTGCGCCAGCTCGTCCAGTCGGCGGTGCTCGTCCGAGATGCGGTCCAGGAAATCCCGCACGCTCCAGTGCGGCTTGGCGGCCAGCCGGGCGCCGGCGATGCGCAGCGCCAACGGCAGCCCGCCGCACAGCCCAACCAGTTCGGTAGCCGCTTCGGGATCGGACCGGATGCTGCCCGGATCCACCATGTGTGCCAGCAGCCGCACGCCGTCGTCGGCCGCGAAGGTGTCGAGATCGATTACCTCGGCGCCGGGCAGACCGGTGAGGCGGGTGCGGCTGGTGACCAGTACCGCGCAGCCCTGGCTGCCCGGCAGCAACGGCGCGATCTGCGCCTCGTCCACCGCGTCGTCGAGCGCGACGAGCGTCCGGCGGCCGCTGAGCCGGCTGCGGTAGAGCGCCGTACGGTCGGCGGCCGACTCGGGGATGGTCGCCGGGTCCACGCCGAGCGCGCGCAGGAATCCCGCCAGCACGTCGGCGATGTCGGCCGGGTCGTTGGTCGGCCCGCGCAGGTTGGCGTACAGCTGCCCGTCCGGGAAGGTCCCCGCGATCCGATGCCCGAGGTGCACGGCCAGCGTGGTCTTACCCACTCCTGCGGCCCCGGAGATGGCCACTATCCGCGGCGCGTCGACGCTCCGGCTCACCAGCATGTCCTCGGCCCGGGCGACCTGTCGGGCGCGACCGGTGAAGTCGGCGACGTCCGGTGGCAGCTGCGCCGGCACGATGGCCGCCGCCGGTGTCGCCGTGGTGGTCTCGCTCTTGGCTGCCCCAGAGGACGCGGCCGCCTCGGCCGGTGCGGAAATCGACGGGTCGTCGTTGAGGATCGCCTGCTCCAGCTCGCGAAGTGCCGGGGCAGGGTCGAGGCCGAGTTGTTCGACGAACGTGCTCCGCGCCTCCTGGTACGCCCCCAGAGCGTCGGCGCGCCGGCCGGCCCGGTAGAGCGCCAGCATGTAGGCGGCACGCAGCCGTTCTCGCAGCGGATGCTCGGCGATCAGCCCGGCCAGCTCGCCGATGAGCTCCGCGTGCCGTCCCAGCGCCAGGTCCACCTCGATCCGCGCCTCCAGCGCCGCCAGCCTCTGCTCTTCTAGCCGGGTGGCGTGACCTCGTAGCCATTCCACGTCGGGGAAGTCGGCGAACGCCTCGCCACGCCAGCAGGCGAGCGCCTGGGTCAACACGGTGTCAGCGGTCACCAGGTCGCCCTCGGCCTGCGCGGTGTGGCCACGGCCGGCAAGCTCGGCGAACCGCCGCGCGTCCAGCTCGCCGCGCCGCACCACCACCGCATAGCCGGGCGCGCGGTACACGATCCGACTCTCGTCTCCCAGCGCCTGGCGCAGGTGATACACGTAAACCTGCAGGTTCTTGGCTGCCGTGCGGGGTGGCTGCGGTCCCCACAGCACGTCGATGAGCCGGTCGGTGGACAGAACCTGATCCGGCTGTGCGAGCATCACGCCCAGCAGCAACCGCTGCTTGGGCGGTCCGAGCGCCACAGGCGCGCCGTCGCGCTCCACCGCCAGCGGCCCCAGCACACCGAACCGCATGAATCCCCCCGCTTCCGCATACCTACCTGCGAGCACCGATCACACGTCGCCGGGTGCGTCCACAACGCCGACGCAATACGCCAACGTCGCCCATACCTGGGGCATCAACCGCGCGGTCTCGATCATACGGCTCCGTTGGAGCGTCGGCGTCTCGGTGCCTGCAGGGGGTTGTACGTCGCTCGTCGCCAACCGCATACCCGATGCATACCAGATGACAACCGGCAAGCTATAGGAATGTGATCCGCACATGCGAGAGCGCGCTTGTCGCGCTCCACAGGTTTGTGCTGGCTTCGTCGGGCCGGGGGAGACACGGTGACTCGGGGGAAAGGGCGGCATGGAGTTCAAGGAGCGCCTCGAAGAGCTGCGGTGCAGGGCGGAGGAGCGCCGCCAGGCGATACAGGGGGAAGTGGACGAGTTCACTGCGCGTGAGTTCACCGGTGAGTCCGGGGACGGCTGCGTCCGGGTCACCGTCGACGGGCACGGCGCGGTGTGCGGGGTGCGGGTAGATCCGCGGCGACTGCGGGCCGTCATGGGCGACGAGCTGGGTCGGAAGGTGGTCGAGGCCGCGCGGGCGGCGCGTGGCGCGTACCAGGAGGGCACCACCGACGTTCTGCGGCGCTTGTCCGGCGGCGACGCCGAGTCCTTCCGCCGGCTCGGCAATGGCCTCGACCGCGGCCGCCGGTGAGTTCGGACCTAGGGACAGCAGTGTCAGGGCCGGACAGCATCGACGCGGTGATGCGTGAGCTGCGCAGGTTCCGCGAGGAGCTTCCCAGGTGGGCCGAGGCGTTCGCGCGGCAGCAAGGCCAGGAGGTACATGCGGAGAGCGCAGGGGGTTCCGTGCGCGCCTCCTGCACGGTCTCGGGGGAGGTCACCCGGGTGGAGATCGACACGTACTTCCTGCGCGCGGCCGGGTCCAGCCGGGTGGACGCCGCGATCTTGGAGGCGCTGCGGGGCGTACAGACCGCGGCCTTCCGAGAGGTCGCCGCACATCAGGAGACGCTTCGGTTCATGGGGCTGCCGATCGGTGAGGTGCTGTCCGGGAAGAGACAGCTGGCCGACCTGCTGCCGGTCCCGCCCGGCGTCTCACCGCCCGGGGCGCCCGTTGCGGACAGATCAGATAAGCGATCGGAGGACGACCGATGAGCGACTTCACGGTCGACACGGCGAGCTTGGGGCGCTTCCGCGCTGCGGCGGAGCGCGCCCAAGGCCGAGTCGGCGAATTGCGCGGCCTGGCGGATGCGGCCAGGCTGGTGCCCGGCACCTTCACCCGCACCGAGGGCGGGCAGCTCGCCGACAGCGGGCACGCCGAGATGCTGGCCGGCCTCAACAGGCTGCTCGAGGCGGCGGGCAAGGGGCTGGGCGGGATCGCCGAGGCGACCGCGGCAACCCTGGACAACTACGAGAGCACCGACGCACACCACGGGGCCGCCATGTCCGACCTCCAGGGGGGACTCGACTCCGCCCGGGGGTATGAGGCATGAGAATCCCCAGCCGCGAGGAGTTCGCACCGATACCCGAGGTGGTAGCCAAGTACGGGCTACCCGATCCCCTCGAGATTCTCCCACGACTGGAGAACCAGCTCGAGGCCGTCGATCCGTCGAACGCCCAGGTACGGGAGATCGCCTCCGGGCTCCGTGGCGTCGCCGACGACCTCGCCGCCGAGGCGGGCGCTGTCGACTGGCAGGGCGCGGCCGCCGATGGGTTCCGGGCCAAGGCCGCCCAGGTCGTCCAGTCCCTCCGGGAGGGGGCCGACAACGCCGAGGCCGCCGTGGCAAGAGTCAAGGAAATGTCGGAGGAAATCAAAGAGATAGTAAAGAAGATCCTCTACACGATAGCCGCCGTGGCCGCCTTCATTCTGGTGCTTGTCACGCTTCCTGAAATTACCGCGATAGCTCTCATCCTGGCGATCATTATACTCTTGGCGACTCTCATCGCCATTTGGCTCGACGAGCTCTTGCGGCTGATCCTTATCATATGGGACTGGCTGAAGGGGCTGTGGGACGGGATAGTCCAGTGGTTCAATGAGCTGTACGATGGGATAATAAGGTGGATCGAGAGCAAGCGGCCTCCAGTGGTCCGTCCGGCGTAGCAGGAGAGTAGGAGGGTGGATGGCCACCGGTCCCGGTAGCGGACAGACACGGTCTCCGGAGTTCCCATGACGATGGCCTCATCGCGACTCTTCCCACCGGCCCAGGGTGTCGCCGTGGGGCAGCTCGTCCCTCGGGTGCGGTGGCCGCGCTGGCGGCTCCGTCTGGTGGCCGGCCTGACCATTGGGTTGGCCGTACTGCTCCTCGTGATGGCCGCCCTTTTGTTTGCGGACGGGATCACGGCTGACCCCGATGACATCGATTTCATGCTCTTTGAAATCGTCTTTATAGTGATCATCGGTGCCTCCTTCGGAGACGCCTACGTCTCCACCAGAACGACTGAGCTCGTGGTGCGATTGGACACCGAGGGCGTAGAGGTCGCCGCGGGAAAATATTCCCTGGCGATCCCGTGGAGCAGGGTGGAGCGGTTCTGGGTCGTGCGCAGCGGGTCTGAATGCCCGATTCTGTGTATCGCCGCGAGTGATCTCTCCGGCTTCGCTCCCAGCGGCGTTCGCTGGCGCCTCAAGGCGCTCGCGAACCGGCGGTTGTTCGGCACCCCGCTGGCCACCCCGCTGGTCAACACCGGACTGAGCGAGCTCGGTCTGCTGGGTGCCGTGCGGGGCTACCTCGACGAGTCCGAGGACGCGGCCACCCGTCCGCCCGCGACCGCGATCGAGGCCGCTTCCGCCGAAGACCCCGAGCCCACCACCGCTCACCGCCGATTTCGTCGTCGGCTCGCCGCCGGGCTGGTGGCGCTCGTCGCCGCCGTGATCGGTGTGATCTGGTTCGCCGCCATCGCGGTCGTCGTGCTGGCCCACGGGGAGACGGCTCCGGCGGGTCTGGAGATCGCCCGAGAGGTTCTCAGGACGGTGAGTGCTCTCGCGATCGCCCTGGCGGCCACGCTCCTGGTCGCGGGCGCCGCTACCAGGTTGTATCGGGCGATCGTGCCGCTCAGCGACGTGGCGCAGTTTTTCCGCGAGCCGGTGCTCAGAGTTGGCCCGGAGGGGGTGGAGCACGTCGTCCGCGGCAGGTCGAAGCGCCTGCCGTGGGCGGCGGTCCGCCGTATCTACCTCTCCGGCGACCGGTCCGGCTCGCGATTCGTGTGTGTCACGACGGCCGACCCGCTGGCCTTGGTCCCGCAGGTGCCCCGCTGGTCCGCCAAGGCCACGGAGAACGAGCGGCGACATGGCGCGCCCGTCGCGGTACCGTTTGCCGGCGCCGGACTCACCGAACAGGATCTTTTGAACGCCGTGCAGCACTACTCCGAAGGACAGGTCACCGTCGGCTAGCGGCATCGAGCCCGGCCTTCTGGGGTCCGGTAAGGGGGTCAGGCCACGCCGAGGAACCGCCGGGCGATGTCCGGGCTGCGGCGGAACTCGGTGGTGCCCGACCGGTGGACGATCCGGCCCTTCTGCATGACCACGATCTCGTCGGCGAGGGCGAAGGCCACCCGCAGATTCTGCTCAACGAGCAGGACGGCGAGGCCCTCCGCGCGGAGCCCGGTGATCACCTGTTCGACCCCCCGGACCGCCGCGGGGGCGAGCCCGTCGGAGGGCTCGTCCAGGAGCAGCAGGCGTGGGTTGCCGAGCAGCGCGCGACCGATGGCGAGCATTTGCTGCTCGCCGCCGGAGAGCTGGTCCCCGCGGTGGCTCCTCCGTTCGGCCAGCTGGGGCAGCAGCTCGTAGACACGCTCCACGGTCCACCGCCCGGCGCGGCCGCGTCGCACGGCGATCCGCAGGTTCTCCTCCACCGAGAGCGGGGCGAAGACCCGGCGACCCTGCGGGACCAGGCCGACGCCGGCGCGGGCGATGGCATCCGGCCGGGCACCGGCCAGCTCCCGCCCGGCCAGCCGCACGCTGCCGGAGTACGGGCGCACCAGCCCCATGATCGTGGAGATCAGCGTGGTCTTGCCGACGCCGTTGCGCCCCAGGATCGCGACCAGACCGCCCTCCCCGACGTCGAGGTCGATGCCGTCGACCACCATGCTGCCCCGGTAGCCGGAACGCAGGCCCCGCGCCTCGAGCAGCGGACCCGTCGCCGCGCTCATGTCCGCTCCTCCTCCGGAGAGAAGAAGAGTTCGCTGGAGTCGGCGGCCCCGAGATAGGCGCGCTGCACTTCCTCGGAGTCGCGGACCTCCTCGGGTGTCCCGTCGGCCAGCACCCTGCCGAGATGCAGCACGGTGACGTGCGACGCCAGCCGGAAGACCACGTCGAGGTCGTGCTCGATGACGAGTACCGTCACGTCCACGGGCAGTTCCCGGATCACGTCGGTGAACCGGGAGCTCTCCTCGACCGACATGCCGGCGGTCGGTTCGTCGAGGAGCAGCAGGCGGGGCCGTGCGGCGAGGGCGACAGCGACCTCGAGTTGCCGGCGCTCCCCGTGCGACAGCGTTGCCGCCGACTCGCCCGCGCGGTCGGCGAGCCCCACAGACTCCAGGTGTCCCAGTGCGCGCTCGGTGACCTCGACGTACCGCCGGGCCGGCAGCCAGAGGCGGGTACCGACCCCACGGACGCGCTGAACCGCGAGGGCGACGTTGTCCAGGGCGGTCATGGACAGGAAGACGCTGGAGTGCTGAAAGGTGCGTACCACGCCGAGGCGGGCGCGGGCGTGCTCGGACAGCCGGGTGACGTCACGCCCGCCGACGAGAACGCGCCCCGCCGACGGCCGCAGAGTGCCGGCGACGACGCCGAAGAGGGTGGTCTTGCCGGCGCCGTTCGGACCGATGACGGCATGCCGGGCGCCCCGCTCCACCGCCAGGGACACCCCGTCGACGGCCTTCACCCGGCCGAAGTGCCACGACACATCGTCCAGCCGTAGTTCCGCCGTCATGGCCCCTGTCATGGCCCGGTCTCCCGGGTACGGACGTGCACCCGAACGCCCCGCAGCCCGGCGAACCCACGCGGCAGCAGGTAGACCGCGGCGACGAAGGCCAGGCCGAGGAGGAGCGGGCCGCGCCCGGCGACGTAGGACGAGAGCGTGTCGTTGACGAGGAGGACGAGCGCAGCGCCGAGGCAGGGTCCCCACAGCGAGCCGGAGCCACCGATCACGACCGCGAGCAGGACGAGGGCCGCGATCTCGAAGCTTAGGTCCGCGGGAGAGACGAATCGGGTCTGCGCCACCCACAGCGATCCCGCGGCCCCGGCGACGGCGCCGGCGATGCAGTAGACGACGTACTTGACCCGGGCCGTGTCGTATCCCACGGCCCGCATCCGGGCCTCGTTGTCCCGGACTCCCCGCATGGTGCGGCCGAACGGGGAGGCGGTGATCCGCCGCAGCACGGCGTAGCAGAGGACGAAGATCGCGAGGATGTACCAGTACACGAAGCCGGCGAGGACGAGCGGACGGCCGGGAAGCACGGTGATCGGAGGCATGCCGACGAGGCCGTTCGATCCGCCGGTAAGCGACGTCCAGGAGTCGGCCAGCTGGTGGACGATCTCCCCGACGGCGAGGGTGAGCATGAGGAAGAAGGTGCCGTGCGTCCGGACGGCCACCCACCCGGTGAGCCCGGCCGCGATGCCGCCGGCGGCGAGCGCAGCGAGGAGCTGGACGGGCGCGTTCGGCGTGAGGTGGATGCCGATCAGGGCCGCGGTGTAGGCACCGACCCCGAAGTACGCGGCGTGGCCGAGCGAGGCCAGCCCGGTGTAGCCGGTGAGCAGGTCGAGGCTCGCCGCGAGCAGCGCGAACGCAAGGATCCGGGACAGCGCGGAGATCGGGTAGGGGCCGAGAAACAGCGGGAGGGCAACCAGCAGGAGCACCACGGTGAGCCGAAACGCAGCCCCGCGCCGGGCGGCAAGTCCGCGCGCGGCCGTCCGGGCCGCCCCGGTCATCCGCTGCTCCCCGGGGCTGCGGTCCGGGCTGCTGTGCCGGCCAGGCCGGCCGGGCGGAGGGTGAGGATCAGGGCCATGGTGCCGAACAACAGAAAGGATGCGTACTCGGGCAGCAGGGTGACGCCGAGGACCTGGATCTGACCGATGAGGAGCGCACCGAAGAACGCGCCCTTCACCGACCCGAGACCGCCGATGACGACGATGACCAGCCCGAGGATGAGGACGGTGTCGTCCAGGCCGGGCTGGGCGCCGAGGATCGGCCCGCCGAGGACCCCGCCGCACGTCGCGAGCAGGGTCCCGAAGGCGAACACGCCGACCAACACCTTGCGGGTGTCCACACCGATCGCTTGCACCATGTCCCGGTCGGCGACGGTGGCTCGGATCACCGCGCCCGCGCGGGACCGCTCGACGAGCAGGTACACCAGGGCGGCGAGAACGAGGCCGACCCCGATGACGAAGAGGCGATAGGCGGGGTAGCCGTGACCGAGCACCCGCACGCTGCCACGCAGTCCAGCGGGCGCCGCCACCGAGTGCACCTCGTCGCCGAACAGCGCCGACAGCAGGTCGGCGACCACGAGCGCTACCCCAAGGGTGAGCAGCGCCTGGTGCAGGTGGCCCCGGCGGGCCAGCGGCTGGGTGATGCCGGCGAGCAGCGCACCGGCCGCCAGCCCGAGCACCCCGGCGACCCCGAGCGCGAGGAGGAACGCGCCCAGGCTGCCCCCGGCCTCGCCCACCACCCGGTAGGCGGCGTAGGCGCCGACGAGGTACAGGGCACCGTGCGAGAGGTTGAGGACGTCCATCATCCCGAAGATCAGGGACAGCCCCACGGCCAAGGTGAACAGCAGCAGACCGAAGGCGACCCCGTTGAGGATGCTGACGAGGTTGGCATCCAGCCAGGCGATCACGGCCCGTAAGTCCTCTTAGCCCTTTAGCCCTCGAGCTCCCGCACCGTCGCGTTGGTGAATCCGGCTCCCTGCTTGCGGACCTCACGAAGGTAGTACTTCTGGACCGGATTGTGGGTCTCGCTGAACCGCCATGTCCCGCGCGGGCTGTCCACCTCTCCGACCTCTCCCAGGGCCGCGGCGATCTGCTCACCGGTCACGTCGCCGTCGATCGAGGTGAGCGCCTGGTCGAGCACGGCCGCGGCGTCGTACGAGGCCACCGCGTACGTTGTCGGCTCTTCCTCGAACCGGTTCTGGTAGGCGGCTCGGAACCGCTCGTTCGCCGGGTTGTCGAGGTCGGGCGCATAGTTCAGCGACGTCCTGATGCCGAGCGCCGCGTCCCCCTGAGCGTCCAGGGCGCCGCCCTCGGTGAGGAAGCCGGCGGAGTACAGCGGCAGCTCGTCGGCGAGGCCGAACTCCTCGTACTGCTTGACGAAGGCCACCGCCTCGGCGCCCGCGTAGAAGCAGTACACGGCCTCGGCTCCGGAGCGCTGGATCGCGTTGAGGTAGGGCTGGAAGTCCTGTGTCTCGCCGAACGGCGTGTACCGCTCGTCCGCCACCTTCCCCCCGGCGGCCTCGAACGTCTCCTTGAACCCGCCCATGGCCTCCTTGCCCGCGGCGTAGTCGGCGGCGATGACGTACACGCCGCCGCCCTTGACCTGGTCGGCGACGTAGGGGCCGAAGGCCGCGTTCGGCTCGGTGTTGGCAAAGGACGTCCGCCACAGGTAGTCGGAGCTGGCCTCGCCGGTGATCTCGTCCGCGCCGGCGTTCGAGATCACCAGAGGGATCTTCGACTCGGTGAAGAGGTCTCGTACGCCGAGTGCAACGGCGGAGCTCACCACCCCGGTGACCGCGACCACGCGATCCTGCTGGATCAGCTTCTTCGCGGCGGGTACCGCCGTCTGCGGTCCCTCGCCCTCGTCGGCCGTCACCAGCTCCACCCGCCGGCCGCCCAGTTTTCCGCCGTGCTCGTCGATATAGAGCCGAAGCCCTTGTTGCATGTCCTCACCCAGCGGGGCGTACACCCCGGACAGCGGCAGGAGCACTCCCAGCTTCACAGTCTCCTGGTCCCCACCGCCGCCCCCACCGCCGCGAACGGCCGAGCCGCCGCATGCCGCCACTGTCATCGTGGCTGCGGCGAGACCGGCCAGGGCCAGAATCCAACGAGGGCGAAGCCGCCCCACCCGCATCTGCCGACCCATAGGGATCCCCTCTTGGTGGCCCCTCGTACGCAGGTTGCAACCCCAGGCGCCGGCTGTTGCGCCATGAGGAAGGTGGACAGCATACTTGCTATTCGTACCGTACGTCTTGGACGTGCTTATTAGGGTGAATCTGTGTCGCTCCACGGGCACGGGACCCGCCGAGGGGGGGACCTGTGGACAACGATGTTCGCTTGGGCGAGCGTCCCGTCGACCTGCCATCCCATCCCGTCGTGGCCGTCTCCGAGCGCGAAGAGACGGTATCCGAGCAGGAGCGTGTGCAGGCCCTGCTGCACGCGGTGATCGCGCTCAGCATCGAGCGAGACCCGGACGTGGTCGCCCGAACTATCGTTGCCACCGCGATCAGGCTCGTGGATGCCCGCTTCGGCGCGCTGGCCGTCGCCGGCGCCAGCCGCCGGCTGCGCCGGATGGTGACCGCCTCGGCCGAAGACGTGCCCACCGAGCCCTCCGCACGGGATCGCAAGAGGGTTCGGGCGACCCTGATCCATCTGATCGAGGATCGTCAGCCGCGGACCGGCCCGGGCTGTTCAGTCGCTCTCCCGATCGATATCGACGGTCGGACCTGGGGCGGCCTGTACGTCGAAGGGAAGCGTCGCGCCGGAGGCGCACACGGAGAAGGAAGCGCTGTCGCCTTCGACGACTTCGACGAGTCCACGTTGAGACTCCTGCTCGCCATCGTGCGGCCCGCTATCGAGAACACCGTCCGGCTCGCCCCGGCCCGCTGAGGATCACTCGATGGCCTTTCCCATGCAGACGCTCATGGGGGAGTTCACGTACCCGCCGAATCGGTCGATGCGGGAGAAGCCGGCGCGCTCGTAGAGGCGGATCGCCTCGGGTTGCCGCTCGCCCGTCTCCAGGACCAGCCGGCGCAGCCCGAGCTCATGGGCGTGTCGTTCCAGCTCGGTGAGGAGATGACGCCCGATGCCGAGGCCGCGGGCGGATGGTGCCACGTACATCCGCTTGATCTCCCCCGTCGGCTCGGTTGTCTCGGTCTCGATCCGGCGCAGCGCCCCACAGCCGATCGGCCCGGTGACCGGCCCGTCGGTCAGTCTGGCGACCAGGAAGACGCCCCGCCCCGCATCGACCTGCTCGGCGGCTAGGTCGAAGTGGTTGTCCTCCGGGTTCGGGTAGCGCTCCGTCAGTTCGGCGTCCAGCCGTGCGATCAGGGCGCGGGCATCGGAGCTGGACAGGGGCTCGGCGGTGATGGAAAGGGCCGCGGGCTGACTGCGCATGACGCCCGCACACTACCTGGCGGTCGAGACGGCGTCGCCTCGCAGCCCTTCGAGGAGCATCTCCATCAGGACATCCGTCGCCGTCTCCCGCCCGGCGGATCCGGTGACCTCCAGGACCGGATGACCCTGCGGGCAGGACGACTCGATGACGATCACGCCCGGTCGTAGGTTGTGGAGCCTCCGGACGCCCCTCGCGCCCACCAGATAGTCCCGCCGACAGCGGCGACAGTGAACCACAAACACGTCATCTCCCGTAATCCGGCACGATCGATTCGCGTGGCTACCAAGCAGACCACTCCTGGCCACTAACCGATCCATTTGCCTCTATTGGTACGGTCATGTACAAGTTAGAATGTGTCATTGGATCGGAAATGGGTAGGGCCAATGCTTGACGAAGTGGACCGTTCTCGGGATGGCGCCGCGCTGGCGGACGTCCTGGGCGACTGGTCGACCGGACCGGGGCCGCTCTACCGCAAGCTGGCCACGGCGCTGCGGCGGGCCGTGGACGAGGGTGCGCTTCTTCCAGGCGAGCGGCTGCTCTCGGAGCGACACCTCTCCCGTACCCTCGCGGTGAGCCGCGCGACGGTCGTCGCGGCCTACGACGAGCTGCGCGCCGGAGGCGTGCTGGAGAGTCGGCGGGGCAGCGGCACGCACGTCACCGCGAGGGCTCGTCCGCCGGTGGATGACGGTCGCGTGCGGGGTGGTCGCGGTACCGCGATCTTCCAGCGGCTCATCGACGGCCCCGGCCCCCTCATCTCCCTGACGTGCGCGGCCGAGGGCGGCATACCGGAGCTGGCCGAGGTCGTCCAGGAGGTGGCCCGCCACGACCTGCCGGATCTGCTCGCGGAGCACGGCTACCACCCACGCGGCCTGCCCGCGCTGCGGATCGCGATCGCCGACTACTACACAGCTGCTGGGCTTCCCACCTGCGCCGACGAGGTGCTCGTTACGACCGGCGCCCACCAGGCCCTGGTTCTGGTTGCCGACCTCTATATCCGCGTCCGGACCACCGTGCTCGTGGAGTCCCCGAGCTGGCCCGGCTGCTTCGATGTGTTCCATGCCGCCGGCGCACGGCTGTCAGGGGTGCCGATGGACGACGAGGGCATCGAGGTGCGCGCGCTCGGGGCCGCGCTCGCCGGCCAGGCGCCCTCCCTGCTGTGCGTGATGCCCACGTACCACAACCCGACCGGCATCCTGATGAGCCCGGCGCGGCGACGGCAGGTCGCCGCGCTCGCCGCCCGCCACTGCGTGCCAGTTGTTGAGGACAACGCCTACACGGGCCTCGAACCGCTGGACGGCGTCGGCGGAGTCCCGGCGCCGGTCGCGGCCTACGCGCCGGAGGGGGCAGAGGTTCTCACCGTGTCCTCGCTCAGTAAGGCGGTGTGGACCGGCCTGCGCATCGGATGGGTCCGTGCGCCCGGGGAGATCGTCGAACGGCTCGCCCGCCGCAAGGCCCTGGCCGACCTTGGCAGCCCGCTCCTCGACCAGGCAGTTGCGGCCCGCCTGATGTCCAGGGTGGCCGACCTGACCGTCAGATGTTCGGCGAGCCTGCGCGAGCGACTCGACCTGCTGGAACGGCTACTCCGCGAGCAGCTGCCGAGCTGGCGGTGGCGCCGCCCGGACGGCGGCTCCTCGCTGTGGGTTGAGCTTCCCGGAGCCGACGCCGCCGTGTACGCCCAGGTGGCGCTGCGGCATGGGGTGGAGGTCGTGCCCGGGGCCGCTGTCGACCCGGAGGGTACGCACGACAACTACCTCCGCATGCCGCTTACGTTCCCGCCGGACACGCTCGTGGAGCTCGTCCGGCGGCTCGCCCGGGCGTGGGCAGAACTGCAGCGCCACGGCCCGTGCGACGACGCCCCGCTGCACCCCATCGTCTGAGCCGCCCCCTTTGCTCGTGATCTTGCAGGAATTCAAACTGGTGAGTTCGAATTCCTGCAAGATCACGAGCTGATGGGGGCCGGGGAGAGGCGGGAGGCCTTCGGGACCACCTCCTCGCCGAGCAGCCGGATGTGATCGAGGTCGTCGATGTCGTAGATGTGGAAGTAGACGGTGTCCACGCCGTCGGCAGCCAACGACGAGAGCCGGTCGAGGACGGTCTCCGGGGCCCCGCAGGCGGCCTCGGCGAGCATCCGCGGCGAGCCCATCACGGCCTGGCGCCGGTCCACCTCGGCCTGATCCGCGCCGCACGCCACCGGGAGCGCGACGGACAGCCGTGCCGTCGCCGGGTCGCGGCCGATCTCCTCGCAGGCGCGGTGGAAGACCGCGAACCTCTCCCTGGCGCCGGTGCCGAAGGTGGCGTTGTACTCGTCGGCGAATCGGGCCGCGAGCGCCGGCGTACGGCGGGGACCGGCCCCGCCGACCACTATCGGCGGGTGCGGTGACTGCGCGGTACGGGGCGCGTTGACGCAGTCCTCGAGCCGGTAGTGCCGGCCGGAGAAGCTGAAGCCCTCGCCCGGCGGGATGGTCCACAGCCCCTTGATGATCGCCATCTGCTCCTCGAGCCGGTCGAACCGCTCCTTCATCGGCGGGAACGGGACGCCGAAGGCCCGGTGCTCCCGCTCGTACCAGCCGGCCCCGAGGCCGAGCTCGACCCGCCCGCCGCTCATCACGTCGGTGTTGGCGGCGCTGACGGCAAGGAATCCGGGCCATCGAAAGGTGCCGGGGGTGACCAGCGTGCCCAGCCGGATGCGGGCCGTGTCCCGGGCGAGGCCCGCGAGCGTCGTCCAGGCGTCGGTGGTCGCGTACGTCGTGTCGGCCGGATCCACCCCGAGCAGGTGGTCCGAACGGAAGAAGGCATCGAAGCCGGCCTCCTCTGCCGCTCGCGCGAAGGCCAGGAACTGGTCGTAGCTTCCGCCGTGGCGTGGTTCAAGCAGGACCCGAACTCTCATGCCCTCTCCCTGACTCACTCGCCGGGCGAGAAGTTGTAGCTGGCGGGGACGTCGACCTTGGCGTCCTTGGGCCCGTACACCAAGGCGATCTGCCGGTGGGCGGTCAACTCGATCGCCGCGGGGTTGCCGCGGTAGAGCTTGCCGTCCACGTAGGC
>WHSR01000087.1 GCA_009379995.1 Streptosporangiales bacterium
CAGCAAGGACTACCAACCCACCAGCCGACCACCCGGCCCACCCCGAAAACAACGAAACCCCTGAACCCACAACCTGAGGGTTCAGGAGTTTCCGATGTCTTGAGACATCACATTGCGCCCCCGGCAGGATTCGAACCTGCGCACCCGGCTCCGGAGGCCGGTGCTCTCTCCCCTGAGCTACGGGGGCCCGTGACGGGAAGCAGGTTATCAGGCTCACCGGAGTGGCGGAGAGCGCGCGCGTCCGAGTTCGGGCACGCTAGCCTCCGGGCCGTGACGCAGGCGTACGAGCACGGGTATGGATGTGGATCGCGGCGGCAGGAGGACGAGCCGCAGCGGCACGAATCGGAGGAGCCGGAGGCGTTGGGTCGGGTGTTGGTTGTCGATGACGACGAGGTCATTCGGCAGCTCATCGCGGTGAACCTCACCCTGGAGGGGTTCGAGGTGGACACCGCGGTGGACGGCCAGGACTGTCTGGAGCGGGTGGGCGAGGTCGCCCCCGACGTCATCACGCTGGACGTGATGATGCCCCGGCTCGATGGTTGGGTGACAGCTGTCAGGCTGCGCGACGATCCGCTGACCCAGCACGTCAAGGTCGTACTGATCACTGCCCGCGCCCAGGAGGAGGACCTGCGCCGCGGCGAGGAGATCGGCGTCGACGCCTACCTGACTAAGCCGTTCGACCCTGCCGAGCTCATCCGCATCGTCCGAGAGCTGGCCGGGGCCGAGTCCGCCTGAGGCGAACCCTGTCAGCCGGACACGAGCCACGGACAGGAGCCGGCGTCGGCTAGCCTCCATAAGGTGACCCCAGCCGAGCTGAGCAGCACCGTCGTGTCCGCGATCCGGGACGCCACGACCGCCGGCGAACTGGATATCGCGGTTCCCGAGACGGTGACCATCGAACGTCCGCGCAGCAAGGAGCATGGCGACTACGCCAGCAACGTCGCCCTGCAGATGGCGAAGGCCGCGCGGCGGCCGCCCCGGGAGGTGGCCGAGATCCTGGCGACGCGGCTGCGCACGGTGCCCGGCATCCAGGGCGTGGACGTGGCCGGGCCGGGGTTCCTCAACTTCCGGCTGGCCGCCTCCGCCCAGGGCGAGCTGGCCCGGCGCATCGTGGAGTCGGGCGAGCGGTACGGTCACGGCGACGCCCAGGCCGGCCTGCGTGTCAACCTGGAGTTCGTCAGCGCCAACCCGACGGGCCCCATTCACATCGGCGGCGCCCGCTGGGCGGCGGTTGGCGACGCCCTTGGCCGCCTGTTCGAGGCCTGCGGGGCGGACGTCACCCGCGAGTACTACTTCAACGACGCCGGCCGGCAGATCGACGCGTTCGCCGAGTCCGTCTTTGCCGCGGCGCACGGCGAGGAGGCGCCGCAGGACGGGTACGTCGGCGCGTACGTCTCGGAGATCGCCGCCGAGGTCGTCCAGCGGGCGCCGGGGGTGCTCGACAAGTCGCGTGAGGAGCAGCTGGAGATCTTCCGCCGCGAGGGCATCGAGCTGATGTTCGCCGCGATCAAGCGGAGCCTTGCGGACTTCGGCACCCACTTCGACGTGTACGTCAACGAGCGCGACCTGCACGTGCGCGGTGAGCTCGATCAGGCTCTCGAGCGGCTGCGCGCGGAGGACCACGTCTACACCCGGGACGGCGCGATCTGGCTGCGCACCACCGACTTCGGCGACGACAAGGACCGGGTCCTGGTGAAGAGTGACGCCGCCACCACGTACTTCCTCGCCGACGCCGCCTACTACCTGGACAAGCAGCTGCGCGGCTTCGAGCTGTGTCTCTACATGCTCGGTGCCGACCACCACGGGTACATCGGCCGGCTGAGGGCGCTGGCCGCCTGCTTCGGCGACGACCCTGACCGGACCATCGAGGTCCTCATCGGCCAGATGGTCAACCTGTCCTCGGGTGGCCAGCCGGTGCGGATGAGCAAGCGGGCCGGTACCGTCATCACCCTCGACGACCTGGTCGACGCCGTCGGTGTGGACGCGGCGCGGTACGCCCTGTGCCGGGCGTCCGTCGACCAGACGCTGGAGATCGACCTGGACCTGTGGGCCCGGCGTACCCAGGACAACCCGGTGTTCTACGTGCAGTACGCGCACGCCCGGATCGCGTCGCTGCTGCGTAACTCCGCGGAGATGGGGATCGAACGCGGCCTGGCCGAGGCGTTCCAGCCGGGTCTGCTCGCCCACGACCGGGAAAGCGACCTGCTCGGCGCGCTCGGCGAGTTCCCCCGGGTGGTCGCGCAGGCGGCCGAGTTGCGCGAGCCACACCGCGTCGCTCGCTACCTGGAGGGACTTGCCGGCACCTACCACCGCTTCTACGACGACTGCCGGGTGCTGCCGCTGGGCGACGAGCCGGTCACCGAGCTCACCAGGGCCCGGCTGTGGTTGTGCGAGGCGACCCGCGTCGTGCTCGCTGGCGGCCTCGGGTTGCTCGGCGTCTCCGCTCCGGAACGGATGTGAGGGTGAGGGCCACATGAGGCGTGTTGCACATCCCGCGGGCCCGAGGCACGCCGACGTCCTGCCGGAGGAGCACCCCGTTCGCCCGCCGTCCGACCTGAACGCCCTTCACCCCAGCGTCTGGCCGCGCTCGGCCGCGCGGCCGGAGGGAGTGGTGACCATCGGGGGCGTCGACGTGCGCGACCTCGCCGCCGAGTACGACACCCCTACCTACGTCGTCGACGAGTCCGAGTTCCGGGCCCGCTGCCGCGAGTACCGGGATGCCTTCGCCGTCGATTCTGGGGGTGCCGACGTCTACTACGCGGGTAAGGCGCTGCTCTGCGGCGCCGTGGCGCGCTGGGTCGCCGAGGAGGGTCTCGGCCTCGACCTGTGCAGCGGGGGCGAGCTCGCCGTTGCGCTCGCCGCCGGCTTCCCCGCGGAACGGATAGTGCTGCACGGCAACAACAAGTCCCTCGCCGAGCTCACGACCGCCCTCGACGCAGGCGTCGGAAGGATCGTGCTGGACTCGTTCGAGGAGATCGCCCGGCTCGGCTACCTGGCCGGGGAACGGGGCGCCCGGCCCAGGGTGCTGGTCCGGGTGACCACCGGCGTGGAGGCGCACACCCACGAGTTCATCGCCACCGCCCACGACGACCAGAAGTTCGGGTTCGCGCTGAGTTCGGGCGCCGCCGCGGAGGCCGTGCGGCGCGTGCTCGCCCTGGACCAGCTCGAGTTGGTCGGGCTGCACTCGCACATCGGTTCGCAGATCTTCGACACGGCGGGCTTCGAGGTCGCCGCGCACCGGGTCGTCGGGCTGCTCGAGGAGATCCGCGACGAGCACGGTGTGGAGCTGACCGAGCTGAACCTAGGCGGCGGCCTCGGCACCGCGTACCTCCCCGAGGACGACCCCCTCGACGTCAAGCTCATGGCCGAAGGGCTGCGGGCGATCGTCACCCGGGAGTCCCGGAACTCCCGCCTGCGGGTGCCGCGGCTCGCGGTGGAGCCGGGCCGGGCGGTAGCGGGGCCGGCCGGGGTGACCCTGTACGAGGTGGGCACCGTCAAGGACCTCGACGGGCTGCGCACGTACGTGAGCGTCGACGGCGGGATGAGCGACAACATCCGGACCGCCCTGTACGACGCCGAGTACACCTGCGTGCTCGCGTCCCGGTCGTCGAACGCGGAGCCGCGGCTGTGCCGCCTGGTGGGCAAGCACTGCGAGACCGGCGACGTGATCGTGCGCGACCTCTACCTGCCCGCCGACCTGGCCCCCGGCGACGTCGTGGCCGTTGCCGCCACCGGGGCGTACTGCCGGTCGATGGCCAGCAACTACAACTACCAGCCGCGGCCGGCGGTGGTCGCCGTCGACGACGGGCGGGCCAGGGTGATCGTGCACCGGGAGACCCAGCAGGATCTGCTCCGCCTCGACGCGGAGCTGGCCGACATCGCTCCGTCCGACGTGCAGCCGGGCCGCGAGGCGGATCGATGAGCGTGAGAACGCTGAGGGTGGCGTTGCTCGGCTGCGGTGTGGTCGGCACCGAGGTGGTACGGCTGCTGCGGCAGCAGGCCGACGACCTGGCCGCACGGACCGGAGCCCGGCTGGAGCTGGCCGGCATCGCGGTGCGGCGGGCCGACCGCAAACGCGACGACGACCTCGACCCGGCCCTGTTCAGCACCGACGCGCTGGGTCTGGCGACACGGGAAGACGTCGACATCGTCGTCGAGGTCATCGGCGGGATAGAGCCGGCGCGCTCGCTGGTCCTGGCCGCCATGGAGAAGGGCAAGGCGGTCGTCACGGCCAACAAGGCACTGCTGGCCAACGACGGCGCGACGGTGCACGGCGCGGCCCGTCGGTACGGCGCCGACCTGTACTACGAGGCGAGCGTGGGCGGGGCGATCCCGCTGCTCCGGCCGCTGCGGGAGTCGTTGGCCGGCGACCACGTACGCCGGGTGCTGGGCATCGTCAACGGCACCACCAACTACATCCTTACCCGCATGGAGGAGACCGGCGCCGGCTTCGCCGACGCCTTGGATGAGGCGCTGGCCCTGGGCTACGCTGAAGCCGATCCCACCGCCGACGTGGACGGCTTCGACGCGGCCGCCAAGGCCGCGATCCTCGCCCAGCTCGCCTTCCATACCCGGGTGACCGCCGCCGACGTGCACCGCGAGGGCATCACCGATGTCACCGCGGCCTCCGTGGCGAGCGCTCGGGCGATGGGCTGCTCGGTCAAGCTACTCGCCATCTGTGAACGCTCGGACGACGGACGCAGCGTCGGAGTACGGGTCCACCCGGCGATGATCCCCCGTACCCATCCGCTGGCCAGCGTGCGGGAGGCCTACAACGCGGTGTTCGTGGAGGCCGAGTCCGCCGGCCGGCTGATGCTGTACGGGGCCGGCGCCGGGGGAGCGCCGACCGCGAGCGCGGTACTGGGCGACATCGTGGCGGTGTCCCGCAACCGGCTCGCCGGCACCCGGGGGCCGGACGAGTCCACCTACGCGGACCTGCCGGTCCATCCGATGGGCAACGCGGTCACCCGCTACCACGTGAGCCTGGACGTGGCCGACAAGCCCGGAGTCCTTGCCCGGGTCGCCGAGGTGTTCGCCCGGCACGATGTCTCCATCCAGCAGGTATGGCAGGACGGCCGCGGCGACGACGCGCAGCTGGTGATCGTGACTCACCGTGCCCGCGACTCGGCGCTGCAGGCGACCGTGCTGAACCTGCGTGCGCTCGACGTGGTACGTGCCGTCGCGAGCATCATGCGCGTCGAGGGCGAGGAGGCAGGACGCCCGTGATCTTGCAGAAATTCGAACCCCTGGGTTCGAATTTCTGCAAGATCACGGGCAGGAGGGGAGCGCGAGTATGAGCAGGCCGTGGCGGGGGGTGATCGAGGAATACCGTGACCGGCTTCCGGTGACACCGGACACCCCGGTCGTCACGCTGCTCGAGGGCAACACCCCGCTGTTGCCCGCGCACCGGCTGTCCGAGCTGACCGGCTGTGAGGTTCATCTCAAGGTCGAAGGGCTCAACCCCACCGGCTCGTTCAAGGACCGCGGCATGACGCTGGCGATCAGCAAGGCCGCGGAGGAGGGCGCGCAGGCAGTCATCTGCGCCTCCACCGGCAACACCAGCGCCAGCGCCGCCGCCTACGCGGTACGGGCGCGAGTGGTCTGCGTCGTGCTCGTACCGCAAGGGAAGATCGCGATGGGCAAGCTTGCCCAGGCGCTGGTGCACGGCGCGAAGTTGCTCCAGGTGGACGGCAACTTCGACGACTGCCTGGAGCTCGCCCGCAAGATGGCCGTCGACTACCCCGTCTCCCTCGTCAACTCGGTCAACCGTTTCCGGCTGGAGGGCCAGAAGACCGCGGCGTTCGAGGTGGTGGACGCGTTGCGGGACGCCCCGGACGTGCACTGCCTGCCGGTCGGCAACGCCGGCAACATCTCGGCGTACTGGATGGGCTACACCGAGTACGTCGAGGCGGGCATCGCGGCCCGGGCCCCGCGGATGCTCGGCTTCCAGGCCATTGGGGCGGCGCCGATCGTGACCGGCGCTCCGGTCCAGTCGCCGCAGACGATCGCGAGCGCGATCCGCATCGGCAACCCCGCCTCGTGGCAGCTCGCGGTCAAGGCCCGGGACGAGTCCGGCGGCGCCATCGTGGCCGTGACCGACCGGCAGATCCTCAACGCCTACCGAATGCTCTCCCACGAGGAGGGCGTGTTCGTCGAGCTCGCGTCCGCCGCGAGCGTCGCTGGGCTGCTGCACGCCAGCGAGCAGGGTCTGGTCGAGCCCGGGTCCCGCGTGGTATGTACGGTCACCGGCAACGGTCTCAAAGATCCCGACTGGGCCCTGTCCGGCGCGCCGGCCCCGATCGTCGTACGGGCCGACCCGCGCTACGCGGCCTCCGTACTGGGACTGGAGGGATGAGCGGCTTCGCGACCTCGCCCGTGCAGGTACGGGTTCCGGCGACGAGTGCGAATCTCGGACCGGGCTTCGACACGTTCGGGCTCGCGCTCACCAGGTACGATGAGGTGACCGCCCAGGTGACCGGCGGCGGGCTTGACGTACGCGTGGAGGGCGAGGGTTCCGGTGAGCTCGAGCTCGGGGAGCGTCACCTCGTCGTACGCGCCATGCGAGCGGCCTTCGAAAGGCTGGGCGCGCATCCGCCGGGTCTCGCGCTGCGGTGCCGCAACACCATCCCGCACGGGCGCGGGCTGGGCTCCTCGGCCGCCGCGGTAGTTGCCGGTATCCTTGCCGCCCGGGCGCTGGCCACTGGAAAAGACAGCGGCGAAGCGTTCGGCGACGAGGCGGTCCTCGACCTCGCTAGCGGGTTCGAGGGGCATCCCGACAACGTCGCGGCATGCTTGGCCGGTGGGCTGACCCTGGCCTGGACCTCGGACGGGGTACCCCGGTTCGTCAGGCTGGAGCCGGCACACGACGTCGTTCCGGTCGTCTGCGTACCGCCGGAGCGGCTCGCCACCGAGGAGGCGAGACGGCTGCTGCCGGCCACGGTCCCGCACGGGGACGCCGCCGCCAACGCCGCCCGTGCGGCGCTGCTGGTCACCGCGCTAACCGGGCGGCCTGACCTGTTGTTCGAGGCCACGGAGGACCGACTGCACCAGAAGTACCGCGCACCCGCGATGCCGCACGTCCTCGCCACGCTGCAGCGGCTCCGAACGGCGGGTGTACCGGCAGTCGTGTCGGGGGCAGGGCCGACGATTCTCGTACTTAGTGACCAGTCAGGGGTTGATTTGGTGGGCAAAGAAGTGGGTAATGGGTGGCACGTACACCGACTGGACGTCGACCGCGACGGCGCACGCGTCTACTCGGTAAGCTCCTGAGGCGTCTGCGCGGGGGGAATAGATTTGCCGTCCGCTGATGTTAAGCTGGTGTCCGCACACGATGGCCCGAAGGGGCCGATGTGCTTGTCAGTTACGCGTCTCTCAATCGGTCCCGATGTCGCGTCTGCGACGTACCCGTGGCATCCCGTTACCCTGTCGGTTGCCCACGCGACGCACATCGGATGGGAAGACCGGCCGGCTTGGGGGATGATCCATCCGAGCCAGCCGCTTTGGCGATCTGGCCGTGCTGAACCCGCCGTTCGTCGGCGGAGCACGACCCGGCCCCTCGGTCGGGTCACGCAACGGGGTTGTCTGGTCGATTCCGACCGGCGCCCGACGCTTGGGAAGGACCCTTAGTGAGCGACACCACCGAAGTTCTCACCGACGCAACGACCAACGACCGCGACCACGACACGGTTCGGGACGGAACCGTGCAGGACGCCGTCGAGCGCGAGCCCGCAAAGCCGCGCCGCCGGTCCGGCACCGGTCTTTCCGCGATGGTGCTTCCCGAGCTGCAGGAGCTCGCCGCGAGCCTTGGCATCAGGGGTACGGCACGTATGCGCAAGAGCGAGCTCATCGAGGCCATCAAGGACAAGCAGAGCGAGAAGAAGCAGGATGCGAGCGCCGCGGATGACGCGACCTCCGCGGGAGAGTCGCACAGATCACCAGCGCTCGCGTCCGCCGACACCGCAGCGGAGAAGAAAATCGTGGAACAACCCATGCTGATGTCGGGCGACGCGAACCCCGAGCAGGGTGGCCCGTCTCAGGAGGGTCAGTCTCAGGAACCAGCGTCCCGAGAGACACCACCCCCAGACGGCGCCGCCGGTCGCACCGACACCATCGACACCATCGACACCACCGACACCACCGACGCGAAGGCCTCCACCGAGGCCAGCGCCACCCGCCCGGACACGCAGCACGATGCTCAGCCGGCGGCGCAGCAGGAGAGCGCGCCCTCCGAGGGCGGGGACGATCGGTCCGGTCAGTCCGACCAGTCCGATCAGGCCGGCCAGGGCCAGGGTCAGGGTCGGCAGGGCTCCGGCCGTTCGGGCCGGAACGGCCGGAACGGCCGCCCGTCCGGGCAGGGCGGCGGCGGGCCCCAGCAGGGCCAGCAGGACGGCGACCGGGACGACGAAGGGGGCGGCGACGGCCGCAACCGCCGGCGCGGTCGCCGGTACCGGGAACGCAACCGCCGGCGCGACCGCTACGGCGACGCGGAGCCGGTGATCAGCGAGGACGACGTCCTCATCCCGGTCGCCGGGATCCTGGAGATCCTCGACAACTACGCGTTCCTTCGTACCACCGGTTACCTGGCCGGGCCGCACGACGTCTACGTCTCGCTGGCCCAGGTCCGCAGGAACAACCTGCGCAAGGGTGACGTGATCACCGGCGCGGTCCGCCAGCCCCGCGAGGGCGAGCGGCGGGAGAAGTTCAACGCGCTGGTCCGGCTCGACACTGTCAACGGGGTGGACCCCGATCAGGCCAAGAGCCGGGTCGAGTTCAGCAAGCTCACCCCGCTCTACCCGCAGGAGCGCCTGCGTCTCGAGGTCGAGCCGAACCAGCTGACGCCCCGCATCATCGACCTCGTCGCACCCATCGGCAAGGGAACACGTGGCCTCATCGTTTCGCCGTCCAAGGCCGGCAAGACGATGGTCCTGCAGGCGATCGCGAACGCGATCACGCACAACAACCCTGAGTGCCACCTCATGGTCGTGCTGGTCGACGAGCGGCCGGAGGAGGTCACCGACATGCAGCGGGCGGTGAAGGGCGACGTCATCCACTCGACCTTCGACCGGCCGGCCGAGGATCACACTGCCGTCGCCGAGCTCGCGATCGAGCGCGCGAAGCGGCTCGTCGAGCTGGGTCACGACGTGGTCGTACTGCTCGACTCGATCACCCGGCTGGGACGCGCCTACAACCTCGCCGCGCCGGCGAGCGGCCGCATCCTGTCCGGCGGTGTGGACTCGACAGCGCTGTACCCGCCCAAGCGGTTCTTCGGCGCGGCCCGCAACATCGAGCATGGCGGCTCGCTGACGATCCTCGCGACCGCGCTCATCGAGACCGGTTCCCGGATGGACGAGGTCATCTTCGAGGAGTTCAAGGGCACCGGCAACATGGAGCTGCGGCTGCGCCGCGAGCTCGCCGACAAGCGCATCTTCCCGGCAATCGACATCGACGCCTCCGGCACGCGCCGGGAGGAGATCCTGCTGGCTCCGGAGGAGCTGCAGATCGTTTGGAAGCTGCGGCGGGTGCTGCACGCCCTCGAGATGCAGCAGGCGCTCGAGCTGCTTCTGGAGAAGATGCGCGAGACCAAGAGCAACGCCGAGTTCTTGCTCCAGGTCCAGAAGACCATGCCCGACCAGAGCTAGCGACGCTCCGCCCCGCCTCCCTCCGCCGTGATCTTGCAGAAATTCAAGACCGGTCTTGAATTTCTGCAAGATCACGGCGGAGGGGGCCGAGGGAATCTCCGAGGTGCGGACGCCGTTACAGGTCTGGCACACTGATGTCGTCGCTGCGGTACCGGTTCACGCCCCAGTGTCCCAAGGCGGCACGAGGCGACCCGGCGACCGCCGGAAAGCGAGGAGATCCACAGTGAAGAGCGGTATCCACCCCGACTACGTGGTCACCACGGTGACCTGCACGTGCGGCAACTCGTTCGAGACGCGCAGCACCGCGAAGAACGGGGTCATCCACACCGACGTCTGCTCGAACTGCCATCCCTTCTACACCGGGAAGCAGAAGATTCTCGACACCGGTGGCCGGGTGGCCCGGTTCGAGAGGCGGTTCGGCAGGAAGCGCGGCGACAAGAGCTAGCTACGTGTCGGCGTCGGCCGAGAGCGGGTACGTGCCCGTCGGCCGGCGCCGTCCCCGTGCCGGCCCACGACGTGCCGGTCTGCGACAAGGCGCCCTATGTTCGACACCCTTGACGAGTTCATCGCCGAGCATGCCGACCTGGAGCGGCGGCTCGGCGATCCGGCCGTGCACGCCGACTCCGATCGAGCGCGTGCCCTGGGGCGCCGTTACGCCCAGCTGAGCAGGATCGTCGAGGCGTACCTCGGGTGGCAGGCGGCCGGGCGCGACTTGGAGGTCGCCCGCGAGCTGGCGCTCGAGGACCCGTCGTTCGGGGCGGAGGTCGAAGGGCTGGAGCTTCGCCGCAGCGAGCTGGAGGACCGGCTGCGCCGCATGCTCATCCCGCGCGACCCCAACGAGGACAAGGACGTCATCATCGAGATCAAGGCCGGCGAGGGCGGCGAGGAGTCCGCGCTGTTCGCCGCCGACCTGCTGCGCATGTACACCCGGTACGCCGAGCGGCGGGGCTGGAAGACGGAGGTCATCGATGCGCAGATGTCCGGCCTCGGCGGCTACAAGAACGCAAGCCTCGCGGTGAAGTCCCGCGGTACCCCCGAGCCCGGCGAGGGCGTGTGGGCGCACCTGAAGTACGAGGGCGGGGTCCACCGGGTGCAGCGGGTGCCGGTCACCGAGTCGCAGGGCCGCATCCACACCTCGGCGGCCGGCGTGCTGGTGATGCCCGAGGCCGACCCGATCGAGGTGCAGATCGACGAGAAGGACCTGCGCGTCGACGTGTTCCGGTCCTCCGGGCCCGGCGGGCAGAGCGTCAACACCACCGACTCGGCCGTACGCATCACCCACCTGCCGACCGGCATCGTCGTCTCCTGCCAGAACGAGAAGAGCCAGCTGCAGAACCGGGAGCAGGCGCTGCGCATCCTGCGGGCCCGGCTGCTCGCGATCGCCCAGGACGAGGCCGACCGAGCCGCCGCCGCCGAGCGCCGCAGCCAGGTCCGGACCGTCGACCGGTCCGAGCGGGTCCGTACCTACAACTTCCCGGAGAACCGGGTCTCCGACCACCGGGTGGGCTACAAGGCGCACAACCTCGACCAGGTGCTCGACGGCGACCTCGAGGCCGTCGTCCAGGCGCTCGTCGACGCGGACACGGCGGCGAAGCTGGCGGCAACTACCTGAATGTGGTCCAGTGTCGAACTACCGTCTCACGTCGAACCGCGGCCGACGTTCATGAGCCTGCTGCTACACGAGATCGCCTGGGCCACGAACCGGCTGGCCGAGGCCGACGTTCCCTCGCCCCGGCACGATGCCGAGGAGTTGGCCGCCTACGTGCACGGGGTGTCGCGGAGCGCGCTGGCGAGCGTGCCCGACACCGAGTTCGATGCCCGCTACTGGGTCGAGGTCGCCCGCCGGGCGGCCCGCGAACCGCTGCAACACATCACCGGGAGGGCGTACTTCCGCTACGTCGAGGTCGCCGTGGGCCCCGGGGTGTTCGTGCCGCGGCCGGAGACCGAGGTGGTCGTCGGGTGGGCGATCGAGGCGCTGCGGGACATGGACGTCGCCGACCCGCTCGTGGTGGACCTGGGCGCCGGCTCCGGGGCCATAGCGCTCGCCATCGCCAAGGAGGTGCCGCGCTCCCGGGTGCACGCGGTGGAGGCCGACGAGGAGGCCTTCGGCTGGGCCAAGCGCAACTGCGCCGACACGGCCGTGGAGCTGCACCTCGACGACCTGCTCATCGCGCTGCCCGAGCTCTCCAGGTCCGTCGACCTGGTCATCAGCAACCCCCCGTACATTCCGCTCACCGAGTGGGAGTACGTGGCGCCGGAGGCCCGCGACTACGACCCGCCCCGCTCGCTGTGGGCCGGCCCGGACGGGCTCGACGCCATCCGGACCATCGAACGCACCGCCCGCCGGCTGCTGCGCCCCGGTGGCCTGCTCGCGGTCGAGCACTCCGACCGGCAGGGCCTCGAGGTGCCGCGCCTGTTCCCGGAGAGCCGGGGCTGGGCCGACGTTCGCAACCACCGCGACCTGGCCAACCGGGATCGTTTCGTCACCGCCCGCAAGAATGACCGTTGAGGGCGAGAATGGGGCGACCGCCGGCGACGACATCCAGCGACGGGAAAGAAGCGAGCACATGACAGCGAGCCGACGTTACGACTGCTCCGACCCGGAGCAGCGCACCACCGGGATGAAGGACGCGGCCTCGGCGACACGCCGCGGCGAGCTCATCGTGCTGCCCACCGACACGGTGTACGGGATCGGGGCCGACGCCTTCACGCCGTCAGCGGTGCGCGCCCTGCTGGAGGCGAAGAACCGCGGCCGGGAGATGCCGGTGCCGGTGCTGGTGGGTTCGGTGCGTGCCGCGACCGCGCTGGTGGAGGACCTGACACCGTACGGCCAGGACCTGATCGAGGAGTTCTGGCCCGGCCCGCTCACCGTGGTCTGCCGGCACACCAGCACGCTGAACTGGGACCTGGGGGAGACCCGCGGTACGGTGGCCGTCCGCATGCCGCTGCATCAGGTGGCGCTCGACCTGCTCAAGGAGACCGGGCCGATGGCGGTGAGCAGCGCCAACCGCTCGGCCGAGCCGCCGGCCAGCACGTGCGACGAGGCCGAGGAGCAGCTCGGCGAGTCCGTGTCCGTGTACCTGGACGGCGGCCCGTGCACCGATCGGGTGCCGTCGTCGATAGTGGACCTGACCGGCTCGGTGCCGCGGCTGCTGCGGGAGGGCGCCATCTCCGCGGAGCGGCTCCGGGAGGTCGTCCACTTCCTCGTCACCGACGAGGAGGCCGAGGGCGAGGCCGAGGGCGAGGACCCTCCCGGATGAATGGACCATTCACCCGGACCTATCGGGTGAATGTCCCATTCATCGGTTTCGCGGGCGACGCGCCCGATCGTTGACCGTTCTCCGTGCCGCCCGATTGACTGCCCGGGTTATCCATGGCTGTCATTAGGGGGTCTTCAGGGGTGAGCGGACGCGTGCGCGACCCACGACGCCGTGGCCGGGCGCGGATGGCGGGCCTGGCGTCGGCTGCGCTGCTGCTGCCGTTGGCGGTTTCTCTGGCGGTGACGCCGGTCGCGGGGCCGGCGGGTGCGGCCACCCGTTCCGACGACGACCGTCTGCCGTCGGTCGGGTCCGGGTTGGTAGTGCGGGAACATCCGAACGTCGAGCCGCTGCAGCAGGGCATCCGGGACCTGGAACTGTTGATGGCGCGCATCGAGACCGCGGAGCCTTGGGTCAGGGTGGCGAAGCCGGCGATCACCGAGTACCGCATGGACGCCGCGAGGGGAGTCGTACTGGTCGGCGTGGAGCGGGTGACGCCACGCCTCACCCGGGCGGCCGCCCGGACCTTCGGCGACTCCGTGCAGCTGTACCAGGCCAAGCGGTACCACCGGATGAGCCGCGGCAACGACCGGGCCCCGCACTCGGCCGGCGCGGTCCTGGAGACGGATCTGGGGCGGTGCACGAGTGGGTTCGGGGTGCGCCGCGGGGGTTCCACCTACTTCCTGGGCACCGCCCACTGCTTCCGTACGGTCGGTGAGAGGCCCACCAACAACGGGCGGCCCTACGGCCGAGTGGCCAAACGGCAGATGGGCAACGAGGGGCCGGATGCCTCCCTGGTGGCCAGCGACTTCGGCCCCAAGGTCTACGTGGGCGGGCCGGACGGCAACGCCACGCGCACCCTGCGGGGCGCCCGTACCCCGGCGTACGGCGGCCGGCTGTGCACGTCGGGCGCCAACACGGGGCGGAACTGCGCCGGCGAGCGGCAGCAGTCCGACCTCTGCGTCCGCTTCGGCGACGGGGTGACCACCTGCCACCTGACCCGGGCGGTCTCCGCTGACGGGAGCTCGCTGGTCCAGCCGGGCGACAGCGGCGGCCCGGTGTACACCGGCAGGAGGTACGCCGTCGGGATCGTCGTCGGTGGCAACAGTGAGGGGACCGAGCTGCTCTACCATCCGGTCGGGTACCTGCTCGACCTCTGGGACGCCCGCCTGCTGACGGCGCCGTAGAGAGTTCCGCGACGCCGGCATCTCGCGCAGCCGGGCAGGGCTGCGCGCGGGCGGCCTGGTGCCGGCGCCGTCGGCGCTAGGCCGACCAGGGCTCGGGTGGGTGTTGGTGCATGAGACGGGCGGCCGCCTCGGCCAGACCCTCGGGTTCCCGACCCTTTCGTCCCCCCACATAGATGTCGATCGTGTGTGGCTCACCGCGGATGCGCGGGGAGAGCCTGGTGCCGTCGACCCGGACCCTCGCCGAGCTGGCCGGCGGCGAGTCGAAACGATCGGGCGCCGGCGCCCCGGCTCGTACGGCCAGGCTGGAACCTGACCTCGTCGTCGACGTAGAGCCACCCGAAGACCACGCCGTCCTCCCGGATGGTCTTGCTGAAGAGGAGAAGGAACACCCCGCACCATCAAGCCGATCTTGACGACGATGGCTAGGAGCACGAGGGACAGGAACACAAATGGGAGTAGATCCATCATTGGGTCACCAGGATGCTTGATGCGGGGTGAGTTCCAGGAGGTAGATGCCGCGGCAGACGCCGGGGTCGGTGCCGAAGAACAGGTGCTCGATCGACCCGTAACCCTGCGGGGTCGACTGCGCCGGCGCGTCCGCCGGGCGGTGTAGGACGAGACCCGCTGACACCGATCCCGTGAAGGGGACCCGGTAGGGGGCCGCGAACCGGCCCTCCGACGGCGGCAGGAGAAGCTCGCCGGGCACGGGACCGCCGACGAACGTGGGTCGTTGTGGCTGTCCTGCCCGAGGGCCGCCAGCGCCGCGCGGACCCGTTCCTGTTCCGGCGCCTCCGGGTCAACCGAAAGCCGGCGACGTTCCAGGGAAGCATGATCGAGGACGGGCCGGCGGTCGCGGTCGACCAGGGCATGCAACGGCACGAGCCGCGGGTTGTTCCGGTAGAACGAGGATCCGCCCGGCATGTGTCGGTTTCCGCGCGAATGGCTGCTGGTCATGTCCGGCGTCGTGGTCCACATCCGGCCATCGGCGGCGACCAGGAGGAGCAAGGGCTGCGGCCGAACCTCGTACCGCGTGGCGACGGCGAGGTCGGGCGCGTTGGTCCGGGCGTAGTACACGCTCACCGGCGTACGTTCACCTGCACGGATGTGGCGTCGGATCCTGAGCGGACGGCGGGCGAGCAGTAGGCCGGGCAGGGCCACCAGGAAGGCCACGAGGAGGGACCCGAAGAAGACAACCAGACCGTACAGGTACCCGTACCACTCGGGGTTGTCCTCGCCCGCCCACCCTGCGGGATCCGCGAGACCGCCGACGAGAGCGATGACGGCGAAGAGGACGGCGAACGCCGACAACACGAAAAACACGATCGGCCACGTCTGCGCCAGCGGCTGCCAGGGCGGCTTCCACCGCGGCGTGCATCTGTTATCGCAGACCGACGGTAACGCTAACGGCCGTCGTACCGTGTACGCGGCCGGGTCCAGAGCGGCGGGCTAGAGTGATATTGATCACTCACCGCCCGGCACGGAGTGACCCCATGAGTCCATCCGACGTTCCCTTCTGGGGGCCTGATTTCTCTGCCCTGCAGCGGCAGGACCCCGAGCTCGCCGAGGTCATTCTCGGCGAGCTCGAGCGGCAGCGCGGCGGCTGTTCGGGGCCGACCACGCCAACGTGCAGCCGTACTCGGGCACCTCGGCGAACCTCGCCACCTACGCGGCGCTGCTGACGCCCGGCGACACCGTGCTCGCCATGTCGCTGCCGCATGGCGGGCACCTCACCCACGGGAGTCGGGTCAACTTCTCCGGCCGGTGGTTCACCGTCGTCTCCTACGGCGTACGCCGGGACACCGAGCGGATCGACTACGACGAGGTCCACGATCTGGCGGTCCGGCACCGGCCCAAGATGATCGTCTGCGGATCGACCGCATACCCGCGGCTCATCGACTTCGCGGCGTTCCGCGAGGCCGCCGACGCCGTCGGGGCCTGGCTGGTGGTGGACGCCGCACACTTCATCGGCCTTGTGGCCGGCGGCGCGGTGCCGTCCCCGGTACCGTATGCCGACGTCGTGACCTTCACTACGCACAAGGTGCTGCGCGGTCCACGCGGCGGGATGATCCTGTGCACCGAGGAGCTCGCCGGGCGGATCGACAAGGCGGTCTTCCCGTTCACCCAGGGCGGTCCGCTCATGCACGTGGTGGCCGCCAAGGCGGTGGCTCTGGGGGAGTGCCTGCGGCCCGAGTACGGGTCGTACGCGCGCCGGGTGGTCGCCAACGCGCAAGCGCTCGCCGAGGCACTCGCCCATGCCGGCATCCGGCCGGTGTCCGGTGGCACCGACGTCCACCTGGCCCTCGCCGACGTGCGCGGGCTGGGCGTGACCGGAGCCGAGGTCGAGGAGAGGTGCGACGCGGCCGGCATTGCGCTGAACCGGAACGCGATCCCCTACGATCCGCAGCCGCCGACCGTCACCTCCGGCATCCGGGTGGGGTACCCCCGCGGTGACCACGCAGGGGATGACCGAGGCGGACATGAAGGAGATCGCCGGCCTGGTGGCGAGGGCCGCCCGGGACCACCGCGGGTCGGACGCCGCGGAGGTCCGCGCGGCGGTCGACGGGCTGGTAAACCGTTTTCCCGCCTATCCCGTCTCCCCAGCAACGTAGGTCCGAGGTAGGTAGGAGGATCCTTGCGCGAGTATCTGCTCACGCTGCTCATGGCTGCGGTGGCCACCTACCTGTTGACGTCGGTGGTACGGCGCGTGGCCATCGCCATGGGTGCGGTGACGCAGGTACGCGACCGCGACGTGCACGCGGTTCCGACGCCGTCCCTCGGCGGGCTGGCGATGTACGGCGGGCTGGCGGCTGCCCTGCTGATGACGAGCGAGCTGCCGCGACTAAAGATCGTCTTTGAGGACTCGACCTGGATCGCCGTGCTCGTCGGCGGCGGGCTCATCACCCTGATCGGCCTGGTCGACGATCGCTTCGGCATGAGCGCGCTCACCAAGTTCGCCGGACAGGTGGCTGCGGCGGGCATCCTGGTGCTGGGCGGCGTGCGGCTGCTGTGGCTGCCGCTGCCCGCCGGCCCGCTGGCGCTCAGCCAGGAGCAGGGCGCGGTGCTGACCGTGGCGCTGATCGTGACCACTATCAACGCGGTGAACTTCATCGACGGGCTGGACGGGCTGGCCGCCGGGATCGTGGGCATCGCCGCGCTGGCCTTCTTCAGCTACTCCTACCTGCTATCGGTGGTCGAGGGGTTCGAGCGAATGACCGACTCGACCCTGATCACCGCGATCCTCACCGGGATGTGCGCGGGCTTCCTGCCGCACAACTTCAACCCGGCGCGGATCTTCATGGGCGACACCGGGGCGATGCTCATTGGGCTGTTGCTGTCGGCGTCGGCGGTATCGCTCACCGGGCAGTTCGACACCAGCGCACTTACCCCGCTCGACCAGTTCCCCACGGTGCTGCCGCTGCTGGTGCCGATCGCGGTGATGGCCGTGCCGTTCATCGACCTGCTGCTCGCGGTGGTACGGCGAACGCGGGCCGGTAAGTCGCCGTTCGCGCCGGACAAACAGCATCTGCACCACCGGCTGCTGCGGATCGGCCACTCGCACGCCCGAGCCGTGTTGATCATGTACTTCTGGGCGGCGCTGGTAGCGTTCTCGGCCGTCGCGGTGGCGATCGTAGGAATCCCGCTGGTCGTCTTCGCGGTGTCGGCGTCGATCGGGCTGGTCGCGCTGATCGTCATGGCCATGCCCCGGCTTCGGGCCCGGCGTGCGTCGGCCCGGCGGTCAAGCCGACCGGGCCGCGCCGGAGGACCGTCTCCGGAGGGGCCGAGGGCCGGGTAGGTTGATCTCCCTCCTTCTTTGGCCGTGATCTTGCAGAAATTTCAAGATAGGTCTTGAAATTTCTGCAAGATCACGGCCAATGGGGGGGCTGCGGTTTGCCTCCGGAACCACTTACGTGCATACTGCCCGTATGTGAAGTTCGGACCGGGAGGTCGTGTGGCGATCCCGACAGCTGACCCTTCGGGAGCTTGTGATACCGTTCACGAGTGTTCGCAAACGGCGCGCACGCTTGAGTTTTGTCGGCCGACACACCTCGTGGAGCCCTGCATGCAGATCAGCCACCGCGGGGTTGCTGTCGCCGCTGGAGTGCTCGCGTGTGGTGCCGGCGAACCGTCGCGGGCACATCGGGCGCCCGTTACCAGTGGTCGACCCGGGGTAACGTTGCGCTACCGTGTGGGCGGTGCGGGGCTGATCCGCCCCGAGTACCTCTGGCCGGACGACAAGGACACAACAGGTAAGACTGATGGCCGCCGACGGGCGCCCGCCGCCCGACGACAGGGGCAGACCCCTCCTCGCCCTGGCTGGCCTGGGGATGACGAACGCGGCATGTCTCCTCGGCGGGGCTGGGCTGGGGTGGCTGGTGGACAGCAGGCTGGGGACGACACCCGTCTTCATCCTCGTGGGTTTGATATCGGGTATCGTCATCGGCGTTCTCGCCACCTACAAGGAAGTACGGAAGTATCTCAACGACTGAACGGAGGTCGCCAGGGTGGCTGCGGGTCTCACCCTGACGGACTTGAGCCGGAACTACCGCAAGGCCCTCATCGGGGCCGCCATCCTTGGTGGGGTCGGCGTGATCGTCGGAACCCTGCTCGGATACTGGGCGGCTGGCGTCCTGCTCTGCGTCGGGCTGGCGCTGGGCGGGATCAACAGCCGCCTGATGCTGTCTTCCACCTTCCGGCTGGCCGAGAGCGAGGTCGTCGGCAAGCGGCCCTTCATGCTCGGTACGCTCTGGCGGCTCGCGGCGATCACTGCTGTCGCCCTTGCGCTGGTCTTCGCCTTCCGGCCGCACGGCGTCGCCGTCGTGGTGGGGCTCGCGGTGTTCCAGCTGCTCATGGTGGTTACCGCGGGCGCCTCGGTTCTGCGCGAGGTGCGTAACAAATGACCAGCCTCCTGGCAGCGGAAGAAAGCGTCATTCCGCACCACACCCAGGTGACCGTCGCGGGGCTCACCTTCAACCTCGACACGATCTGGTCCACCCTGGTGGCCGGCGCGATAGTCGTCGCTCTCGGCCTCTACATGCGGTCGCGGATCACCCACGGCGTTCCCAGCAAGCTGCAGCTGCTTTGGGAGGTCGTCGTCGAGGCGGTGGAAACCCAGGTCCGGACCGCCATAGGACCGGTGGCGCCGTTCGTCGTGCCTCTCGCGGTCACGCTGTTCTTCTTCATCCTGATCGCGAACTACCTCGAGCTCATCCCGACGATGCACTACCTTCCCCCACCCACGGGGGACGTCAATCTCCCGGCCGCGATGGCCGTCTTCGTGATCGTCTTGGTGCACGTCACCGGGATACGCAAGCGTGGAGCCGGCAACTACTTCAAGCATTTTCTCCAGCCGTTCCCGGTGATGCTCCCGTTCAACATCGTCGAGGAGATCGCCAAGCCCATCTCCCTGTCGCTGCGACTGTTCGGCAACATCTTCGCCTCGACGATCATGCTCTCGGTGATCGCCTTTCTCTTCCCCTTCTACATCGTCCCGGTGCCGAACATCGCGTGGAAGCTCTTCGCCCTCTTCATCGGTGCCATGCAGGCGTTCATCTTCGCATTGTTGACGATCATCTACTTCGGCTTCGCGGTGGGCGGCGCCGAGGAGGAACACTGACCAACCAGGAGCTCAAGGAACCACCCTCGAACGATCCAGCGGAAGAAGGAGTGACATGCTGCTAGCCCAAGCCCAAGAACTCGGCTCCTCGATCGCCCTCGCCGGCGCCCTGATCGGCGGCGGTCTGGCCCTGGGCGGCGGCGCCATCGGCGCGGCGCTCGGTGACGGCCTCGTCGGTGGCCAGTTGGTCGCCGGACTCGCCCGGCAGCCCGAGGCCCGTGGCCGTCTCATCCCGTGGTGGGGTATCACGGTCGGCCTCGTCGAGGCGATGTACTTCATCAACCTGGTCTTCATGATCGTCTTCGTATATGTATTCGCGGCCGGTTAGTAGGTCCCGATGACGGCAGTACTGGCAGCGCAGGAGAATCCTGTCCTCCCGAACGCGACGTTCTTCGCCGAACTCCTCGCGTTTCTCATCATCCTGTTCGTCCTCTGGAAGTGGGTAGTCCCGCCGATCCAGCGCTCCATGCAGCAGCGCCAGGACGCCATTCGGATCCAGCTCGAGGAGGGCCAGCGGGCGAAGGAAAGGCTCGAGGCGGCGGAGGCCGACTACCGGCGCGCGCTCGACGAGGCGCGGCAGGACGCGTCGCGGATGCGCGAGGAGGCCCAGGAGCAACGGAGGGCCATCGTCGACCAGGCGGCGTCCGAGGCGCGCGAACGGGCCCAGGAGATCCTGGACCGCGCCGAGGCGCAGCTCGAGGCCGAACGGCATCAAGCGATAGTCCAGCTTCGGAACGAGATCGGTTCGCTCGCCGTGGAGCTCGCCGGCCGCATCGTGGGCGAGTCGCTGGAGGACGAGGCGCGACAGGGCCGCATCGTGGAGCGCTTCCTGACCGAGCTGGAGGAGTCGGGTCAGGCGGGTGCGGGCGAGCGGTCCGGTGCCGGTCCCGGTGGCCGGGCGGAGCGGACGCGCTGATGCCCGAGGCGGCGAGCCGACAGCGGGTGACCGACGGGACGAAGCCGGTCACCCGCACAGCGAGTGAGCAGGGGACCAATGCAAGGTGTCAGTAGGACGTCCCTCGCCGAGGCGAAGGAGCGCCTCGACGGGCTCGTGCGCTCCGACGCGGTCGACGTAGCGACGCTCGGCGAGGAGCTGTTCGAGGTTGTCCGCGTGCTCGACGCCGAGCACGTGCTGCGCAGGGTGCTCGCCGACCCGTCGTCTCCGGGCGATCGCAAGGCCGGGCTGGCGCGCTCGCTCCTCGAAGGGCGGGCCGCCGAGCCGACGCTCGAGGTGGTCGACGGTCTGGTACGCGCCCGGTGGTCACGCTCCCTGGACCTCGTGGACGCCGCCGAGGAGCTGGCGGTGCTCAGCGAGGTCGCGCACGCCGAGCGGGAGGGTCGCCTGGACGACCTCGAGGACGAGCTGTTCCGGTTCGGTCGGATCGTGGAGGCACACCCGCGGCTGCGGTCCGCGCTGACCGACCCGGCGGCGCCGGCGGACCGGAAACGCCGCCTGCTCGCCGACCTTCTCGAGGACAGGGCGACCCGGGCCACGCTCCGGCTCGTCACCGAGGTTGCGGTACATCCGCGAGGACGTAGCCTCGAACATGGACTGGAGGAGTACGGCCGCCTGGTGGCCGAACTCCGTCGGCGGCTGGTGGCGGTCGTCCGTACCGCGGTGCCGCTCACCGAGGCGCAGAAGAACCGGCTGGCCCAGGCCTTGGCCTCGGTGTACGGCCACGACGTACATCTGCACATCGAGGTGGACCCCGACACGATGGGCGGCCTGTCCGTACGCATCGGCGACGAGGTCATCGACGGGACGATCCGCAGACGGCTCGAGGCGGCCCGCAGGCGCCTGGCGGGCTGAGGGGACAACACCCACGACGAGGAAGAGAGCAGGGACGGAAGGATATGGCGGAGCTGACGATCCGGCCGGAGGAGATCCGGGACGCACTGGAGCGTTTCGTCCAGTCGTACCAGCCGGAGGCCGCCGCACGTGACGAGGTCGGAACCGTCGTCTTGTGTGGCGACGGCATTGCCCGGGTCGAAGGGCTGCCGTCGACGATGTCCAACGAGCTGGTGGAGTTCGAGAACGGCGTACGCGGCCTCGCGCTGAACCTGGACGTGCGCGAGATCGGCGTGGTCATCCTCGGCGACTTCAGCGGGATCGAGGAGGGGCAGCAGGTCCGCCGGACCGGCGAGATCCTCTCGGTACCGGTCGGGGACGGCTACCTTGGGCGCGTCGTGGACGCGCTGGGCAACCCGATCGACGGCAGGGGACCCGTCGAGACCGACGAGCGCCGGGCGCTGGAACTCCAGGCGCCCTCGGTCGTTCAGCGGCAGAAGGTGAACGAGCCGCTGCAGACCGGCATCAAGGCGATCGACACGATGATCCCGATCGGCCGCGGCCAGCGGGAGCTGATCATCGGCGACCGGCAGACCGGCAAGACCGCGCTCGCTGTCGACACGATCATCAACCAGCGCGACAACTGGCGCTCCGGCGACCCGAAGAAGCAGGTCAAGTGCATCTACGTGGCGATCGGGCAGAAGGGCACGACGATCGCGGGGGTGAAGGACGCGCTGGAAGAGGCCGGCGCGATGGACTACACCACGATCATCGCCGCCCCGGCCTCCGACCCGGCTGGCTACAAGTACATCGCGCCGTACGCCGGCTCGGCCCTCGGTCAGCACTGGATGTACCAGGGCCAGCACGCGCTCATCATCTTCGACGACCTGACCAAGCAGGCCGAGGCCTACCGTGCGATCTCGCTGCTGCTGCGCCGCCCGCCCGGCCGTGAGGCCTACCCCGGCGACGTCTTCTACCTGCACTCCCGGCTGCTGGAGCGGTGCGCCAAGCTGTCCGACGAGTTGGGCGGCGGGTCGCTGACCGGCCTGCCGATCATCGAGACCAAGGCCAACGACATCTCGGCGTACATCCCGACCAACGTCATCTCCATCACCGATGGGCAGATCTTCCTGGAGACCGGCCTGTTCAACGCGGGCGTGCGGCCGGCGATCAACCCCGGCATCTCGGTTTCCCGGGTCGGCGGCGACGCCCAGATCAAGGCGATGAAGAGCGTGTCCGGCACGCTGCGCATCGGCCTCTCGCAGTACCGCGACCTCGAAGCCTTCGCGGCGTTCGCCTCCGACCTGGACGCGGCCTCCCGAGCCCAGCTCGACCGCGGCGCGCGGCTCGTCGAGCTGCTGAAGCAGCCGCAGTTCGCCCCGTACTCGATCGAACACCAGGTCGTCTCGGTCTGGGCCGGCACGACCGGCGAGCTCGACGACGTCCCGGTCGAGGACGTCGGCCGGTTCGAAGCCGAGTTCCTCGACTACGTCGGCCGGCAGCACCAGGGCATCTACGACTCGATCTCGCAGAGCGGCGTGCTGTCCGAGGACATGGCCGAGGCGCTCAAGGACGCGGTCACGGCGTTCAAGAAGCAGTTCACGACCAGCTCGGGAGAGTCGCTCGTGCGCGAGGAGCCGGTCGAGGCGGCCGAGGACGAGGACGTCGAGCAGGAGAAGATCCGGCGGGTCAGGCGAGGTTAGGACGGTCTGGGACAGGCATGGGAGCACAGCTTCGGGTAATCCGCGGGCGCATCCGCTCGGCGCGGGCGATGGGGAAGATCACCCATGCCCAGGAGCTCATCGCCTCGTCGCGGATCATCACGGCGCAGCGGCGGGCGGCGGCGTCGGCGCCGTACGCGCGGGAGATCACCCGCGCGGTTTCGGCCTTGATCAGCTACCACCCCGACATCGACCATCCGCTGCTCGTCGAGCGCAGCGACGCCAGGCGGGCCGCCATGCTGCTGCTGACCAGCGACGGCGGCTTCTGCGGCGGCTTCAACGCGAACCTGCTGCGGGAGGGCGAGGCGCTCGCCGCGAAGCTACGGGACGAGGGCAAGGAGCCGGTGATCTACGTCGCGGGCCGCAAGGGCATCGGGTGGTACCGCTTCCGTGGGCGCGACATCGAGCGTGAGTGGAGTGGCTTCTCCGGCAACCCGTCGTACGACCGGGCAGAGCAGATCGGCCAGGCTCTGGTCGCCGCCTTCAGCCGTCCGGAGGAGGACGGGGGAGTCGGCGAGATCCACGTCGTCTACACCGAGTTCGTCTCCATGCTGTCCCAGCGGCCGGTGATCCACCGGATCGTGCCGCTCGAGGTCGAAGAGGTCGAGGAGGGCCAGGAGACTGGGGAGGCCGGTGAGGCGGCCGCCGGTGGGGCGCTGCCGCTGTACGAGTTCGAGCCATCTCCCGAGGAGGTGCTCGACCGCCTGCTGCCCAGCTACATCGAGAACCGGATCTGGCACATGCTTCTGCAGTCCGCCGCCTCGGAGCACGCCGCCCGGCAGCGGGCGATGAAGTCGGCGACCGACAACGCCAACGAGCTCGTCGAGACGCTGACGCGCCAGGCCAACCAGGCTCGGCAGGCGGAGATCACCACGGAAATCAGCGAAATCGTCGGTGGCGCGAACGCGCTGGCTGCTGCGACCGCGGAGAGCGAGTGAGAGTTATCTATGACCGCGACCGTTGAGAACACCGTAGAGGGCACCCAGGCCACAGGAAGGGTCGCGCGGGTGATCGGGCCCGTCGTTGACGTGGAGTTCCCCGTCGAGGCGATGCCCGACATCTACAACGCGCTGCACGTCGACGTCGTCCTCGGCGAGGACACCAGGACGCTGACCCTCGAGGTCGCCCAGCACATCGGCGACAACATGGTGCGGGCGATCGCCATGCAGCCCACCGACGGGCTCGTCCGTGGGACCCCGGTGACCGACACCGGCTCGGCGATCAGCGTGCCGGTCGGCGACGTCACCAAGGGCCACGTCTTCAACGTGCTCGGCGAGACCCTCGACGTGGAGACGAGCAAGCTGCAGGTCGAGGAGCGCTGGCCGATCCACCGGGACGCGCCCCCCTTCGACCAGCTCGAGGGCAAGACCGAGATGTTCGAGACCGGCCTCAAGGTCCTCGACCTGCTGACCCCGTACGTGCAGGGCGGCAAGATCGGCCTGTTCGGCGGCGCCGGTGTCGGCAAGACGGTGCTCATCCAGGAGATGATCCGCCGGGTCGCCCAGGAGTTCGGCGGCGTTTCGGTCTTCGCTGGGGTCGGAGAGCGCACCCGTGAGGGCAACGACCTGTTCATCGAGATGTCCGAGTCCGGCGTCATCAACTCGACGGCGCTGGTGTTCGGCCAGATGGACGAGCCCCCGGGCACCCGCCTTCGGGTCGGCCTGGCCGCGCTGACCATGGCGGAGTACTTCCGCGACGTGCAGCGGCAGGACGTTCTCCTGTTCATCGACAACATCTTCCGGTTCACCCAGGCCGGCTCGGAGGTGTCGACGCTGCTCGGCCGGATGCCGTCGGCGGTCGGCTACCAGCCGACGCTCGCCGACGAGATGGGCGACCTGCAGGAGCGGATCACCTCCACCCGCGGCCACTCCATCACCTCGATGCAGGCGATCTACGTGCCCGCCGACGACATCACCGACCCTGCGCCGCACACCACGTTCGCCCACCTCGACGCGACGACTGTGCTCTCCCGGGCGATCACCGAGAAGGGCATCTATCCGGCGGTGGACCCGCTGGACTCCACCTCGCGAATCCTGGACCCGCGCTACGTGGGTCAGGAACACTACACGGTGGCCCAGGAGGTCATCCGGATCCTGCAGCGCTACAAGGAGCTGCAGGACATCATCGCCATCCTCGGCATCGACGAGCTGTCCGAGGAGGACAAGGTCATCGTCTACCGGGCGCGGAAGATCGAGCGGTTCCTGTCCCAGCCGATGTTCGTGGCAGAGCAGTTCACCGGGCTGAAGGGTGCGTTCGTCACCGTCGACGACACCGTGGCCTCGTTCAAGGCGCTCACCGAGGGCAAGTACGACCACCTGCCCGAGCAGGCGTTCTACATGTGCGGCGGCATCGAGGACGTCGAGCGCAAGGCGAGGGAGCTGCAGGAGTGAGCGAGCCCTCCCCCGGCGAGCGTCCTGGGCGGCTCGCTATGCTCGACGGGCGACCGCTGACATTGGGAGGAGCCGGTGGCAAAGCTGCGCGTTGAGCTCGTCGCTCCGGAGCGCCAGGTCTGGTCCGGCGAGGCCGACATGGTGTTGGCCCGGACGCTGGAGGGCGAGCTGGGCATCCTGCCCAACCACGCGCCGCTGTTCGGCGCGCTCGTGGAAGGCGGCGTCGTGCGGGTGCACGAGTCGGCGGGCAGCGAGGAGGTCGTCGCGGCGGTGAGCGGGGGTTTCCTGTCCGTCACCGAGAACCGGGTGTCGATCCTCGCGGAGTACGCCGAGCTCGGACAGGAGGTCGACGTCGAGGAGGCCCACCGCGCGCTGGAGAGGGCCCTCGCCGACGCCGATCACGACGAGGAGGCCCAGGCCGAGGTTGAGCGCCAACGCGCCAGGCTACGGGCGAGCGGCCAGGAGGTCTGAGGAGCTTCGGCTCGGTGCGCGGCCAGTACCTCGCCTACGAGGTCGTAGGGGCACTCGCGAGCCTGGTTGTCGCCGTCTTGCTTGCGCTTATCGTCATCGCGGTCCGCCGCAGGTGGCTGCAGTGGCGAGGCGCGACCGTCGACTGCGGCCTGCGGATCGCCGACCACGGTGGTCGGTGGATGCTCGGGGTGGCCCGGTACGACGGAGAGTCGCTGCAGTGGTACCGGATCTTCAGCCTGGCGCCGCGCCCCTTCCACATCATGCGCCGCACGCTGGTGATCACCGGTCGTCGGCGCCCGCACCCGGACGAGATCGCGAGGCTGCCCGTGGACTCGGTGGTGGTGTCGTGCCACGACCGGGGTGCGGCTGTGGAACTCGGGATGAGCGAGCCCGCGTTGACCGGATTCCTCGCCTGGCTGGAGTCGGCGCCGCCGGGCACCCACCATTTCTGGTCGTGATCTTACCGGGGTTCCGCAGCTAATCGGGGTGCTGGGCCGCGATCGAGGGTGAAGATGCAGGTCGGCGGGCTGGCAGCTGGTGGGAATCGCTGTTCGGCCTAGATACACGCTTGTTCGCTGTTTTCCGTATCTGCCTGGGCTTAG